>NZ_CP146609.1:600000-900000 GCF_037094465.1 Pseudodesulfovibrio sp. 5S69
CGCTGGGGGCTGACGCCGGGCTGCCGCTGGGCGTTTTGCGCGAGACCCGCTACGGCGAGGAATCGGGCGACATCCTGCCCGGCCAGCTCATCGCCATCGGCACGGACGGCATCTGGGAGGCCCGCAACGCGGGCGGCGAGATGTTCGGCAAGGACCGGTTCAAGGCGGTCCTGCGCGGACACGCCGGGGAGTCCGCCCGCGAGGTCGTGGACGCGGTCTTCGACGCGGTCCGGGAATACTCCGGCGGAGCCAAGCTCGAGGACGACGTCACCCTGGTGGTCATCAAATACGGAGCAACGCCATGACCCGGTTTTTCCGAACGCTTGTCCTGGCCTGCCTGGCCGTGGCCGTTTCCTTTGCTTCGGCGCGCGGCGCCGAGCTCGGGCGGGTGGAACAGTCGTGGAAGGGCGACCTGTCCCGGATCATCGAGAGCCACCGGCCCATCCGCGTGCTGGTGGTCTACAACCGGACCAATTTCTTCATGAAGGAAGGGGTCATGCGTGGCCTCGAAGCGGACATGATGAGCGCCTACGAGAAGCACCTGACCAAGGTCTACAAGAAGGAGCTGGTCCGGCTGGTCTTCGTGCCCGTGCCGGTCAAGGAGCTGTTCCCGGCCTTGCTGGACGGGCGGGGCGACATCGCGGCCGCGGCCCTGACCGTGACCGAAGAGCGCAGCCGACAGGCGGCCTTTGCCGAACCCTACCGCACCGGGGTCAGCGAGATCGTGGTCGGCGGCCCCAAGAGCCCGGCCCTGGCCTCGGCCGAGGATCTGTCGGGCCGCAAGGCCACCGTGCTGGCCGGGTCGAGCTACGCCGAGCACCTGGCCGATCTGAACGCGCGCCTGAAAAGGCAGCGGAAAAAACCGGTCCGCATCGTCAACGCGGACCCCTACCTGGCCACCGAGGACCTTCTGGAAATGGCCGCCAGGGGCATCGTCCCCTACACCGTGGCCGACCATTTCCTGGCCGACCTGTGGAAGAAGGTCTTTCCTGAACTCAGGCTCTATCCGGACGCGGTCATACATGCGGACGGCAAGCTGGCCTGGGCCGTGCGCAAGGATTGCCCCGAGCTGCGCAGGAGCCTGTCCGAGTTCGCGGCCACCGTGCGCCAGGGCACCCTGCTCGGGAACATGTTCTTCAAGCGCTACTACGAGAACGACGACTTCATCACCGACCCGACCACCCAGGTGGCGATCGGCAAGCTCCGGCCCATGGCCAAGCTTTTCCAGAAGTACGCCAAAAAGTACGACTTCGACTGGCTCAAGATCGCGGCCATGGCCTTTCAGGAGTCGCGCTTCGACATGAACCGCAAGAGTTCGGCGGGCGCGGTGGGGGTCATGCAGATCAAGCCGTCCACCGCTGCCGGGCCCCATGTGGGCATCAAGGACGTCTACACCCTGGAGAACAATATCCACGCCGGGGTCAAGTACTTGCGCTATCTGGTGGACAACTACTTCTCCGACGTGGAGCCGGCGGCCAGGATGGACTTCGCCCTGGCCGCGTACAACGCCGGCCCCAACCGGATCATCCAGGTGCGCAAGCGGGCCGCGGAGATGGGGCTCGACCCCAGGCGCTGGTTCGGCAACTGCGAGTGGGCCGCATTCGACCTCATCGGCCGGGAGACCACGGGATACGTGGCCCACGTGCAGATGTACTACGCCGCCTACAAGGGAACGGAAGAGATCCTGCTCAAGCGGCAAGAGGCCATGTGACAGGGCGCATGACCAGACCCTGGGCGGCCGGGCCGTCCGGGAGCGGGGAGCAGCGTCCGAACCGGATCAATACCTGGGGCGGGGAGCGCGCGGTTTCGCTTCGTTGACCTTCAGGGGCCGCCCGGACAGCTCGTAGCCGTCCAGGGCCTCGATGGCCGAAGCCGCGTCCGCGTCCTCCATCTCCACGAAGCCGAAGCCGCGGAAGCGGCCGGTCTCATGGTCCTGGATCAGTTTCACGGCGGAGACGCTGCCGTATTGTCCGAACAGGTCGCGCACGTCGTTCTCGGTTACGCTGAAGGGGATGTTGCCGACGTAGATACTTTTCATGGCGATGAAGCTCCAACAAGATTGATCCTGGTAGCGGGGGAAGGATTTGAACCTCCGACCTTCGGGTTATGAGCCCGGCGAGCTGCCTGACCGCTCCACCCCGCGCCATTTCCGACACCCGTTTTCGCCGTCCGCCGACACCACCGAAGGCGGCCGTTTGTCCACGGGATTACTTAAGCCATTACGACGAGTTGCATTTTTCGTCAACCGGGGTTGGAATTTTGTTCCGTCCGCGTCGGCCGCGCTGCCCGGAAACCGTACGGGGCGCGGCACGGCGGGTCCGGAGCCTCGGGCCATAGTCCTTGAAAAAAGGCGTGAATTTCCTTACACCGTGTACATCCCGAAAACAGATTGGAGGGGAACAATGAAGATACTTGTTGTCGGTTCCGGAGGCCGGGAGCACGCCCTGTGCTGGAAGCTCGCCCAGAACCCGAACGTGGAGACCATTCTGTGCGCCCCCGGCAACGGCGGCACCGCCCAGGTGGGCACGAATATTCCGGTCAAGGACGACGACATCCCGGGCCTGGTCGCCCTGGCCAGGGACGAGGAAGTGGACCTGGTCGTGGCCGGACCCGAGCTGCCCCTGGTGCTCGGCCTGGAAAACGCGCTCCGGCAGGAAGGCATCCCCTGCTTCGGGCCCAACGCCTTCGCCGCGAACCTCGAAGGGTCCAAGGCGTTCTCCAAGAACCTCATGGCCGAGGCGGGCGTGCCCACCGCGCCCTTCCGCGTGTTCGACGAGTACGAGGACGCCGTGGCCTTCATCAAGGAAAAGGGCGCGCCCATCGTGGTCAAGGCCGACGGCCTGGCCGCGGGCAAGGGCGTGGTTGTGGCCGTCACCGAAGAGGAGGCCCTCGAAGCCGTGGAAGAGATGATGGTCAGGAAGGTCTTCGGCTCGGCCGGGGACCGCGTGGTCATCGAGGAGACGCTCAAGGGCGAGGAGGCCTCCTTTCTGTGCTTCTGCGACGGCGTCAACTACGCCATGCTGCCCTCCAGCCAGGACCACAAGGCCGCCTATGAAGGCGACACCGGACCCAACACCGGCGGCATGGGCGCCTATTCCCCGGCCCCGATCCTGCCCAAGGAGAAATACGCCGAGACCGCCGAGCTGTGCATCAAGCCGATCCTGCGCCACCTGGCCGCCAAGGGCGAGCCGTTCAAGGGCGTGCTCTATGCCGGGCTGATGTACACCGAAAACGGCCCCAGCGTGCTCGAATACAACGTCCGCTTTGGCGACCCCGAATGCCAGCCCCTGCTGATGCGCCTTCAGACCGACCTGCTGGAGATCATGTTCGCCTGCATCGACGGCAAGCTCGACAAGATCGAGGTCACCTCCAGCCCGCAGACCGCCTGCGGCGTGGTCATGGCCGCCGAAGGCTACCCCATCTCCTACCCCAAGGGCATGGAGATCACCGGCATCGACGAGGCCGACGCCATGGAAGGGGTCAAGGTCTTCCAGGCGGGCACCCGGATCGAGGACGGCAAGATCGTCGCCTCCGGCGGCCGCGTGCTCTGCGTCACCGCGCTCGGCGACGACCTGGCCGAGGCCCGCAAAAAGGCCTACGAAGCCGTGGACAAGGTCCACTTCGACAAGAGCTTCTACCGCCGCGACATCGCCGACAAGGGCCTGAAGCGGAGCAAATAATTTGATGAAGATGCGAGAGGGAGACTTTTGAAAAAGTTTCCCTCTCGCGCTCTCCCTTCAAAACTTTTTGGCGCTGCGCCGCCGGGAAAGGGGGAGTGGAGCGGATGTCCGTCATGGCGGCGCAGGGGCGTGAGCCCCGTAATTTTTCTATTTAACAAGACGCCTTCCGGCCACTGCCTCTCTCGCGGAGCGACCCAAAAAGTTTGGTAAGGGAGAGGGATGAGGATCCGGAGGAGGGAGAGGGAAGCCCTCTTCAAAGGGTTCCCCTCTCCCCTTCCCCCGGCCGCCGGAGGCACCCAAGGAGCACATCATGCCGCAGGTAGTGATTTTCATGGGGTCCGTTTCGGACGAGGAGAAGATGCGTCCGTGTTCGGACCTGCTCAAGGAACTGGGCGTGGACCACGTGTTAACGGTTTCTTCGGCCCACCGCACGCCGGAGCGCACGGCGCGGCTGGTGGAAGAGTATGAACAGGCCGGGGCCCAGGTGTTCATCTGTGCGGCGGGCCTGGCCGCGCACCTGGCCGGGGCCGTGGCGGCCAAGACCATCAGGCCGGTTCTGGGCGTGCCGTTGACCGCTTCGCCGCTGGGCGGCATGGACGCGCTCCTGGCCACCCTGCAGATGCCTCCGGGCTTTCCGGTGGGCACCCTGGCGCTGGACAAGGTCGGGGCCAAGAACGCGGCCTGGCTGGCGGCGCAGATCATCGCCCTGCACGACGAGACGGTGGCCGAAAAGATCAGGGCCGCGCGCCAGGGCTTCAAGGACGAGGTGGAACGGGCCGCGGCCGGCCTGTAGCCATTCCCGGCTGTTTGACGCGTCCTCGGAGGGCGTGCACCGAAGATTGCCCGGCTCCATCGCAAGGATTGTCGGCTTTCCTGTGCGGCAAGACGGCCCGTGCCTTGCCCGGCCCCCGGCTTTCGCGTAGTTATCCGGAGCAGGTACCATGACGACATCCACGACACAGAGCAGCGCCGGAAGCGGGGCGCCCGAATTCCGGTCCGGCAAGGCCTCCCGGCGGTTCATCCGCAATCTGGTCTGGGTCCTGGTCATCGGCGGTCTGTTCCTGGGCGGGCAGGGAGTGCGCTATTACCTGAACTACATGCAACTTGCGGCCATCCGCGCCCAGACCGGGAGGCTGTACCATTCGGTGCTCGGCCCGGACATCGGGAGTTCGCCCTTCGGGCGGTTGCAGTTCGAGCACGGCAAGCTGCTGGCCTCCAGGAGCATCGGCCTGGACCCGCTGGGCGTGCTCGCGGCCCTGAGCAAGCCCGCCGGCGAGGGGCTGCGCGTGGACGGCGTCAGCCTGACCGGAACCAGCGGGCGGGTGCGCGGCTATTTCAGCGGCGACGAGGCCGCGTTCATGCGCTACATGGAGAAGCTGTCCGACGACGACCGCTATCTCTTCTCCGTCTACAAGGTCGACGAACTGGGCGACGGCGTGTCCTTCAGCCTGAGCGTGGAGCCGAAATAGCATGGCCGGCAAACACTGCACATACCCGTGGACCTGTTGGCCGCCCGCCTCGCAGCAGCGGCTGTTCAAGTTCCTCCTGCTCGGGACGGCCGGGCTGATCTTCGCGGTCTTCGTGGGCGCGACCCTGTTCACCGGGGCGCTCACCCAGGAGATCGCGGCCGAGAAGGAGCAGTACAGCCTGGTGGTGCCGCTGGTCCGGGAGATCACCACCCTGCGGGCCGCCCAGGGGGACTTGGTCCGGCTCACCCCGGAGGAGGCGGTCCGGCGCATCCTCGACGACCGTTCCCTGAACGACTATGCGGCCTCCCTGCGTCCCACGCGCGTCGCCGAGGACCAGGAAGGGGTGGAGGTTACCCTGAACGGGCTGACCCTGATCATGCTCACGGATTTCCTACAGGATGCGCGCGAGCGGGCCAGTCTGCAGGCCCCGGAGTTCGTCCTGACCCGCAACCCCGAGGAGCCCCGCCTGGCGGATGTGCACCTCGTGCTGGCGAGGTAGGCGATGGCTGAGCGGCGCGCTCGATTTTCTTCCCTGCCCGGCCGCATCCTGGCCCGGCTGGTGCTGATGGCCATCGGCCTGGCCATCGGCGTGGTCCTGTTCACCCCCTGGAGCAAAATCTGGGCTTCGGCCCTGACCCGCCTGGACGAGAGCCTGCCCGGCGTGGGCCTGAGCTGGAGTTCCATCGACCGCGACGGGCCGCTCGGCTTCCGCGTGCGCGATTTCAGGATTTCCGTGGCCCAGACCCCGGGCCGCCTGCATTTCGAGCACGCCTACGTGACCGTGGGCTTCTCGCCCCTGGCCACGGTCCGGCTGGACACGGGCGGGCCGCAGTGCCGGTTGGAGCTGTTTTCGAACGGGGTCTTCGACTTCGAGGGCGACCTGGACCTGACCTACCTGCTCGGCAACAGCGACCTCAAGGGCGCGCTCCACGCCTCGGGCAGCCTGTTCCTGCCCGATGGAGCGCGGCTGCCTAAAAACGGCTGGGTGGACGTGCGCTCGGCCCAGTTGGTCCTGCCCGGCGACAAGGTGGTCGAGGACCTGGCCTTCACCGCGGAGATCGAGAACCGGAACATGGCCGTGCGCGACTTTTCCATGCGGCTGCCCCTGGCCTACAAGTCCACGGGCACGGCGGTCATCGACCCGGACAACCTCTTCCGCACCCGGTTCGACCTCAAGGGCGACATAACCGTGGGGCGGGACACCTTCCCCTACGAGATGCACGGGACCCTGGGCGACGCCGTCTGGTAGGCCCTTGTTTTCAAAGCGCAAGCCGTCTGTTACAGGACCGACATGAAGATCGCCGTCATCCACGAAAACGCCGAGGCCCTGCTGGCCGGATATGGTTCGCTGTTGGCAGCCATGGCGTCCATGGGCCACGCGGTCAACGCGCTGGCGCCGGGCAGCGGCCCGGACGCGGCGGCCGGGTTCGAGGCGCTCGGCGTGGAGTACGCCATGTATCCGCTCGCCCCGCACGGCCTGACGCCCGTGGGCGACCTGGGCACACTGCTCCACCTGAAGCAGGTCCTGTACCGCGTCAAGCCGGAGCTGGTCCTGTCCATGACCTCCAAGCCGGTGGTCTACGGCTCCCTGGCCGCGCGCATGGCCTGGGTGGGCGAGAAAAAGACGGTCTTCGCCCTGGTGGAGGAGCCGGGCTTCGCCTTTGCCGGGGGCGGCGGGCTCACGGGGCGGCTGCTCGCCCGGCTGGCCAAACCCATGTTCCGGGCCGGGTTCCGGTCCTGCGACGGCATCTGTTTCCGCTCCGCCGAAGCCGAGGCCATTTTCCGCGAGCTCGGCCTGCTCCTGCCGGAAGCCCGGACCGTGGTCGCGGATCAGGCCGACTTTGCCGCACGAGATCGGGCCGTGCTCGCCTTCCTGGGAATGATTCCGGCCGATTGATTGTACAATCGTGTTGGCAGCACCTCGCTCCATGGTGTATGCTTTGAGTGCGTTCTTGTTTGAAGGGCGCGACTTGCAAGCGAAAACCAAGGAGCGGACTCATGAAGATCTCCCGAATTCTCCTCCCCGTTGACGGGTCCCGACTGTCCGACGCCGCCGCCGACATGGCCATCGACATGGCCGGAGGTGAGGCCACCGTCGTCCTGCTGACCGTGCGCAGGACCGTGCCCACCGGCCTGGGCCAGCCCAACGCCAACGAATTGCTCGAATACCTGAACCAGGGTGCCGAGGAGGTCATGACCCATTACCGGGCCAAGCTGACCAACGCCAACGTGGATTTCCAGGAGCTGGTCATCGGCGGCGACGTGGCCGAGGTCATCAGCAACGTGGCCGACAACGAGCAGTGCGACATCATCGTCATGGGCTCCAAGGGCAAGTCCGACCTCGAAGGGCTGTTCCTCGGCTCGGTTACCCACAAGGTCCTCCAGACCACGACCAAGCCCGTGCTGGTGGTCAAGTAGGCCCTGCCGGGGCCTTTGCCGCGCACCCGCCTGCCGGGGATGCCATCCATGGAGACCGAAACCCACCCGTTTTTCCGGGCCCCGGCTCGGGGCCTTGCCTGGTGCCTTGTCTGGTGTCTTGTCTGGTGTCTGCCCGCCCTGGCTAAGGAACGCGTGGTCGTGGTCTCGGATAGCTGGATGCCATACAACGGCACGCCGGGCTCAAGCCGCGAGGGATACGCCGTGGAGATTTTGCGCGCCGTGTTCGAGCGGCGCGGCTTCACCGTGGAGTACCGCGAACTGCCCTGGAAGCGGGCGGTACGCGACGTGCGCTCGGGCCGGGCCGATATCCTCATCGGCGCGACTCGGGACGAACTGCCCGATTTTATTTTCCCCAAGACCTCCCTGGGCCGGAGCGAACTGTGCTTCTTCTCCATGGACGGCTCGTGGCGCTTCACCGGGCGGGAATCCCTCACGGGCGTCGTTACCGGATTTGTCCAGGGGCACAGCTACCCCCGCTGGTTCCTGGACGACATACGGCGCCATCCCGAGCGGTTCCACGCCCTGCACGGTGACGACGCCTTCGTGCGCATGCTGGCCATGCT
This sequence comes from Pseudodesulfovibrio sp. 5S69, assembly GCF_037094465.1. Taxonomy (NCBI): domain Bacteria; kingdom Pseudomonadati; phylum Thermodesulfobacteriota; class Desulfovibrionia; order Desulfovibrionales; family Desulfovibrionaceae; genus Pseudodesulfovibrio; species Pseudodesulfovibrio methanolicus. Next base: position 608,152 of record NZ_CP146609.1, read on the forward strand.
CGCCGAGGGGCGGGTCCAGGTCATCCCCGGCAGCCGGGCCGTGGTCGATTTTTACGCGCAGCAGGCGGGCCTGGAGGACAGGGTGTTCCTGGCCGGATGCAGCCTGGAGGACGATCACGAGTTGTTCTTCGCCCTGTCGCCCGCCGACATGCCGAGGTCCCGGCTGCTGGCCGGCATCCTGGACCGGGGCGTCGACACCCTGCGCAACACCGGCCACCTCAACCACCTGCTCATCAAGTACGGTCTCAAGGACTGGATCAAGGTCCGCTAGGGGGGCCGGCCTGCTGCGATCCGGGCTGTAGCCGTCGCGAGCCTGTTTTCCGCAAAATCCCTGTTTTTCCCGCGGCCGTAACAAATTCAGGGACATTTCTGTTGATAGCGGCCCCGGAAAGCGGGTAAACATCTAGGCATATCATTTCGCAAAGCACCGGCATGGCCGTTTCGGCCCGAGGCCGCGCCCATGCGGACGGCCCGTTGCTCCAACATCATAACCGGAGGAGTCTTATGAGTATCCCTGTTTTCAATTGCAAGAACGCGGACGACGTGATGAAGGCGGTCAAGGACTACAACGTCAGCTTCATCCAGTACTGGTTCGTGGACATCCTCGGCACCCTGAAGAGCTTCCAGATCACCCCCAGCGAGCTTGAGGCTTCCTTTGAAGAGGGCATGGGCTTCGACGGCTCGTCCATCCTCGGCTTCTGCCGCATCGACGAATCCGACATGGTCGCGATGCCCGACCCGACCACCTTCCAGATCTGCTCCTGGCGGCCCTCGGAGAAACCGGTCGCCCGCATGTTCTGCGACGTGGTCAACCCGGACGGCTCTCCGTTCGAGGCTGACTCCCGCTTCGTGCTCAAGAAGGTCATGGCCCAGGCCGCGGAAAAGGGCTACACCTTCTATGTGGGCCCCGAGCTTGAATTTTTCCTGTTCGCCGACGACCAGGACACCGAGACCCTGGACGCGGGCGGCTACTTCGACGCCCCGCCGCTGGATCTGGGCAACAACATCCGCCGCGACATCATTTTCGCCCTGGGCGCCATGGGCATCCAGGTGGAGTACTCCCACCACGAGGTCGCCCCGTCCCAGCACGAGATCGACCTGCGCTACCAGGAAGGCATGAAGATGGCCGACACGGCCATGACCTACCGCGTGGTGGTCAAGGAGACCGCCCGCAAGTTCGGCTGCTACGCCACGTTCATGCCCAAGCCCATCTTCGGCGAGAACGGCTCGGGCATGCACGTCCACCAGTCCCTGTTCAAGAACGGGCGCAACGTCTTCTACGACGCCAACGACGAGTACCACCTGTCCAGCGAGGGCAAGGCCTACATCGCGGGCATCCTCAAGCACGCCCCGGAGTTCGTCTGCGTGACCAACCAGTGGGTCAACTCCTACAAGCGGCTGGTGCCCGGCTACGAGGCCCCGGTGTACATCGCCTGGGCGCGGCGCAACCGCTCGGCCCTGGTCCGCGTGCCCATGTACAAGCCCGGCAAGGAGAACGCCACCCGCATGGAGCTGCGCTGCCCGGACCCGGCCGCCAACCCCTACCTGGCCTTCGCGGTCCAACTGGCCGCGGGCCTCAAGGGCATCGAGGAAAACTACACCCTGGCCGACCCGGTGGAAGAGGACATCTTCGCCATGAACGACCGCCAGCTCAAGCGTAACAAGATCAAGGCCCTGCCCGGATCCCTGTACGAGGCGGCCATGAACCTGCAGAAGTCCGCCTTCATGAAGGAAGTTCTGGGCGAGCACCTGCACACCGCCCTGGTCGACAACAAGATCGCCGAGTGGGACGAATACCGCACCCAGGTCACGGAATATGAATTGGACAAGTATCTGCCGATACTTTAGGGCGCTCAAGCAACAACAAAAAGGGCCCGCTGCCGATGCAGCGGGTCCTTTTTTGTTGTGCTTTCGCGCAGGGGGGCGGCTTGCGATAGCGGGCCATCTGCACATTTTCCGAGGGCCCGCCTGATCCTCACGTACAGGGAGTACGCTGCGGTCAGGCGGACCCTCGAAAAATGCACAGCTGACCCACTCTCCCAAGCCTTGTGCGAGCGCGGCGGGAGAGCCGCTGTCGGGTGTTGCACACCCGATTCGCTCCAGGGAGGAAGAGGGCTTGTTGCGTTCGCACAAATTTGCCGAAGGCACACAAAAAGCTTTGAAGGGGAGTCCAGAGGGGAAACTTTCTCGAAAGTTTCCCCTCTGGCCGCCGGAGGCATGCTTCGCCACCGCCGGGGCGAATTACCGCGACTACCAGTACACCCCGGACAACCGGCTGATGCGCGCCGGGGGCGGGCAGTATTCGCATGATGAGCGCGGGTTCCGGTCCATCTGGTCGGACAAGGGCGTGTACACCCTGTACGAGTACAGCCCGGACTATCGGCTGCTCAAGGCCGAGGAGGAGGACCGGGACAAGGCCTTCACCTTTACCCACGACGAGGACGGGCGGCGCGTGGCCAAATACCTGAACGGCCAGCTCGTCGAGGCCTACCAGTGGCTCGATTTCGTGCGCCTTACTGCGTTTTATGACGGACAGCACCAATACGAATTCGCCTACCGAAACGGCGAGCGCACGTCCTTCGCCATGCGCCGCGACGACGGGACCGTGGCCGGGCTGTTCTACGATCAGGTCGGCTCCCTGCGCGTGGTTGCCGATATGGACGACAACGTGATAAAGGAGATCCTGTACGACCCGTTCGGCGGCATCATCGAGGACACCAACCCGGCCCTGCGTCTGCCCTTCGGCATCGCGGGCGGCCTGCACGACCGGGAACCTCGGTTTCATCCGCTTCGGCTGGCGGGACCCCGAAGGGGTGAGCGCCATGGACGGCCCGAATCACCACGACGTCAGGACCGGCCGATGGACCGCAGGCGATCTCCAAGGACGATTAGCCGTCGCGCCGAGCACGGTTTTTATTACGAAAAAGCCCCCTGCGGCGTGTGCGGCGGGGGGCTTTGTTCGCTTGTGGGGCGGGCTATTTCGAGAACGCTTCGGTGACGGCCCGCATCACGGTCTGGATGTTTTCCGGGGTGGCCGGGGATTCGCCTTTCTTGAAGCCGAGGTCGCCGAGTTGGATGTGGCCGAACTCGGTGAAGCCCGCCTCCTCCAGGGTCTTGCGCGCGCAGTTCAGCGGGCAGCCGTCGATGGCCACCACACGCTGCGCCGCCTCGGTGGACTTGACGATGCCGGACACCCGGCCGCCGATGCCGGCCAGGCAGAACATCTTGGCCGTACCCTCACGGGACACGCCGCGCGCGGCCTGGTCCGCCACCTCGCCGACGTCCGCCGCGCCGGAACAGGAGAACACGAATTTCGGGGCCGCCTGACACGAACAACCGCAATCGGACATGATGCCTTCCTCCTTGTATGCGGCTACTTCAGCCAGCTGAGAACTTCTTTCTTGGACGGGGCCTTGCCGACCACCTTGACCTCGCCGTCGATGACCACCGCCGGGGTGGAGAAGATGCCGTACTTGGCGATTTCCTGGAAATCCTTGACCTTTTCGATGTCCGCGGCGATGCCCGCTTCGGCCACGGCGTCGCGCACGGTCTTTTCGGTCTGTTCACACTTGGGGCAGCCGGGGCCCATGACCAGAATTTTCATGATAAACTCCTTTGAAATCGGTTAGATGATAGCATTGAAAAGATAGCCGACGATGAGGATGCCGCAGCCGACCACCCCGATGAAGGCGGCGATGAGCCTCGGCTTGAGGACCTTGCGCAGGATGACCATCTCAGGGAAGGACAGGGCGATGACGGACATCATGAAGGCCAGCGTGGTGCCGAGCGCCGCGCCCTTGCCGAGCAGGGCCTCGACCACCGGGATGACGCCCGCCGCGTTGGTGTACATGGGGATGCCGAGCAGCACGGACAGGGGCACGGACCACCAGGCCTCGCTGCCCATGATCCCGGCCAACTGCCCTTCCGGCACGTAGCCGTGGATGGCCGCACCCACGGCGATGCCCAGAACCACGTACTTCCAGACCCGGCCCACGATGTCGCGAACGGATTCGAGCGCGTAGGTGAAGCGGTCCTTCCAGGTCATGTGCGGCTCGTCGGCGGCCTCGCCCGCGCGGATCTCGCGGACCCAGTCCTCGACGTATGGCTCCAGGCGCATACGGCCCATGACCCAGCCCGCAACCACGGCGATGGAGATGCCGGTGGCGAAATACAGGGCCGCGATCTTCCAGCCGAGCAGGCCGTAAAGCAGGACCAGGGCGATCTCGTTGACCATGGGCGCGGCGATGAGGAAGGAGAAGGTCACGCCCAGCGGGATGCCCGCGGTCATGAACCCGATGAACAGGGGCACGGCCGAGCAGGAGCAGAACGGGGTGACCACGCCGAGCAGGGCGGCCAGCACGTTGCCCGCGGACTCCCGCTTTCCGGCCAGGAAGGCGCGGGTCCAGTTGACGGTCACGAACGAGCGCAGGATGCCCACGCCGTAGACCACGAGCAGCAGGAGCATGAGCACCTTGGGGGTGTCGTAGACGAAGAACTGCACGGCCGATCCCAGGTGGCTGGCCGGATCGAGCCCGAGCAGGCCGTAGGCGAACCAGTTGGAGAAGGGCAGCAGTTGCAGGTACAGGACGTACCAGGCAGCCACGGCCAGGACCTGCAGGAGCAGGATGCGCCCGACCCCGGCTCCCACGCCGGGCTTGGCGGCCTTGGGCGCACCGCCCTCGCAGGCGCAGGAGATGTTGTTCTGTTCAGACATGGATACCTCGGTTGGCGATTTCGCCAAGTGTTGAGCCAAAAAAAATATCAAGCCGTCCCAAGGGGACGTCCCTGTTCCCCTACTTCCCCTTGGCTTCGAGCACGGACTCGATGCAGTGGAAGAAGTTGATCACGCAGGGCACGCGCAGCCGGTAGTAAATCTGCTTGCCGCGCCGCTCGTCCTCGACGATGCCCGCCTTCTTGAGCACGGACAGATGCTTGGACACGGTGGACATATCCGCCCCGACCAACTCGCGCAGGTCACAGACGCACCGCTCGCCGCGTGACAGTTCGTCGATCATCTTCAGTCTCGACGGATGGGCCATGGCCTTGACCACCTTGGCCCGCTCCTCGAAACGGTCGGCCAGTAAGATTTCCTGCATTACGTGTACCTCCACGGTCTACACTTGGCAATATAGCCAAATGATCGGCCAAGTCAAGGGCGCAAGCGGGGGAAAGGCAAAAAAAGTTGTCGGGATCAGTCGCGGGGCTGGATGGAGGCCCGTCCGTGGCTGTAGGTCAGCCGGTAGGGCTCGTTGCGGACCACGTGGTCCAGGGCGGCGTTCATGGGCGTGAAGCTGGTGATGGCCCCGCCGTTGGTGGTCACGGTGACGAAGACCCGCTGGCCCGGCCGGGGGTTGAAGTAGACCATGCCCTCGGCGCGTTTCTGCCAGCCGCCGACAAAGGTCTTGCACCCGCCGACAAAGGCGTCGGGCACGTAGGGCGTGATGGCGTAGATTTTCTTGAAGGTCACGTTCTTGAGCGTGCCGTCGGAGTTGTGGGCCATGACCTGGACCTTGGACACGGTGGCGATGGCCTTGATCTCCGACTCCTGGGCCATGATGGACAGGTAGTCGGGATCCTGCGCCCGTGCGGGCAGGACCAGGGCCAGGAGAAACAGTATCGAAAGGAGTGTGCGAATTTTCATAAATATTTAGGGGTTCCGAGGATGAACAGGGGAAACGGAAGCACCCTAGCCCAGATGGTCGCCCGGCGCAACAATGTGCAAGCCGCCCGGTGCACAACGGTGGGGAAAACCCTTGGGGCTTGCCTTTGCGGCGCATCTGGGTAAATCTATACTTCAAAAGTCTGGAATTAAATCCCCCGGAGGCAACCATGGGAACGGTACAGGCGGTCAATATCAGCGACAGGACCGGCGAGAAGAAACATGAGGTGGACTCGATCACGCTCATCGAGGACTACGGCGTGGAACACGACGCCCACGGCGGGAGCGGGCGGCAGGTCAGCCTGCTGGCCCTGGAGCGCATCGAGGACATGAAGAAGGCGCTCGATACCCTCAAGGCGGGCGATTTCGCGGAGAATATCACCACCACGGGCGTGGCCGCGTCCGAACTCGCGCCCGGCATGCGCCTGGTCGTGGGCGAGGCCGAGCTCGAGATCACCCAGATCGGCAAGACCTGCCACCACGGCTGCGCCATCCGCAAGCAGGTGGGCTACTGCATCATGCCCAAGGAGGGCGTGTTCGGCCGGGTGGTCCGGGGCGGCAAGGTCCAGAAGGGCGACCCGATCGGAATTCTTCGGTCCTGATCCGGGCCGTTCGGGTTCTTGTCCTCTGTTATTCCGAATTCCTTGAGGATCTCAAGCGCTTCGGTGTTTCTGTAGGATTTGGCCCAATACAGGGCCGACCTCGCCTGGCTGTCGACGCTCCACGGATCGGCCCCCCGTTCCAGTAGCAGTCTCACTATCGCGTTTTTTCGACGGACCACGGCTTCATACAGGGGCTTGTAGCCGTGGCCGTCCTTTCCGTTTACCTCCGCCCCGTATCTCAGGAGCAGATCCACGCGCTCCAGATCATACTTGATGATGGCCTGCTGCAAGGCCGGGCAGCCCACCCGGTCGTACCCGTTGGGATCGGCCCCGTGTTGCAGCAGCAGTTCGGCGACCTCGGCTATTTTGGCCTCTTGCAGGGGCGTGGACCCCCAGATCAGCCGGAAGTTGACCTCTGCCCCGCCGTCCAGCAGCAGCTTAGCGATTTCCACGGCCTCTTCCTTCATCCATGTATGCTGCCCCAGCCCGGCGATGGGGGGATTCCCCCTGTCGTCGCGCGCGTTCGGATCGGCGCCGGCGGTCAGCAGGGCCTTGACCATGGCCGGTTTTTCGGCTCCGACGGCTATTCGCAGGGCCGTTGCGCCGCTGTCGTCCTTGGCATCGACGGCCGCGCCCCTTTCCACCAGGTAGGGGATCATCTTCGGGGTTCTCCCCAGGCCGACCACCTCATGGAGAATTTTGCCATGCCCGCTCTCGGCGGTCAGGTCCGCGCCGTGCTCCAACAGGAAATCGACGATCTCGAACCGGCCGTTGAGGGCCGCGACGTGGAGGGGCGTCTCTCCCGATTCCGTTCGCGCGTCCACGGGACAGCCATGCTCCAGCAGGAGCTCGACCATTTCTCTGTTACCCATCCTGCTTGCGGCATGAATGGGCATTTCGTCCTGATGGTTGATGTTCTCGGGGGCGGCCCCGTGTTCAAGCAGGATGCGGAGGCCTTCCACGTCATCGTGGTAGACCGCTGTATGGATGAGCGTGGTGTGAAAGCCCAGGCCGTTGGGATCGGCTCCCTGCTTTAGCAGTTCGGCCATGCGGACGTGGTCGCCGTGCTCGACCGCCCGGGCCAGGTCTTGGGACAGCGCCTTTGCGGGCGGGTCGGCCCGGACCGTGGCGCAGGCCGTGAAGAGGACGAGAAAAACAAAAAACTGCACGCGCAGGAGTCGAAATGCCATGGGAATCTCCCCTAACACTTCGGAAGCAGCGAGCACAGCCGTAATGTTTTTTATATCGAAGCACGGGTTGGCGTCAAGGAAGCTCGATACTTGCCGTTTAACGGAGTCGACAAGAACCAGTCCTGCGGGTATGTTGGAAAGTGACTCGGGAGGTCCCATGGATTACTTCGCCTCGGCGCAAAACATACAATGGCTCATCTGGCTCGGCGTGGGCGTGGTTTTCGTTATCGCCGAACTGGCGGTGCCCGCCTTCATCGTGGTCTTCTTCGGCGTGGGCGCGTTCATCGCCGGGGCCACCGCCTTTTTCGGGGCCTCGGTTCCGGTCCAACTGGTGGTCTTCGGCGTCTCGTCCGTGGTCCTGCTCATCCTCTTCCGCAAGATGATGGCCGCCACCTTCACCGGTGAAAAAGCCGAGGACGAGCAGGGACCGGACGTCATCGGCCAGCAGGCCGAGGTTGTGGACCCCATCCGCCCGCCCCAACCCGGCAGAATCAAGTTCCAGGGCTCGTTCTGGAGCGCCCGGAGCAGCGAACCCGTGGAGCCGGGCTCCATGGTGCGCATCGTCAAGCGTGACGAAAACGACGTGAACGCCTTCGTGGTGAAAAAGGAGCAATAGATATGGATCCCGCAACCATGACATCTCTGGTCACGGCCCTGGTTTTCGTCCTCCTGGTGGTCGTCCTGATCATCAAGACCGCCGTGGTCGTGCCCCAGAAAAGCCAGTTCGTCGTCGAGCGGCTCGGCAAATACGCCAAGACCATCGGCGCGGGCCTGCACATCCTCATCCCGTTCATCGACCGCATCGCCTACAAGCGGTCCCTCAAGGAAGAGGTCATGGACATTCCGGCCCAGACCTGCATCACCCGCGACAACGTATCCGTGACCATCGACGGCGTGCTCTACATCCGCGTCATGGACGCCAAGATGTCCGCCTACGGCATCGAAAACTACTACATCGCCGCGTCCCAGCTGGCCCAGACCTCCCTGCGCTCGGCCATCGGCAAGATCGACCTGGACAAGACCTTCGAGGAACGCGAGTCCATCAACGCCTCCGTAGTCCAGGCCGTGGACGAGGCCGCCCAGGAATGGGGCGTCAAGGTCATGCGCTATGAGATCAAGGACATCACTCCTCCGGGCACCGTCATGGCCGCCATGGAGGCCCAGATGAAGGCCGAACGCGAAAAGCGCGCCGAGATCGCCACCTCCGAAGGCGACCGCCAGTCGCGCATCAACCGCGCCGAAGGGTTGCGCCAGGAGGCCATCCACGTCTCGGAAGGCGAAAAACAGAAGCGCATCAACGAGGCCGAAGGCCAGGCCCAGGAAATTCTCCTCGTGGCCGACGCCACCGCCGAAGGCATCCGCAAGGTCGCCGAGGCCGTCAACCTGCCCGGCGGCCCCGAGGCCATGAACCTCAAGGTCGCCCAGCAGTATGTCTCCGAGTTCGGCAAACTGGCCAAGACCAACAACACCATGATCATCCCCGCCGACCTCGCCGGCATGGGCGGCATGGTCGCCACCGCCACCGAAATCATCAATACCGCCATGCACAAGGGCAGGGGCGGCAAGGGCGACTGCAAGGCCGTCCAGCCCGGACAGCCCGATTTAAAGATGGAATAACCGCGCCGAGCATCTCTGCGAAGAGGCCTCGTTCGGATCACCGAGCGGGGCCTTTTCGCGCGTCCGAAGGAGCGTGGGGATGCCTCCGGCGGGCCCTCGCCGGGCGGGCGTGAAAGGCATGCCTCCGGCGGCTTAAGAACCTTTTGAGAAAAAGGTTCTTAAGAATCTCCAAAACTTTTTGTGTGCCTTCGGCAAGGGCGTGCGGGCGCGGGGTGGCGTGCAGGTTGCGCGGAGGGTGTGGAGGGAGCTCGGCCGGACGGTGTCCCGAAGGGTTCGCGCCGGACGTCCACGGGCCTCGGAGGGCCGCCCGGCGCGAACCCTTCGGGACGGTTGCCAACGCCGCAGGCGGGCGTGGCGGGACGCGGGAAATGGGTTTTGCGGCGTTTTAAGACAGTGGGCGAAGAAGTACTTCCTCAGGCCTCCCGCCGCACGCGCGAATGCGCACACAGAAGGCTCGGAGGGTGAGAGGGGATGGGGGTCTGAGGAAGGGAGAGAGGGAAGCCCTTTTCGAAGGGTTCCTCTCCTCTCCCCAGCCGCCGGAGGCGCGGTCCTCCTACGCCAGGCCGCCGGAGTCGATGACGGCCTGGATTTGGTCGTTGACGGTATCGGCTTCAGTGCCGGTATGGAGGAACGTCTCCACGGCGGCGGGTTCCATGCCCACGAGGGTGACTTCGATGGAGCCGGTCCCGTCGCCGATGAGCAGGTGCAGGTCGCCGTCGGTGTAGGAGGAGCCTTGTAGTTGCAGGCCGTCGGCCAGGAAGAGGTGGTCCGAATTGAGCGACTCCCCGTTGTTCGGGGTGAAGTTTTCGACGGTCAGTTTTTCACCGTCCACCAGGGCGTCGCGGTTGAGGATGATGGCGTCTGCCCCTTCGCCCAGGCGTACGTAGTCGTTGCCGGAGCCTGGCAGGATGTAGCTCTGGCCCACCGGCTCGTCCGTGGCGTGGGATTCCTCCAGGCCATATGAGAGCGGGCGTCCGGCCACGATGAAGTCGTCGCCCGCGCCGCCGGAGATGACGGTCAGGAAGTTCTGTCCGCCGTACAGGGCGTCGTCGCCCGCGCCGCCGTCGATGACCTCGGCGTGGGAGTAGGTGTCGTCCACGCCGTCGACCACGGTGTGCGCCGAGCCGAAGATGGCGTCGTCGCCGTCGGTCCCGGCCAGGAACTCGGCATGGTGGATGTCGTCCGACTCCCCGCCCACGGTCAGGGTGTCGAAGCCGCGGTAGGCGGTCACGGCGTCGATCAGGGTGCCGTAGCCGTCGCTGTGGGCGGAAAATTCGGAGAAGGTCAGGGCGGCGTGGTCCTGGCCGGCGGTCAGGGTGAAGGCGAGTTCGGTCCAGTCCGTGGCGTCGGCCCCCTCGACGTACCCCCAGTTGGTGAAGTGGAAGCTGCCGGTCCCGCCGTCGGCCGTGGTTACGCCCTCGCCCATGGTCACCAGCCAGGTCCCGTCCCCGAAGGCCGCGTCCCAGGTGATCGTGGCCACGAGCTGGTCGCCCAAGGTGACCTGGAAATCGTTGCTGTCCATGCCCGGTGCGTCGATCCCGTCCACGCGCGGAGCGAAATGGAAGGCGATGGTCAGGGCCTCGCCCGCCTTGGTGGCGATGGCCTGGGACAAGGTGTCCACCGAGCCGGTCCGGGCGTCGAGCTCCATGAGCCGGTCGCCCTGAAGAGGTTTCTGGGGCATGTCCCGTCCCCAGGTCTTCATGGGGCTGTCCCCTGTCGGGGCCAGGCCCATGGGAGACATGGCCATCATGCGGTGGAATAGCTGGAGATTCGGTCCGTCCGGCCCGTCGGCCCCGCCGGTGTTCCGCCAGTGGTCCACGTCGTCGAGGTAGGACCAGCGGTCGCCGGTGTAGCCCGAGGCCTCGAAGTCCGGGTTGAGCACGATCTGCACAGGCGTGGTTTCGGGAAAGATGGTCACCGCGTCCTGGGCCGGAAGGGGAGCGCCCTCCACGGGCGGCGAGGACGGCGCATCGGCCTGGGGCGTGGCCGAGAACAGGGAGCTCTGGCCGTCCAGGGCGTCCAGGCCGCTGCCCAACAGCCCCGGATCGTCGGCATAGGCCCCGGCACCGGACCCGCCGGGCGCATCGCCGGCCGCGGTCTCGACCGCCTGGCCGAAAGCGAAGAGATAGACGTCGCCCGGCACCATCTGCCCGTCGAGCATCTCGAAGACCGGCAGGGCATCCTCCCCGGCCAGGGCCAGGTAGCCCAGCAGAACCACGGACCCGCCGCCGGGCAGGGAGATGACCAGGTCGTTTCCGGAGGCCGCGAAATCCGCCTCGGACAGGTCGAAGCCGAACTTCACCGGAACGCCCGCTGCCAGCCGATACGTCGCCGTTTCGCCGGATGCGGGAAGCTCCACCTTGATCTGTTCGGCCATGGCCGTGCTCCTCGGAATAGGGTCCTCTCAATGCCGCTGTGAATATTCCCTATCATGATTAGAATGGGCGCTAGTATTTGTCAATGTATGAATAACGCGTAATTCCCACGGGTTAGTTTGTGAAAAAACCACGGGTCAGGGATATTCCCCCACATCCGGCGGCCGGTATGCGGGCCTTTACAGCGGCGGGCCGGTCCCGTAAGCCGGAGAACATGAAGACCCTCGACATGCACGACTGGCCCCGCAAGAGCCTGTACGACTATTTCCGGACCCTGCCCTCGCCGCATTTTTCCCTGACCGCCGACGTGGACGTGACCGCGCTGATCACCACGGCCAAGCCGCGCGGCGTGTCCGTGTTCAACGCGGCGCTCTACGCGGTCATGCGCGCCGCCAACCGTATCCCCGAGTTCCGCCAGCGGCTGGACGGCCCGGACGTGGTCGAGTTCGACGCCGTTCATCCCGCGCCCACCGTACCCATCGACGGTGACCGCTTCGCCTTCTGCTATTTCGACTACGCCGACAACTGGCCCGACTTCGACCGGGCCTGCGCCGAAGCCGTCGAGGCGGGCAAACGGCAGACCGAACTCTCGGACGACTCCGCCCACCGCCTGGATCTCGTCTTCACCACCTGCCTGCCCTGGCTGCACTTCACCTCCATGCACCACCCCGTCCAGGGCCCAGACGACTCCTTCCCTCGCATCGCCTGGGGCAAATTCAGCGAGCGGAACGGCCGCTGGCTCATGCCCGTCAACCTCCAGGTCCACCACGCCCTGGCCGACGGCCTGCACGCCGGGCGCTTCTACGAGTATCTGCAGGAGACCCTGGACGAATTCGGGTAGGGCGCGTGCCCAGTCCCGCTGCTGATGCCCCCGGGGGCACGGGAAAGCCCCGCCCGGAGGGAACTCCGGGCGGGGCTTGTCGAGCATCGATGGCCTGCTATTGCAGGGCGTTGTGTGCGGCGGTGGATTTTTGTCCGGAGACCACGACCATGTTCCGGCCGTTGTTTTTGGCTTGGTAGAGGGCCTTGTCGGCCTTGAGCACGAGGTCGTCGTCGGTGGCGGCCAGGGAGCCGCCTTCCACGGAGGCGACGCCGATGGAGGCGGTCACGGAGAAGTTCTGTCCGCCGAAGTCGAAGGCGCAGTTTTCGATGGCGGTGCGCACGCGCTCGGCGAGTTTCCAGGCGGCCTCTTCGCTCGTGTGGGGCAGGAGCACGACGAATTCTTCACCGCCGTAGCGGGCGGCGAGGTCGGTGGTGCGGAACACGGTGGACAGGATCTCGCCGACCTTGCGCAGGACGAGATCGCCCGCCTTGTGGCCGTAGGTATCGTTGACGGATTTGAAGTGATCGAGGTCGACCATGAGCAGGGAGAGGTCGTGATGATACCGTGATCTACGCTTGATCTCGTAGACCAGGCGCTCGTCGAAGGAGCGGCGGTTGTAGAGCTTGGTCAGCCCGTCGCGGTCGGCGCGGAGCTTGACCTCCTTGAAGGCCAGGGCGTTGCGCAGGGCCAGGCCCACATGGTTGACGGCGGAGCGCAGGGTCTCGACCTGATCTTTGCCCAGCCGGTAGCCCGGTTCGCAGAGCAGGGCCAGGCAGCCGAAGGTCTGGTGTCCGGCGCTGAGCGGCATGGTCACGAGCTTGCCCTGGTCCGGGCTCAGGGAATATTCGGGCCGGCGCGCCGGGTCGGTGTAGGAAATCTGGAAGCCGTTGACCGCGCCCGAGCCCAGGGAGCCGGCGGAGGCCGTGATCCGTTCGATCCAGGCGGACTCCGAGGCCGGGGTCATCTTGCCGTTGAGGAAAATCTCCACATCGGCGGCGTTGTCCGAACCGGTGTTCCAGAAGGCGGCGTGGAGCACCTTGACGGGCAGGATAAGGCCCAGCGAGTTCTTGGCGTTGGCCAGGATGGTGGCGGCGTCGAGGCTTTCGGTGGCCGAGGCGAGCAGCCTGTTCAGGAACATGAGCTGGTCGGTCTTGCGGGCCAGGAGTTCGCGTTCGAGCATGATCTCTTCGGTCATCCGGTAGATGTCCGAGTAGAGGCTCTTGACCTCCTTGGCGCGGAACATGACGTCCTGGATCTTGGGCCGGGTCAGGGGCAGACCCACGGCGGTCAGGAACCCTTCGGCCAGGACCGTGTCCATTTCGAGTTCCGCGTCGCCGTCCTGGATGAGGATGCGATGGGTCTCGTCCTGGTCGCGGTATGCCTGCCTGCGGGATTCGGGGAAACCGCGCCAGACCGTCCAGGGTATCCAGGCGGCCGAGGGTTTCTCCTCCTGCTCCAGCTCGCGGGTCACGGGCAGGGCGCCCTCGGGAAAATTGCGGACGTGGAAACCAGGACCGACGCCGTCGATGATCTGGCGCACCATGGTCTCGCTGAGGCCGAGGCCCCACATGAGTTCGGGCCGCCGGCCTCGCTTTATGGACTGTCTAGGCATTCTGCATCGTACTCCTTTACGACGTCAAAACTTTGGCGGATCGTTCCGCCCCGCTTGAGATTCAGCAAAATCGGGGCCACACGGGGTGACGAACGGAAGACGGCGGCAGATCTTGATGGCAGCCAGTTGATATGGCAGGAGAAAATTGTACGGCATGGAGCCGGGAGGCGGACCGGGGAGGCACAATCTACCCCTTGGCGGGGGCGCCCGGCCATTGACAAACCGGCCGGGAACGGTCTTTACCTAGGCATGGCCGGAACAAAACGCATCTGGGGGACCCTGGACCCCTTCTTCGAGGGCGGGCCCGTCCTGGGCCGCACCGTGGCCAACGTAGGCTTCCTGGACGCCCTGCTCAAGGCCGATCCGTTCGACGAATACCACTTTTTCCTGCCCGGAGGGCAGGCCCTGGCCCCGTTGCGGCAGCACCTGGAGCGGACCGCGCCCCGCATGCTGGAGGGGGAACGCACCCGGCTCATGCTCCGCGACGCTCTGCCCGACCGGCTCAGGGACACGGCCTATCACTGCTTCCACCTGTCGGACTGCATCACCAGCCAGCCGTATCTTGCGCGCATGCGCAATCGCTTGAGCGAGCGCATCTTTCCGGTCACCGGGCCGATCCATTCCCTGAGCTACGCGGGCTATCCCAAGGCGTTTCTGCAGCATCTGTGGCCCGGCACCACCCGGCGCGACGCCATCGTCTGCACCTCGACCGCGGGCCGCCGCGCGGTCGAAGGGTACTTCGGGCAACTGCGCGCGGGGTTCGGTCTCGATGAGACGACCCATCCCGGCCCGAGGCTCGAATGCATCCCCCTGGCCGTGGACGCGGACGCCTACGCGCCCGGAGAGGGCGAGGAGGGCGGGCCGACGCGCGTTCTGGTCTTCGGACGCATTTCCCACCATTCGAAGATGGACCTGGTGCCCCTGGTCCGCGCCCTGCACCGGCTGGTCACGGACGGGCTCGACCCGCACGGCGTGGAGCTGGTCCTGGCGGGCTGGGCCGAGCAGGAGACGCACGTCCTGGACACCCTGAGCCACCTGGCGGCCAACGCGGGCATTCCCATGAGCGTGGTCCTGCGTCCGGACGAGGCGCGCAAGCGGGAGCTGTTCCGGCAGGCGGACGTGTTCGTGTCCATCGCGGACAATCCCCAGGAGACCTTCGGCATCACCCTGGTGGAGGCCGGGGCCTTCGGCCTGCCCGTGGTGGCCTCGGATTACGACGGGTACCGGGACATCGTGGTCCACGGCGAGACCGGCTGGCTGGTGCCGACCATGGGGCCCGCCGAGACCCCGGACGTGGACCTGGCAGCGCCGCTTAATTTCGACAGCCACTATCATCTCGCCCTGGCCCAGGCCACGGCCGTGGACATCCCGGCCCTGGCCGAGGCCCTCGGGCGGCTCATCCGCGACCCGGAACTGCGCGCGGCCATGGGCGCTGCCGGGCGCGACCGGGTCCGCCGCCTGTTCCACTGGCCGGCGGTCATCGGCCAATACGCGGCCCTGTGGGACGAGCTGTGGAAGGAGCCGGCCGAGGCCGACCCCTTGCGCGGCCTGGTCCATCCCCTGGTCCCGGAGTACGGGCGCATCTTCGGGCACTACCCGACGCGGACCCTTGACGATTCGGTGAAACTGACCGTGGGCCGGACAGGCGAGGCATTTTACCGGAACCGTGATTTTCCCAATCTGTACGCAGGGCTGAAGGGTGCCATCGACCTCGACGTGGTCCGGCGGCTGGCCTTTTTCGCCCGCAGCCCGGTTGACAGCGCCACCCTGATACGCAAGGTTTCGGACGTGGCGCCCGACCTGAATGTCACCCAGATCAAAAATCATATCCTGTGGGCGCTCAAACAGGATATCCTGCAAACCACGGAATGATATCAACCCGGCGTTCCCAACCCGGAGGCATACGATGAAAGCTCTCAGAGCAGCCCGCATGGAACGATGCATCGGCTGCCATTCCTGTTCGCTGGCCTGCGCGAGACAGGTCCATAAGGTTCTTTCCTGGAACAAGGCGGGCATCCGCATCTCGTCGTCCGGCGGGCTGTCCACGGGCTTCGAGGCGCGTGTCTGCCTGGCCTGCCATCCGGCCCCCTGTGCCGAGGCCTGCCCCACGGGCTCGCTGTCCCAGCGCCGGGACGGCGGCGTGATCCAGAAGCGGAACCTGTGCATCCGTTGCGGCCAGTGCGCCGAGGCGTGCCCGGTGGACGCCATCTTCCTCGATCACCTGGTCAACCCCTACGTCTGCATCCACTGTGGCCAGTGCGTGCCCTACTGCCCCCACGACTGCCTGGAGCTGGTGGACCTGCCACCCAAGGAACAGGAGGAGGCCCGCAATGATTAGAGACTTCTTCCGCGTCATGGTGGTCGACCTGACCTCGGGCAAGACCCGCCTCAAGGAGCTTCCCGGCCGGGGCGAGTACCTGGGCGGCTCCGGCCTGGCCGCGTACCTGTTCCGGGAGTTCGGACGCATAGACCGCGACTGGGACGACCCCGAGCAGCCCCTGATCTTCGCCATCGGCCCGCTGACCGGGTATTTCCCGCTGATGAGCAAGACCTGCTGCGCCTTCCGCTCGCCCTACCACAACCAGTACACCGAGAGCTACGCGGGCGGGAAATCCGCCCTGTCCCTGCGTTTCGCCGACCTGGACGCCCTGGTCATCACCGGCAAGGCCAAACGGCTGACGGCCATATGCGTGGGGTCGCGCCTGGTGGACGTCCGCGACGTGGAGTACATGCGCGGCTTCGACGCCATCCAGACCGGCCGGGTTCTGCGCAAGATATTCCCCGGCTCGGGACGCCGCTCGATCATGCGCATCGGCCCGGCGGGCGAGAACCTGTCCGCCTACGCCTGCATCAACGTGGACACCTACCGGCACTTCGGACGGCTGGGCGGCGGCACGGTCATGGGCGCCAAGAACCTCAAGGCCATCTGCGTGCTCGGCGACCGGGGCTTCGACCTGCCCGAGGGCAAGGCGTACCCCAAGCTGTACAAGCATATCTTCGAGCAACTGACCACCACCGAGATGATGGCCAAGTACCACGGCCTGGGCACGGCGGTGAACATCAACCCGCTCAACGCCCTCAAGTCCCTGCCGTGGAAGAACCTGCAGCAGACCTCGAGCCCGGCGGCCGAGAACATCTCGGGCGAGACCTTTGCCGACGACACCCTGCTGCGCAACGCGGCCTGCGCGGGCTGCCCGGTGGGCTGCATCCACGTGGGCTTCGTGCGCGAGCAGTTCCAGACCAACAACCAGTATCTCTACCGCCAGGTGGGCTACGACTACGAGCCCATCTTTTCCTGCGGCGGCATGCTCGAGGTGACCGACGCCCCCGAAGTCCTGCGCATCCTCGACGTCATCGAGAAGGAGGGGCTGGACTGCATGTCCGCGGGCGTGGCCCTGGCCTGGGCCACCGAGGCCCTGGAGCGGGGAGTCGTCTCCGAAAAGGAGACCCTGGTTCCGCTCAAATGGGGCGACTCCGAGACCTATATGCAGGCCGTGGAGCACCTCGGCCGTCCGGGCAACGACTTCTACCGGCTCTTGGCCCAGGGGACCATGAAGTGCGCCAAGGCGTACGGCGGCGAGGACTTCGCCTGCGTGCTCGGCCAGGAGATGGCCGGCTACGCCACGGGCGAGGTCTTCTTCGTGGCCGAGGGGCTGGGCTTCCGCCACTCGCACCTGGACTCCGGCGGCTACGCCTACGACCAGAAGCACGCCGAGAAGGATGTGGACAAGGCCCTGAACTTCCTGCTCCAGGACGGCCGCGAGCGGATCGTGCTCAACTGCATGGTCGGCTGCCTGTTCTCGCGCGGGGTGTACAAGGAGGACCTCCTGGCCGAGGCCCTGGAATCCGTGGGCTACGGCGAACTGAACGGGTCCGTGGACGACATCGGCAAACGGGTCCAGCGCATGCGCTGGCGGCTCAGGCTTCAGATGGGCTACCGCCCGGACGAGGTCAAGATCCCCAAGCGGTACACCGAGATCACCACCTGGAAGGGCCCAGTGGACGTCGACTACATGGACGCCCTGCGCCGGGCCTACGCGGCCAGCATTCTGGAAATGGGCGCGGACCCGGAGGAAGAGGGCGGAGAATAGCCCCGGTCCACGGCCAAAAAACCGCCTTCTTGAAAAAAAGGGGTTGCCAACCGCCCGCCATTTCGGTAAACCCCAACTTCTCGACCGGTTGCTCGGGTAGCTCAGTCGGTAGAGCAGGGGACTGAAAATCCCCGTGTCGGCAGTTCAATTCTGTCCCCGAGCACCATCTGGAATCAAAGGCTTTCACTCTTGCGAGTGGAAGCCTTTTTTCGTGGGCCGATCGGCAGGCAGGGCCGGTATGGGGGCAATGCGGGGGGGCGGCGGGGCATTCCGGTTACGCGGACAGGGAACGGCTGCTCATTCGCGGATTGATATAAGTCTTCGTTTATGGTTAATGTTGTTCCGAAATCGGCGTCGGGCCGGGCGGGAGCGTCAACAACCGAGGGGAGAACCGGGAGGAGCAACGTTATGCGTAGAATCGTCCTTCTACTCTGTCTTGTCTTGGCCATGCCGGCGGCCGCGCTGGCCGTATCCGACATCGTCGCCACCTACCAATACGCCGACGGGACCATGGTTACCCTTTGTGCCCGCGATGCGCAGCACGTGCGTATGGACACCTCGCCCACGGCCTACACCCTGCTGTCGAACGGCAAGGTCTATTCCGTGAACTGCGACTCCGGCCCGTGCCAGGTCTACGACCTCGGGGCCATGACCGCGGGCATGGCTGGCGGCCTGACCTCCATGTTCGGCGGCGGATCCGAGCCGGAATACGAGGTGCGCTACGAAAAGACCGGCAAGATCGAAACCATCGCCGGGTACAAGGGCAAGGTTTACAACGCCGTGGTCTTCGAGGACGGCAAGGTCGTGCGCCGCGACGAGATGGTCCTGTCCACCCACTCCAACATCAAGAAGGTCACCGACGCATGGATGGCCATGGCCGACGCCCTGACCCAGTCCATGGGCCGATCCTTCCAGGACTCCCTGGATGAGGCCAAGAAGATGGGCTACGGCGGCATCCTCCGCTACGGCAACGAAATGCGCCTGGCCAAACTGTCCGTGCGCAACCTCGACGCCGCCTACTACAAGCTTCCGGCGGGCGCCCAACAGGCCCGGCTGCAACAGCCTCCGCAGCAGAGCGACGATGATATGGGCCTCGACGACGACGCCAAGGAAATCGGCATGGACGCCAAGGAAACCACCAAGGACGAAATCAAGGGCAGCATCCGCAACGCCATCGGCGACCTCTTCAACTAGCCATCCCCGCCGTCCGCTATAAAACCCCGCCCCGCGAAAGGACTTCGCGGGCGGGTTTGCCTGCGGCAGCCAGGGGAAGGGGAGAGAGGGCACCCTTTGAAAAGGGCTTCCCTCTCTCCCCTTCCCCTGGACTCCCAACCCCCTCTCTCCCTCCTAAACTTCTTGTGCCGCTTCGCGGAGGGCATAGCGCGTGAAAGCGTCCTGTTACACGCCCGTTCCGAAACGCCGCGAGACCGGCTCAACGAGTCCGGCCCACACCCTCCGCGCAACAATCCGCCCCGGCCGCCGGAGGCCCCGCACGGCGTGACCCCGGCGGAACCATGTTCCGGTTGGCGTTCCGCCGGTGATGGCGTATAGCGTATTGTACCGCCGCGCCGTGCGGCGCGGGGGGGGGGGCGAACCGGCCCGATTGGAGTTTGTTGTGGCGGGAACGGGGGAGTTTCCGCGAAACCGTTTGGAGGGATGCATGTTCCGCAAGCTGATGATACCCGCCGTGGTTGCCTTGGTTCTGGCGTTTTTCGCCAGCAACGCGTTGGCTCTCAACCCGGCCGTAATCTATGATCTGGGCGGCAAGTTCGACAAGTCGTTCAACCAGGCCGCGCACATGGGCGCCGAGCGGTTTTCGCAGGAGACCGGCATCAAGTACCGGGACTTCGAGCCGACCAACGAGTCCCAGTACGAGCAGGCCCTGCGGCGGTTCGCGTCCCGGGGCAGCGACCTGATCGTGGTGGTCGGGTTTTCGTTCGCCTCGGCGCTGGAGAAGATCGCCCCGGAGTTCCCGGACACCAAGTTCGTGATCATCGACATGGTCGTTGCCCAGCCCAACGTGGAGTCCGTGGTCTTCAAGGAGCATGAGGGCTCGTTTCTGGTGGGCATGCTGGCGGCCATGAAGACCAAGACCGGCAAGATCGGCTTTGTCGGCGGCATGGACGTGCCGCTGATCCGCAAGTTCGCCCTGGGCTACAAGGAAGGGGCGCAGTACGTGAACAAGGACATCACCCTCTTCGAGAACATGACCGGGACCACCCCTGCGGCCTGGGGCGACCCGATCAAGGCGGGCGAGTTGGCCCGCTCCCAGTTCGACCGCGGCGCGGACGTGGTCTTTACCGCGGCGGGCGGATCCGGCATGGGCGTGCTCCAGGCCGCGGCGGACGCCAGGAAGTTCTCCATCGGCGTGGACTCCAACCAGAACTACATCCATCCCGGAAGCGTGCTGACCTCCATGGTCAAGCGCGTGGACCTGGCCGTGTTTGAGGCCATGCGCGATGCGCGCAACGGCGACTGGGAGCCCGGCCTGAAGGTTTTGGGCCTGGCCGAGGGCGGTGTCGACTACGCCATGGACAAGTACAACGAAGCCCTGATCACTCCGGAGATGAAGGCCAGGGTGGACCAGGCCAAGGCGGACATTATCTCGGGCAAGATCGTGGTCACCAACTACTTCGACATCATGGACCGCTAGCCGGTCCGGTCGGGTGGTTTTTCGGCGGCGGGCGCGGCTTTGCCGCCGGGCTCGCCGCCGGGCGGCCGCTTGGCTCGGCGCGGCGTATGGGGTATTGTCACCCACCGCGTCCCGGCCCCTTTTCGACAATCCTGCGGACCCGTCAGGTTCCGCTCCAGGTGGAGAACCCATGCCCCGCTCGCTCGTACCCGCCCTCATGATCCTGGTCCTGGCCCTGTGCTCCGGCCCCGCCTTCGCCTTCAAGCCCGCCTTGCTCTACGACCAGGTGGGCAAGTCCGACCGGTCGTTCAACGAGGCCGCCTATCGCGGCGCGGAGAAGTTCAGTAAGGAATCCGGGCTCCCGTACCAGGAGTTCACCCCGACCAACGAGTCGCAGTACGCCCAGGCCATGCAGCGCTTCGCGGCGCGCGGGTACGACCCGATCATCGTGGTCGGATTCTCCTACGCCTCGGTCCTGGAGCAGATCGCCCCGCAGTTTCCGGACACCCGGTTCGTCATCGTGGACATGGCCGTGGACCGGCCCAATGTGGAGTCCGTGGTCTTCAAGGAGCACGAGGGCTCGTTCCTGGTGGGCATGATCGCGGCCATGAAGACGAAGACCGGCAAGATCGGCTTTGTCGGCGGCATGGACATCCCGCTGATCCGCAAGTTCGCCCTGGGCTACAAGGAAGGGGCGCGGTACGTGAACAAGGGCATCACCATCTTCGAGAACATGACCGGCGACACCCCGGCGGCCTGGGGCGACCCGATCAAGGCGGGCGAGCTGGCCCGCTCCCAGTTCGACCGGGGCGCGGACGTGGTCTACCAGGCCGCGGGCAGCTCCGGGCTGGGCGTACTCCAGGCCGCGGCCGACCTGCACAAATTTTCCATCGGCACGGACGCCAACCAGAA
Source organism: Pseudodesulfovibrio sp. 5S69 (assembly GCF_037094465.1). Classification (NCBI taxonomy): domain Bacteria; kingdom Pseudomonadati; phylum Thermodesulfobacteriota; class Desulfovibrionia; order Desulfovibrionales; family Desulfovibrionaceae; genus Pseudodesulfovibrio; species Pseudodesulfovibrio methanolicus. The sequence continues at coordinate 629,665 of NZ_CP146609.1, forward strand.
CTATCTGCACCCCGGGAGCGTGCTGACTTCCATGGTCAAGCGCGTGGACCTGGCCGTGTTCGAGGCCCTGCGCGACGCCGAGGCCGGGACCTGGAAGCCGGGCGTCCGGCTGCTCGGGCTGGCCGAGGGCGGGGTGGACTACTCGCTGGACCGGTACAACGAGGCCCTGATCACCCCGGCAATGCGGGCGCGCGTGGACAAGGCCAAGGCGGACATCATTTCGGACAAAATCGTCGTCACCAACTACTTCGACATCATGGACAGGTAGCATGGGCTCCACCGGCGACCATACGGCCCCCCCGGCGGTCGAACTGATCGAACTGAACAAGTCCTTCGGGCCGGTACGGGCCAACCGGGACGTGTCCATGGCGGTGGCCCGGGGCACCATCCACGGCATCGTGGGCGAGAACGGGGCGGGCAAGTCCACGCTCATGGGCATGCTCTACGGATTTTACCAGGCGGACAGCGGGCGCATCCGCGTGAACGGCCGGGACGTGAAGATCACCAGCCCGGCCCAGGCCATCAGTCAGGGGATCGGCATGGTCCACCAGCATTTCATGTTGGTCGAGCCGTTCACGGTGCTCGAAAACGTGGTCCTCGGGGCCGAGGAGGGCGGGTTGATCAAGACCTCCCTGCGCCACGCCCGGCGGGAGCTCGAACGGCTCGGCCGGGAGTACGGCCTGGAAGTGGACCCGGACGCCGTGGTCGGTGACCTGCCCGTGGGATTGCAGCAGCGCGTCGAGATTTTGAAGGCCCTGTATCGCGGGGCCGAGACGTTGATCCTGGACGAGCCCACGGGCGTGCTCACGCCCCAGGAAGCGGACCGGCTGTTCGCCATGCTCGACACCCTGCGCGGACAGGGACATACGGTCATCCTGATCACCCACAAGCTGCGCGAGATCATGGCCGCGACCGACACGGTATCGATCATGCGACGCGGGACCATGGTGGCCCACCGCAGGACCGCCGAAACGAGCAAGGAGGAGCTGGCCGAGCTTATGGTCGGGCGCAAGGTCCTGCTTCGGGTGGAGAAGGCCGAGGCCGCGCCCGGCGAGCCCATCCTGGAGCTGGACAAGGTGAATTTTTCCGACGCGGCGGGCGTGCCCCGATTGAGGGACGTCTCCCTGACCCTGCGCCGGGGCGAGATCCTCGGCGTGGCCGGGGTCTCTGGCAACGGCCAGTCCGAGCTGCTGGAGGTGTTGTCCGGGGTGGCCGCGCCGACTTCCGGGACCATCAGCTTCAAGGGCGAGGTCATCGCCGGGGACGGCAAGCGCACGAACCCGCTGGGCATGCACCGGCTGGGCGTGGGGCACGTGGCCGAAGACCGCCACCGCACGGCCATGGTCATGGACTTCACCGCCGCCGAGAACATGATCCTCGGCTACCATACCGGGCGCGACGTGAACGGAAGGGTGCTCATGGACCGGGGCAAGGTCCGGCGGCTGTGCCGCGACTACATGGACCGGTTCGACGTGCGCCCGCCCGACCCGGACCTCCCGGCCACGGGCTTTTCCGGGGGCAACCAGCAGAAGATCGTCCTGGCCAGGGAGATGGAGCGCGACCCGGACCTGCTCCTGGTGGGCCAGCCCACGCGCGGGGTGGACATCGGGGCCATCGAGTTCATCCACAAGCAACTCATCGAGCTGCGCGACCACGGCAAGGGCGTGCTCCTGGTCTCGGTGGAGCTGGACGAGATATTGTCCTTGGCCGACCGCATCGTGGTCATGTTCGACGGGCGCATCGTGGGCGAGATGGCGGCAGGGGATGCGGACGAATGCAGCCTGGGCCTGCTCATGGCGGGCTGTACCGGGGCCCGGGACAAAAACGGCGGGGAGGCGGCGTAGATGGCGCAGAGCAAACTCCCCGGCTGGGTCAACGCGGGCCTGATCCCGGCGCTCAACCTGCTGACCGCCTTCGTGGTCTCGGGCCTGGTCATCCTGGCCATGGGCCAGGACCCGGTCAAGGCGTTCGGCTACATGGTCTACGGGGCCTTCGGCTACGGCGAGGCCATCGGCTACACCCTCTACTACGCCACCAATTTCATCTTCACCGGCCTGGCCGTGGCCGTGGCCTTCCACTGCTACCTGTTCAACATCGGCGGCGAGGGCCAGGCATACCTCGGCGGGCTGGGCATCGGTCTGGTCTGCCTGTACCTGGGCGATCTGCCGTTCTGGGCCGTCCTGCCCCTGACCGTGCTCGGCGGGGCCCTGTTCGGCGCAGCCTGGGCGGCCATCCCCGCCTACCTCCAGGCCAGGCGCGGCTCGCACATCGTCATCACCACGATCATGTTCAACTTCATCGGCTCGTCGGTTATGACCTTCCTGCTGGTGGACTGGCTCAAGCGGCCCGGTTCCCAGTTGCCCGAGACCTCGCCGTTCCCGGAGTCCGCGTGGATGCCCAAGCTGCACGAGCTGGCCGGAGCGCTCGGCATCAAGATGGCCCACTCGCCCGCCAACCTGGCCTTGCTCATCGCGCTGCTCTGCTGCGTGGGCGTCTGGCTGTTCATCTGGCACACCCGCTGGGGATACGAAATCCGGGCCGTGGGCCGCAACCCGGACGCGGCCGTGTACAGCGGCATCTCCCCGGCCAGGGCGATCATGCTCTCCATGCTCCTGTCCGGGGCCCTGGCCGGACTCATGGGCGTGAACGAGCTCATGGGCGAGCAGCACCGGGTGGTCATCAACTTCACCAACGGGTGCGGGTTCGTGGGCATCGCCATCGCGCTCATGGGGCGCAACCATCCGGCGGGCATCGTGCTCGCCTCCCTGCTCATGGGCGCGCTGTTCCAGGGCGGGGCCGAGCTGGCCTTCGAGATGCCGGCCATCACCCGGGACATGATCTGGACCATCCAGGGCTTCGTCATCCTGTTCACCGGCGCGCTGGAGCATCTCTACCGGCCGCAACTGGAGCGGATCTTCCTGCGCGGGGAGGCCACGGCATGACCGACCTGTGGATGCAGTTTCTGCTCACGGCCGACGCCACCCTGCGCATCAGTACGCCGCTGATCCTGGCGGCCCTGGCCGGGCTGTGCTCGGAGCGGGCGGCGGTCATCGACATCGGCCTGGAGGGCAAGATGCTCGGCGGGGCGTTCACGGCGGCCACGGTCAGCTATCTGACCGGCTCGGTCTGGCTCGGTCTCATCTGCGCCATCCTCGCCTGCCTGCTGCTCGCTCTGCTGCACGGCTTCGCCTGCATCACCCACCGGGGCAACCAGGTGGTCTCGGGCATGGCCATCAACATCGTGGTCGCCGGGCTGGCCCCGACGCTGGGGCACGCCATCTTCCACATCAACGGCGACACCCCGCCCCTGCCGCAGGGCGCGCGGTTCATGGCCCTGACCCTGCCCGGTGCCGAGGCGTTGCGCGGAGTGCCGGTCCTGGGCCCGATCTACGCCGAGCTGATCAGCGGCCACACCCTGCTGACGTATGCGACCTTCGCCCTGATCCCGTGCGTCTCCTTCATGCTCTACAAGACCCGGTTCGGGCTCAGGCTGCGGGCCGTGGGCGAGAACCCCGAGGCCGTGGACACGGCGGGCATCTCCGTGGCCTGGCTGCGCTACCGGGCGGTGCTCATCGCGGGCGCGCTGTGCGGCGTGGCCGGGGCCAGCCTGTCCACCGCGCTCGGCGCGAGCTTCATTCGCGACATGACCGCGGGCAAGGGCTACCTGGCCCTGGCGGCCATGATCTTCGGCAAATGGCGGCCCGGTCTGACCGTGACCGCCTGCCTGCTCTTCGCCTTCACCGACGCGCTCCAGGCGCGCCTGCAGGGCGTGTCCCTGCCTCTGCTGGGCGAGATCCCCGTCCAGTTCATCATCATGCTGCCCTACGTCATGACCGTGATCCTGCTGGCCGGGTTCGTGGGCAAGGTCGTGGCCCCCAAGGCGGACGGCATACCTTACGTCAAGGAGCGCTAGATGCCCGATTTGCCCGATATCCCGGAACTTATCCGTCTGGCCGTCGCGGCCCGCGACCGGGCGTACTGCCCCTATTCGAACCACCCTGTGGGCGCGGCCCTGGTCACGGACGCGGGCGAGGTGTACACCGGATGCAACGTGGAGAACGCGGCCTATCCGCTGGGGAGCTGCGCTGAACAGTCGGCGATCAGCGCCATGGTCCTCGGCGGGGGCAGAGCCATCCGCGAGCTGGTGGTGGTCGGCCCGGACGACGCGCCGTGTACTCCGTGCGGCGGCTGCCGCCAGCGCATCCGGGAATTCGCCGGGCCGGACACCAGGGTCCACGCCTGCAACGAGCGCGGGGTCCTGCTGACCGTGACCCTGGACGAACTGCTGCCCGAGTCCTTCGGGCCGGAAAACCTCAACCAACGGTGATTATGAAAGATTTGAAGACATTGACGGCCGAGGCCGAACGGGTCCGGGCCGACGGGATGTACGCCCTGCGCACCCTGACCTCCATGGACCTGACCTCGCTGGGCGAGAACGACACCGACCAGACGATCCGCGACCTGTGCGCGCGGGCGGTCACGCCCAGGGGGCACGTGGCCGCGGTCTGCGTGTACGACAAATTCGTGCCCCTGGCCCTGAACGAGCTCAGGGGGACCGGGGTGCGCGTGGCCACGGTCTGCAACTTCCCGCACGGGTTGCCCGACGCGGCCCAGGCCGTGGCCGAGGCCAGCGCGCAGGTGGCGGCCGGAGCCCAGGAGGTGGACGTGGTCCTGCCGTACAAGCGGTACAAGGCGGGCCACCGCGACCAGGCCATCGCCCTGCTGCACCAGGTGCGTGAAGTCTGCGGCGAGACGGTCCTGCTCAAGGTCATCCTGGAGACGAGCCAGTTGCAGTCGCTCAAGATCATTGGCGAGGCCAGCCGGGACGCCATCGAGGCGGGCGCGGACTTCATCAAGACGTCCACGGGCAAGGTGCCGGGCGGGGCCACCCTGGAGGTCGCCGCCGTCATGCTCGACGCGATCCGCGAGATGGCCCCCAAGATCAAACGCACGCTCGGCTTCAAGCCGTCCGGCGGCCTCAAGACCGTGGCCGACGCGGCGGGCTACCTCTACCTCGCGGACAACATCATGGGCGAAGGCTGGGCCACCCCCCAGACCCTGCGCTTCGGCGCATCCGGCCTGCTCAACGACGTAAAAAACCACCTCGGCCTCTAAACCAGGACCCGAGCAAACGACAATTCCCACCCCTACACCCGCGAAGCGGCACCAAAGAGCTCAGGAAGGGAGAGGGATGAGTCCGGGAAGGGGAGAGGGAAGCCCTTTTCAAAGGTTCCCTCTCCCTTCCCCGGTCGATCGATGCTGTCATCATTCGTAAAGCTCGAAGACTCGCTAACGACTGAACCCCGGAGGCATACCGCATGACATTCATACCGCAGGAGATCATCCGCAAAAAGCGGGACGGGCTGGAGCTGTCCGAGGCCGACATCCGGGCCATGGTCCGGGGCATCACGGACGGCTCGGCGAGCGAGGGCCAGGTGGCGGCGTTCGCCATGGCGGTCTTTTTCCGTGGCATGACCCTGGCCGAGCGCATCACCCTGACCGAAGCCATGCGCGACTCGGGCCGGGTCCTGGACTGGCCGCAGCTCGGCATCGCACGCGGCGTGGCGGACAAGCATTCGACAGGCGGCGTGGGCGACAAGGTCAGCCTGATCCTGGGCCCCTTGGCTGCGGCATGCGGGGCGTTCGTGCCGATGATCTCCGGGCGCGGGCTCGGGCACACGGGCGGCACCCTGGACAAGTTCGACGCCATTCCGGGCTACGACACCGCGCCGGACCTGGAAACTTTTGCGCGGGTGGTCCGGGAGGCGGGCTGCGCCATCATCGGGCAGACGGCGGACCTGGCCCCGGCGGACCGGCGGCTGTACGCGGTGCGCGACGTGACCGCCACGGTGGAGTCCATGGACCTGATCACGGCCTCGATCCTGTCCAAGAAGCTGGCCGCAGGGTTGCAGGGGCTGGTCATGGACGTGAAGTTCGGCAGCGGAGCGTTCATGGAGGAGTACGGCGACGCGCGGGCCCTGGCCGAGTCCATCGTGACCGTGGCTTCGGGCGCGGGCGTGCCGACCACGGCCCTGCTCACGGACATGAACGAGGTCCTGGGCGACACCGTGGGCAACGCGGTGGAGGTCTGCGAGGCCGTGAATTTCCTGACCGGTGCAACCCGCGAGCCGCGGCTGGCCGAGGTCACCCTGGCCTGCACCGGCGAGATGCTCGTGCTGGCGGGCGTGGCCGACGACATGGCCGAGGCCTCGCGCAAGATGGAGACGGCCCTGGCCAGCGGCGCGGCGGCCGAGCGGTTCGAACGCATGGTCGCCGGGCTGGGCGGCCCCGTGGACTTTCTGGAGCGATCGGGCGAATACCTCGACGTCGCGCCCGTGAAGCGGCCTGTGTATCCCGACAGACCGGGCTTTCTCACGGCCATGGACAGCCGGGCCGTGGGCATGGCCCTGGTGGCCATGGGCGGCGGGCGCACCCGCGCGGACCAGGCCATCGACCACGGGGTGGGCATGACCGGCTTCGCCCGCATCGGCGATATGCTCGGCCCGGACAACCCCCTGTGCACGGTCCACGGCCGGGACGAGGCCCAGGCCGACATGGCCGCCGATCGCATCCGCGCGGCCGTGACCGTCGGCGACGCGCCTCCGCCACCCCGCCCGGTGGTCCGCGAACGGATCACCGCCCGCAACGCCGGGGAGGCCGTCTGATGCCGCGCGCCTTCATCCTGGTCCTCGACTCCTTCGGCGTCGGCTGGGCCCCGGACGCCGACCAATACGGCGACGCCGGGGCCGACACCCTGGGCCACATCGCCGAGGCCTGCGCGCGCGGCGAAGGGGACCGCAACGGCCTGCGCTCCGGCCCGCTCAGCCTGCCCTGCATGGCCTCCCTCGGCCTGGGGCTGGCCGCCCAACTGGTCACCGGGACCGTTCCCCCGAATCTCCAATCCCCGGTCCTGCGCGGCCGGTTCGCGGCGGCCCGAGAGATCAGCCGGGGCAAGGATACCCCCAGCGGCCACTGGGAGCTGGCCGGGGTGCCCGTGACCTTCGACTGGGGCTATTTCCCGCCCGACTACCCGAGCTTCCCGGAAGCACTGACCAAGGCCATCATTGAGCGGGGCGGCCTGCCCGGCATCCTGGGCAATTGCGCCGCCTCGGGCACCGAGATCCTCAAGGCGCTCGGGGAGGAGCACATGCGCACCGGCAAGCCCATCTGTTACACCTCGGCGGACTCGGTCTTCCAGATCGCGGCCCACGAAGAGACCTTCGGCCTGGACCGGCTGCTGGCCCTGTGCGAACTCGTGCGCGAGCTGCTGGACGGCTACAACATCGGCCGGGTCATCGCCCGCCCGTTCGTCGGCGAGCCGGGCCGCTTCACCCGCACGGCCAACCGCCGCGACTACGCCCTGGAACCGCCCGCACCCACCCTCCTGGACCGGCTCAAGGAGGCCGGGCGCGAGGTCGTCTCGGTGGGCAAGACCAGCGACATCTTCGCCCATCGCGGCATTACCAGGGCGGTCAAGGGGGCGGACTCGGCCGCGCTCTTCGACCTTGTGGAACAGGAAGCCGCCCACGCCCCGGACGGCGCCCTGGTCTTCGCCAATTTCGTGGAGTTCGACTCCGAATGGGGCCACCGCCGCGACGTGGCCGGGTACGCCGCCGCCCTCGAATACATCGACGCCCGCATCGCCGCCTTTATCCCCAGGCTCGGGCCCGGCGACCTGGCCGTGATCACCGCCGACCACGGCTGTGACCCCACCTGGAAAGGCACGGACCACACCCGCGAGTGCGTGCCCGTGCTCCTGTTCGGCCCGCCCGTCCTGCCCGGCTCCGCAGGCCTGCGCGACACCTTCGCCGACGTCGGCCAGACCGTGGCCCGGCATCTGGGGATCGAACCGCCGGGGAGCGGGAAGCCCATTCCCCTGGATTAGGAAGACGCCTCCGGCAGCCCTGCCGGAGGTTTTTTTGCGTCGTCGTCCCGACCTCTCCGGCCCGCCTTCTCCCGCCCCCTGTCAAGTTGATTTTTTATACCTCTCAAGCGCTTTTCCCATACATTCGCCGACATTTCGGGGGTGCCGGAAAAAGCGGGGCTATGCTTCCTCCAAACACTTTAACAGGAGGATTCACGCATGGGAGGATCTGCAAGTTTGATCGGAAGCGTTTTCGGGGGCCTGACCGGCCTGTTGGGCGCCGGTAAGGGGCCTGACAATTCCATGAAGGAAGAGCGGGAGGCCCGTGAGCGCGAGCAGGCCCGCCAGGAGGCCGATGAGCGCCGCCGGGACCGTGAGAAGGTTTTGGAGGCGCGCGAGCTGGAGAGCAAGCGGCGGACGGAGAGTCTGCTTTCCCAGGGCGCGACGGCCCTGAAGGACGCCCCGGAGGTATCCGGCAAGGCGCTGAAGACCAGGTTGGGGGAGTAGCATGGACAGAACAGAACTGGCCCGTTCCCTGCTTGCGCGCTTCTCCGGGTTGGAGGAGGCACGCCGCCCGTGGGTGGGCTCGTGGCAGGAACTGACGGAATACATGCTGCCCCGCAAGAACAGCTTTGGCGGGCTCGGGGGGCACACCCTCGGGCGCGGCCGGGTGGGCGACGAGCGCATCTTCGACTCCACGCCGCTGCACGCGCTGGAGCTTTTGGCCTCGTCGCTGGGCGGGTTGCTGACCAACCCGTCGCTGCCCTGGTTCGACATCTCGGTGAAGGACCGGGCCGTGGGCGACGGGGACGAGGTCCGCGCCTTTCTGCAGGAGGCGCGGGAGCGCATGGTGGCGGTGTTCAACAGCGAGGACACCGGGTTCCAGGCGCACGTGCACGAACTGTATCTGGACGCGGCCCTGCTCGGCACGGCGGTCATGTACGTGGAGGCGGACCCGACCACCGTGGTCCGGTTCTCGTCCAGGCCGCTGGGCGAGGTGTTCGTGGCCGAGTCCGCGCGCGGCCGGGTGGACACCGTGTATCGCAAGTACGAGCTCACGGCCCGCCAGGCCATTCAGGAGTGGGGCGCGGCCTGCTCGGACGAGACCCGGCGCAAGGGCGAGGACCGGCCCGAGGAACCGGTGGAGGTCCTGCACGCGGTCTTTCCGCGCATGGACCGCGATCCGGCGGGCTTCGGCGCGGCGCACTTCCCGTTCGCCAGCGTGTATCTGGAGGTCAAGAACAGCCACGTGCTGGAGGAGAGCGGGTACCTGGAGATGCCGTACATGGTCCCGCGCTGGGCCAAGGCCGCGGGCGAGACCTACGGCCGGGGGCCGGGGCAGACCGCGCTCTCCGACGTGCGCGTGCTCAACGCCATGGCCCGGACCGCGCTCATGGCCGCGGAGAAGATGTCCGACCCGCCCCTGATGGTCCCGGACGACGGCTTCCTCGGCCCGGTCCGGTCCGGGCCGGGCGGGCTGTCCTATTACCGGGCCGGGTCCTCGGACCGCATTGAGGCGTTGCCCGTGAACGTGGACCTGCGCGCGGCCGAGGAGATGATGAACGGCCGCCGGGAATCCATCCGGCGGATATTCCTCGGCGACCAATTGGCCCCGGAGGGTCCTGCGGTCACGGCCACCGAGGCGGTCATCCGCCAGGCCGAGAAGATGCGCGTGCTCGGTCCGGTGCTGGGCCGCTTGCAGACCGAGTTCCTCGGTCCGCTGGTCCGGCGGGTCTTCCGCATCATGCTGCGCGGCGGGGCGCTGCCGCCGTTCCCGGAGGGGCTCGCGCCCGGCGACCTGGAGGTGCGCTACACCTCACCCGTGTCCCGCGCCCAGAAGCAGTACGAGGCCCAGGGGCTGGCCCAGGTCATGGAGTACCTCTCGCCCCTGGTGGGCGGGCAGGACGCCTTCGGGATCATGGACAACTTCGACACCGACCGGGTGGCCCGGCACGTGACCGAACTGTTCAACACCCCGTCCGACTACCTCAAGTCCGAGGCGCGCGTGGCCGAGGACCGGGAGGGAAAGCAGCGGGCCGCGAGTTCGCAGCAGACCGCGTCCACCGTGGCCAGCGTGGCGGCCATCGCCAAGACCCTGTCCGAGGCCTACACGGACCGGCCCAGCGCCCTGACCGAGCTGTGGGGGATGCTGACCAACATGCTCGGGGCCCAGGCCGGGGCCGACGCCGCGCCCGCCCCCGCACAGCCCTATTCCGCACAGGCCGCCCCCTCAGCAGACGAGGAGGCTCCTCATGCCTGAGACCAGCCCGCTTGAGCTGCACCGGGCCTACCGTCGGCTCTTCGAGTCCGCCGACGGGCGCACGGTCATGGCCGACCTGGAGCGGCGCGGCTGCTTCCTGCGGCCGACCTATTCCACGGACCGGGGCCGGACCGAATTCAACGAGGGCCGCAGGTCCCTGGTCCTGCACGTGAAGCAGATGCTTGAACCCGACAACTTCATCGAAAAGGAGAACAACCGATGACCGACAAGAATGAGAAACAGAAGAATTGGCGGATGACCCTGCCCGAGGAGTGGACCGTCCGCCATATGGGCGAGGACGGGACCGAGACCGAGATTCCCCTGCGCGACCACCCGGCGCTGGCCAAGTACGCCACCAAGGACGAGGCCGTGAAGGCCCTGGTCCATGCCCAGCGCATGCTCGGCAAGACCCCGGAGGGGTTTGTCCGCGTGCCCGGCGACCAGGATGCGCCCGAGGATCTGGCCGCCTTTTACGCCGCTCTGGGCAGGCCCGATAAAGCGGACGGCTACGAACTGCCGGATATGGAGCTGCCCGAGGGGTTCGCCCTGCGCGAGGACCTGGTCGGCGGCCTGCGCGAAAAGGCCTTTGAACTGGGGCTGACCCCCAAACAGGTGGCAGGGCTGTACCAGTGGTTCCTGCCCCAGGTCCTGGACACCCACCACGCCATGCAGGCCGAGGCGGGCAAGCTCAGGGAATCCGAGCTGGAGTCCCTGCGCTCCGTGCACCGGGGCGACACCCCGTCCCTGCTCGATTCGGCCCTGCGCGCGGCCGAGGCCGTGGGCGGCGAGGAGCTGCTGGCCGCCCTGGACGACACGGGCGCGGGCAACCGGGCTGCGGTCATCGGCGCGTTCGCCAGGATCGCGCCCCTGGTCCTGGAGAGCGGCCTGCGCGGCTCGGCCCGTGGCTGGGGCGAGGACCTGACCATCGAGCGGTTGCGCGAGATGATGCAGGACCCGCGCTACAAGGACCCGACCAAGCGCGAGGATTCGTTCGTGAAAAAAGTCAATCAGGGCTTCGAGCTGCTCTACCCCGGCGACTACGTGCCGGGCAGCCGCATTTAAGACTGTTGAAAAGGGGCTGTCTGCGTCGTTGCTTCGGATAACATCCAACCCCTTTTGAACAGTCTGCAAGATGGTGCGAGGGACCCCGCCGGTCCCTCTTGGTCATACCCCCTGGAGGGCCGGGGGCGAAAGCCTCCGGCCCGTAATCAAAGGATAACAATATGAATTAATTATTGAATACCGATACATTCACCCGCATCGACACGGACAGGCTCACCGGCCAGCCCCGGCGCAAGTGGATCGAATACGCCGACGGCGTCATGGAGCCGGTGCGCAGGGATGGCAACCTGAACAGGAAATACCACGGCAACAAGCGCTCCCTGGACTGGTGGACCGTGGACAAGCCCGTGGACTGGAACCCCCGCGACGAGGGCAAGCGGGTTTCCCTGAACCACGACTATGGCAAGCGGGACACGCCCGCCGGGTCCGATGGCGCGGGCGCGGGCACCGGCAAGGCCGCTGGTCCGCCCCGGCTCCGGCCAGGGCCAAGCCAAAGGGCAGGAGCACCCTGAACCAGGGGGCCGACGGATTCTGGGAATACGAGGCCCGGCGGGAGGCCGAGGCGCAGCCCCGGTCCGGCCCCACCCCCTCGCCCGACCCGGCCGGTCCCGGAGCGGGCCGGACGCCGGGCTCCCCGAGCGGCAAGGCCGAAGAGGCCAACACCGCGGCCGCTGCCAGCGCCGGATCTCTTGGGGGTATGGTGCAGTCCAAGGGGCAGCATGGGAAGGGGAAGGTCACCGGCAGCGATGAAATAATTAATACATTTAAAAAAAGTATGGGTCTGCTGATTTTAATAGAAAAAATGAACTTACTGAGGAGTTTAAAAAAGATATAGACGATCTAAAAGCTGCAGCAAAACAGGCGACGGGAAAGGAACGGAAAAAGCTACTTCGGCGGGCGGATCAGTGGAAGGGGGTGCTGAAGGTCATCACCGACAAAAAGGTCCGGCCGGGTGCGCCGTTGATGTTGTTCAATAGTCCCTTGTTTCAGCGATTGCTCGAAAATCACTTCACCGACCCCCGCGTTCCAGACAAGACGTAAGCTGAATGGGCGGCCTTCGTGCCGCCTCTCGCTTTAAGTATGTTCAACGACCAGTTTGCCGCCAATCAGAGAGGCTGTGTAAAATTGGTCTTTCATACGGCGTACGTTTTCCGCTTCTTCCAGGTCTTTGAGCCAGCAGGCGAAGTGGTTCAGTAAGTCTTTCTCCTCGATGCACTCTTTTATTCGTTGGGACACAGCGATCGGAATGGCTATGATGGTGATGTCGGGAAAGGTTCGTGACCAAACTCCGCTTTGGCTTGCTTCCCGGAGCATTCCTGCCGACAGAAATAATTCTTGGCCTAGGTGTTTTGGGTTGCAACTGAAGGAGACAAACTGTAGCTCCGAGACCTCTGCCCGTTCCAGTGCCGCGTCCAGGTCCCCCCGCTTGATGGGGTAAGTGTGGCCCTTGACCAGTTTGTCCCGGCCCAGGAACTCGTATTCCAAGACCATGGCGGCCTCCTTTGTCGAGGCAATATATTATATTCGATAGCAGGGAGCAAGGGGGCCCGGGTGGCCCGGCGGCCGGGCTACCGCGTCTCTTTCGAAGCAGCGGCGTCGAGGTCGGCCAGGAGCGTGTCGAGGTCCAGGCCGTAGCGGGCGGCCACGTCGGCCACGGTCTCGAACAGGGCCTTGCAGAGCAGGCATTCGCCCGCCTGTTCGTCGCGGGCGCGGAAGACCGCTTCGGTGGCGCGGTATTGGTGGACCACGTCCAGGAGGGTCATGTCCGGGGTGATGGGTTTGGTCACAGGATCTCCCCCATGGCCCGGGCCAGGGCCTGCGGGATGTGCGGGACCAGCTCGCCGATCTGCGAGGCCGGGGTGGGGCGGGCGGCCTCGCCCGCATACCGGTTGGCCTGGGCCGCCACGTGCGCGGCCTTGTGCGCGGACAGTCCGGAGGCCATCAGGGCGCAGGCCATGCCCGTGACCGTGTCGCCCGTGCCGCCCATGGCCTCCATGGCCTCGACGGACGGGGCGGAGACCTCGGCCAGGATGCCGGTGCGGTCCGCGATGCGGTCCACGCGTCCCTTGACCAGCAGGCAGCGGGCCGCGTTGTCGTGCGCGTAGGCACGCTGGATCAGCTCGGGTACGCGGTCCTCGTCCTGGAGGATGAAGCCGCGCGTGTAGAAGGGGTGCGGCGCGGCCTCGTCGGCCAGGAAGGCCAGCTCCCCGGCGTCGGGGGTGAACAGGGCGTATTCCCCGGCGTACCCGCTCATCTTGGCCGCGTACATGAACCCGGCGTCCGCCACCAGGGCGGGCGGCCCGGCCATGGCCTGGGCGGCCATGAGCACGCGGTTGTGCCCGTCCACGTCGGGCTGGAGATAGTGGAAGGCCAGGACCGTGCAGCGCCGCGAGGGCAGGACCTCGGCCAGGTGGCGGTAGAGCGCCCGGCTGCCGTTGCCGAGCCCCTCGTCGCCGACCAGCAGGGCGTGGGGCGGGTTCTCGCCGAGAAAATCGCAGGTCATGGCCGCCGCGGCCAGCAGGGCCGGGGTGCCCCGGTCCGGGGGCAGGGCGCGGCCGCCCACGGTGAGCGCGTTGCCCGCCACCTCCACCAGCGCGTCCAGCACGGGCACGGTCGGGTCCGGTATGGTGCCGACTACGATGAGCATAGCCGCCGCATCTCCTCGAAGGCCAGTTCCAGGGCGTAGCCGCACAGGGTGTGGCCGATCTCCCTGGGGGCCGGGGCCTCGTCCAGGGTGCGGCCGATGAGCCGGGCCGCGATGTACGGCACGTCCGGGCAGCCGCCGCCGGACACGTTGACGATGGTCCGGGTCTTTTTCTCCACGGTCAGCTTCATGTTGGCCGCGCGGACCATGAGATGGTTGCCGAAATCCTTGACCTGGAAGAGGTCCACCGGATCGAGCAACGGGCCGGTCACGGGCACGCTTTCCATGGGCGGAATCCCGGCCTCGTCCAGGGTGCGCAGGATGTCGAGCTTTTCCATGAGCGGGAACTCGACCACCAGGTCGCAGCCCCGCTGGATTTCCGGGGGCGGGCCCATGACCCGGATCTCCCGGCCGGACGCCTTGAGGATTTTTTCCGCCCGGATGACCTCGCTGGTGTGCTCGAACACGAGCAGGCCCCGGTCCGCCCGCGCCTGGGCGGACGGGCCGGAAGCCTTTCTTTTGAACAGGTTCGTCAGGGCCAAGCCTAGCCCCCGAGCAGTTTCAGGCGGTACTCGCCGCCCTCCTCGGTGATGGATTCCACCTTCCAGCCCTTGCCCTGGGCGGCGCGGGCCACGTTTTCCTTGGACGCCTCGGTGTCTACCAGGACTTCGAGCTCGCCCGAGCCCATGGCCGCGATCTTGGCCATGGTATCCAGTACCGGCTGGGGACAGGACAGGCCCCGCGCGTCGACTAATTCACTCATGCCGTCCTCCTATGCCGCTTTCTTGCGCATGGTAAAACCGATGAACAGGCAGACCGCCAGGCCGATGAAGACCGAGGCGATGCCGTGCGGGCCCACGCCCTTGGGCGAGCTGGCCAGGCCGAAGTTGTGGGAGAACGCCGCGCCCACGATCATGCCGAGCACGAACACGGCGGCGTCGCCGTCGCCCTCGCCCGCCATGAACAGTTGGCGGCCCGGGCAGCCGCCGGCCAGGGCGAAGCACAGGCCGGCCAGGACCATGCCCATGAAGTTCCACAGGCTCTGGGTATGGGCCACGGGTTGGTTGGCGAAGCCCACGTGGAACTGGCCGAGGATCAGGTTGACCGCGAAGGCGGCCACCAGCAGGGCGATGACCCCCGAGAGCAGGTGGACCTGCTTGAACAGGATCAGGTCGCGGAAGGCCCCCATGGTGCAGAACCGGCTGCGCTGGGCCAGGATGCCGACCAGCAGGCCCACGCCCAGGGAGATGAACAGGGGCGCGTGCATGGCGCCGGGGCCCTTGAGACTGTAGAAGAGCACGCCGGACTTGGCCTCGTCGGCCACCTGCGGGTAGAGGAACATGAGCGCCAGGAACCCGGCCATGATCAGGGGCATGATCAGCCCGACGGACGAGTAGGTCTTCTGGGCCCGGCCCAGGTTGTACCCCTGGCGGAAGAACAGGGTGCCGATGCCGATGCCGACGATCAGCCCGGCGATGCCGTACAGGGCGTTCAGGTCGCCGCCCGCCAACCGCAGGATGGCCCGCCACGGGCAGCCCAGGAAGACCAGGGCCCCGATCATGGCGAACACGCCGAGCACGAAGCGGACGATGGGAGCGGAACCGGCCCTGGGCCGAAAGTCCCTGCCCATGAAGGCCGCACCCAGCGCGCCGAGCACGAAGCCGATGATCTCCGGGCGCATGTACTGGACCACGCCCGCCCGGTGCAGCCCCACGGCCCCGGCGATGTCGCGTTCGAAACAGGCCACGCAGATGCCCATGTTCCCCGGATTGCCCAGGTATTGCAGTATTGCGGCCAGACAGCCGATGACAAGCCCGACGGAAATGATCCCTTTCCGTGAGGCGAAAAAGTTGGTCATACCTCCTCCTTGTGTAAAAGAACGTAACTTCCCCCAATTCCGCTACGAAACATAGAGGAATACAACTGCCCGAGCCAATTCTTTCTATATACGCAAGCTTCTACACCTATAGATTTTTTGAATAAGTCAAGACGCAAGCATGGGTGCGCGGAGATGGAACGCGGTAGGGGAAGCGGACCGCGGAGACGGCTATTTCTCTATGTCGGACAGGGTCTGGCGGAAGGTCTCGATCTGCGGTCCGCCGAGGGATACGGCCTTTTTTGCGGCGGTCAGGGCCTCCTGGCGGCGACCCAACTCGTCCAGGACGAAGGCCAGGTTGTTGAAGGCGATGCCGCTGTCCGGGCTGATCTCGGTGGCCCGGCGGAAGGCCTCGGCCGCGCCTTCGGCGTTGCCCAGGGAGTAGCGGGCGTTGCCCAGGCCGATGAAGGCGTCGCGGCTCCGCGGCCAGCGTCCGGCAGCGGCGGAGTATGCCTGTTCGGCGGCGGCCCACTGCCCGGCCCGCTCCAGCCCCACGGCCCCGTCCAGCCACTCCTTCTCCCGCACCGTGGCGGGCAGGCGCGAGGGCGGCAGGACCAGGAGCCCCCAGAAGTCCGGGCCCCAGGTGTTCTCGAAGACCCGCCAGGGGGTGCGCTTGGACCGGGTGGTGCCGGAGTTGAGCAGGACCTCGCCGGTGTCGTGGTCCAGGCCGGTGACCACGGCGTAGTGCCACACCGGGTACCAGGACAGGCCGAGGTTCTGGAGGACGACGACCGGGTTGCCCGCATTGATTTCGGCGGACAGCCGGTCTCCCCCGTGGATGACGTAGGCCATGCGCCCGTGGCGGCGGGCGGCGGTGATCATGTCGGGCTGGATGCTGCCGTGGCTGGCCGGGGTGTAGACCTCGGCGGTCAGGTCGCCGGGCGCCACCCGGACCCCGCTCCAGGTCATGGCCATGGCCAGGGCGGCCGGGCCGCACTGGTACTCCTCCTGGGCGTAGAAGGGCACGTCGGGCACGCGGGTCAGGTCCGCGCCCGAGGGCGAGGGCGGCATGACGCCGCCGTACAGGCTGCACCCCGCCCCCAGGGTCGTGAGCAGCAGGGCGAGGCAGGCGGCGGCCAGGGAGCCGCCGCCGGATATGATGCGGTGCATGTCGGTTCGGCTATTTTGCCTTTTTCACGAACGGGAAGACGTCGGTGGCCCCGGTCATGTCGGTGATGAGCAGGATGATGAAGACCAGAAGCGCAGCACCGACCAGCACGCCGATGACGCTGCCGCCCGCGGGCATGTCGTTCATGCGGTCGGCGATGCGGTTGATCTCGGCGTCGGACAGGGCGTTGACGCGCTGTTCCACTTCGGCCACGGACAGTCCCTTGCTTTCGAGGACCCGGCGCACGTCGTCGCGCTCAAGTTGGGCCAAGACCATGGCCCGGTTGTCCGCGTTGCGGCCGGCCGCCATGGCCGCCTCGGTGGAGACGAGCCCGGCCCGGGCTGTGGCGACGTTCAGGACGAGCAGGGAAATGACCACGGTCAGACAGACGATTCTGCTGAACTTGTTGTACATTTTCAAGGTTCCTCCGGGTTGTCGTTTTTCTCGGTCTTGCGTGTTATAGCCTACGGCGGAGCGTATCGCAATTGGCGGTTCAATCTTTTAGGGTAAGAATCCGGCCCGCGTCCGGCCTTGACACCGCGTGCCCCTGTCCTGCAAGGAACGCCCATGCACAATCTCATCGAGCTGAACAAGAATGACCTCGAGGCCTTCGTGGCCGAGGATTTGAAGGAACCCCGCTACCGGGCCGAGCAGATCTGGCAGTGGCTGTGGCAGAAGCGCGTGCGCGACGTGGAGGCCATGACCAACCTGTCCAAGCCCCTGCGCGAGAAGTTGGCCTCCATGGCGGACATCAATTGGCCGGAGATCGCCCGCGTGGCCGAGAGCCGGGACGGGACCATCAAGCTGCTGCTCCGCCTGGCCGACGGCAAGCTCATCGAGACCGTGCTCATCCCCATGCAGGACCGCTACTCCCAGTGCCTGTCCACCCAGGTGGGCTGCGCCATGGCCTGCACCTTCTGCAACACCGGCAAGCTCGGGTTCGAGCGCAACCTGACCTACGGGGAGATCATGGGGCAGATCCTGGTGGGCCGCCAATACCTGGCCGACCGGGGGATGAACGAGCTCAAGAACCTCGTGTTCATGGGCATGGGCGAGCCGCTGCTCAACCTGGACACGCTCATCAGGGTCCTGACCGACCTGCCGTGCGAACGCGGCCTGTCCCTGTCCTGGCGGCGGTCCATGGTCTCCACCGTGGGCTTCCCGGACAAGCTCAAGATCCTCGGCGAC
Organism: Pseudodesulfovibrio sp. 5S69; assembly: GCF_037094465.1. NCBI lineage: Bacteria > Pseudomonadati > Thermodesulfobacteriota > Desulfovibrionia > Desulfovibrionales > Desulfovibrionaceae > Pseudodesulfovibrio > Pseudodesulfovibrio methanolicus. Next base: position 647,667 of record NZ_CP146609.1, read on the forward strand.
CTGGAGATCGCTCTGCCCGCCATCTCCCTGCACGCGCCCACCCAGGAGCTGCGCGCCAAGATCATGCCCAAGGCCGCCAAGGTCCACCTGGACGACCTCATGGCCGCCCTGGCCGCCTATCCCATGCGCCCGCGCGAGCGCATCACCTTCGAGTACCTGCTGCTCAAGGACGTCAACGACTCCATGGAGCATGCGGACCAACTGGCCCGACTCATCGACCGCAGGAAGGGCAAGATCAACCTCATCGCCTACAACGCCACCGAGGGCATGCCCTATGGCGCACCCGACCGGGACCGGGTCGAGGCCTTCGAGAAGCGCCTGTGGGACCATGGCCTGACCGCCTTCATCCGCCGCTCCATGGGCGCGGACATCAAGGCGGCCTGCGGCCAGCTCAAGGCCGAAAGCCTCGAGAAAGGGTAGGGGCTAGCGGCCCAGGCCGTGCTTCCGCTTGAGGGAGTCCACCAGCGCGGACCGGGTCTTCAGGAACTCGTCGAACTCCCGCATGACTAGGGGGCGCTTGATGCTGGACAGCCGGTAGTCCCCGGTCATGTGCGGCAGACCGGGGTCGAGGACCAGCTGGTCCGTGCGGTCCATGGCCGAGAGCAGGTGGCGGGCCACCTCCACGTTGGCGTAGACGCCGTCCACCCGGCCCATGAGCCCCTTGCCCAGCAGTCCCGAGATGGAGGCGTTTTCCGATACCTTGATCGACTTGGGGTCGATGGGCGGGTCGAGCAGCCACGGCTTGAACCCGGCCAGGATGCCGAGCGTCTTGATGGCCCCCATGCCCTTGCCCAGGTTTCCGGGCTTGACCAGGATACCGTCCGTGTACGAGCAGGCCGGAGCGGAATAGACGATGCGCAACCCCTTGCGTCTGCCCGAATGCCAGTCCGGGGAGTCCGGGAACTTGAGGTCCAGGGTGCGCGCCTCCAGGAAATCCTGGTACAGCCGTTTTATGGGCAGGGGCACGTAGACCATGGTGTAGCCGTATTCGATGGCAAAGGAGTCGAGCAGGTCGCGGGCGTATCCCTCGTAGTCGCCGTGCCGGAAGGAGCCGTAGGGCGGGTAGTCGATGCGCTCCACGCCCACGGTCAGTTCGATGCGCTCGGCCACGGCCGGTCCGGCGTACAGCAACGTCAGGGCGCACAGGAGCAGCAGGGCGCAGAGGGTCGGCAGCACGGGAGCGGGGACGCGCAGGCGGCGCAGGGCAGGGCTCGTCGCGGGGGGGCGTCTTACGTATGGGTTGGGCATGTTCGTCGTCGTTTCCTCGGCTCGGCTCCCTCGGGCCTCGGCAGGGGGATACCCCGTATTCGCACGGCTGACAATGCCCGGGTTGTCTTCGGCACGCCGTATTCCGGTCTGGTCCGCCCCCCGGAAAGGCCCGAAATCCGGGGGTTGCCATCCCTCCACTACATAGGTATGGGTAGCGCCAGCCGCAGAAACACTGCGGACATCATATATCAGGAGTGCAGCATGGCAGCCACCGTGGACGAAATCACCATCAACTATTCCGAAGACAACCAGCTCATCGTCAAGGAGCTGGACAAGGTCGTTCTTTCCAAGGGCGCCTGGACCACCATCGTGTTCCGTTACCAGGAACTCAACCGCGCCAAGGGCGAGTACGGTCCGGACAAATACACCATCCGCCGTTACCAGAAGGTGGACGGCACCTACCGGCCCAAGTCCAAGTTCAACATCTCCTCCCAGGCCCAGGCCAAGAAGATCGTGGAAGCCCTGAGCGGCTGGACCGACTAGCGGGCGGACCGTCCCATGTACCTGGGCGCGCACATGTCCATCGCCGGGGGCCTGCACATGGCCTTCGAGCGGATCATGCGGGTGGACGGCACGGCCCTGCAGATCTTCACTCGCAACCAGCGGCAGTGGAGGGTCCCGGAGCTGACCGAGTACGACGCGGAACTGTTCGCGGCGGCCTGGTCGCAGTGGGGCGACTATCCGGTGGCGGCCCACGACTCCTACCTGATCAACCTCGCTTCGGACAAACCCGACCTGCTCAAGCGCTCCATCCTGGCCTTTGCCGAGGAACTCCGGCGCATCGAGACCCTGGCCGTCCCGTATCTGGTCACCCACCCCGGTTCGCATCTGGGCGCCGGAGTCGAGACGGGCATTAAGCGCTATACGGCCAACCTGGACCGGGCCATCGAACAATCCGGAACCAAGCAGGGCATGGTCCTGCTCGAAACCACCGCCGGGCAGGGGACCAACCTGGGCTCCACCTTCGAGGAACTGGCGGCCATCATCGGGGCCTCGGCCCACCCTGACCGGCTCGGCGTGTGCTACGACACCTGCCACACCTTCGCCGCCGGGTACGACATCCGCACCCCGGAGACCTACGCCGCCACCTTCGAGGTCTTCGACCGGATCATCGGTCTCGACCGCCTGAAGTTCTTCCACCTGAACGACACCAAGAACGAGTTCGGCTCGCACAAGGACCGGCACGAGCACATCGGCCAGGGCGAGATCGGCGTGGAGGGGTTCCGCAACCTCATGCGCGACCCGCGCTTCAAGGACATCCCCAAGACCCTGGAGACCCCCAAGCAGGAGGACCTCCAGGACGACGTCCGCAACCTGACGCTCTTGCGCGAACTCGCAAAATAGTCTTTCATACCCGGAACACCCGAACCCGAACCACACACCCACCCCGCCCACCTTGCGCGAAGCGCACCCAAGAAGTTTGGGAAGGGAGAGGGATGAGGGTCCGGGGAAGGGAGAGGGAACCCTTTCGAAGGGTCCCCTCTCCCTTCCGCCGCCGGAGGCACCCCTTGAAACTCGACGCCATCATCTTCGACTTTGACGGCACCCTGGCCGACGTGCCCCTGGACTTCGACTTCATGAAGACCAAGATCGCGGCGCTCGGCGAGGTCTTCATGGACGAGCGCCCGGTGCCGGACGGCACGCCCGCCCTGGAATGGCTGGACAAGCTGTCCGCCCGGGTCATGGAGCGCGACCGGGCCGAGGGCATGGAGTTCCTTTCCCGCGGACGGCTGGTCATCGCGGCCATGGAACTGGACGCGGCCCGCGACGGCTGCCTGTACGAGTTCACCCGGCCCGTGCTCGACGATCTCAAGGCGCGCGGCGTGGCAGCAGGCGTGATTTCCCGGAACATCTCGGCGGCCATCAGGAAAGCCTTCCCCGACATCGAGGACCATCTGCAGGTCTTCCTGCCCCGAGAGAGCTCGGACCGCCTCAAACCCGACCCCGCGCACCTGCTCCGGGCGCTCGAATGCGTCGGCGTCCCGCCCGGACGGGCCCTCATGGTCGGCGACCACCCCATGGACGTGGAGACCGGCAAACGCGCCGGAACCCTGGCCGCGGGCGTGACCACCGGCCGCATCGGGGCCGAGGGCTTCGCGAGCCTCGACCCGGACTTCGTCGCCACCGACGTGGCCGCGCTTATGAGCGAACTCAAGCGGCGCGGGCTGATCTGAGCGTTCTGTCCGGTGTGGGGAATGCCTCCGGCGGGCCTACCGGCGGTCTCCTTCGGAGAGACCAGGGCGCTGCCCTGGACCCGCTTAAGGCCGAGGGCCTTAAGAATAGTCACACTCTTCGTGTGTGGCTACTCGGTCTTTCCTTTGGTTTTCAACGGCTTGCAGGTGAGTACCCACAAGCCGTCTTGTCGTTGTGTGTAAACCGCATGTGTGAAATTGTCAGGCGACTTTGTCATCATCCTTGCGGCTTTCCCGTTCGTAGACGTCCATAGCGTCGCGTTCCACGTCGCGGAGTTTTTCCAGATAGATCTCCGTGCTCCGCCGGTCCGCGTGGACAAGGTTGTGCCCGACGCTCGGGAGCGGTGGAAGGTGTCGTAATCCACCCCCGCATCCCGGCAGAGTTTCTGGAGCATGGAGTATCGGCCGCGCTTGTAGGGGCCTTCTTCCATCCTGCCGGTCTCGGCGTTGTAGCTCCGAGTCCAGAACACCCATTCCTTGCCGGGATCACGGTCGGCGTACAGGCTTGAGAGGACTTCGTACAGCTTGTCCGTCATCGGCACCCGGCGCAGTACCGGTTCCCGGTTCTTGTTCTTGCGCGTTTCCAGTTCGACGTACCGTTCCTCGAAGTTGACCCGATTCCAGGTGAGCCGATGAACCTCGATGCTTCGCGCCAAGGTTTCCCGCAGCACCCACAGGTAGGGGCGGTGCTTGGGCTGGGCCGCTTCGATCATCCGGTCCAGTTCGTCGCTTCTGGGCGTCTTCTTCCGTTCCTTGGACTTGTTGCTGGGGCACGTCTCCAGCCCCGCAAAGGGATTGTCCTGGATAAACCGTTGCCCCCGCTTCATGCCCCAGGAGAATGCCGCCCGGAGCACCTTGAGGTCGTTGTTGCCGGCGACTGGGGTCCGTTCCTTCACCATGGCCATCAGGAACTCGTCGGCCTTCAGGCGGGTGATGGCGGAACACGGCACCTTGCCGAAGTAGTCAAGCAGCCGCTGGGCCGCGAGCTTGGTCTTCTTGTAGTGCGACTCCGAATACGCACGGTCCTGCAAATAATCCAGCCGCAGGTTGAGCAAATCAAGCAAGGCCATGTCGCCCGTCGCTTCCAGTTCCAGTTCCAGTTCCTTTTCGACGGCCTCCCTTCTTTTGACTTCGGCCGTTTTTGCGGCCTGTTTCCCCTTGAACCACGCCTTGGTGTAGCGCTTGCCCTTTACCATGAAGTCGTACCGGTACCCTTTTCCGGCCTTGAAATAGACGGTCATAGATGTCTTCCTCGTTCGGAAAGAACCATGACCCACCACGTTTGACGCCGCCGACGGCTTCGGCATGGTCGTAGACCCAGTCCACGCTTTTGCCCAGGAACGCGGCAACGTCCTTGGCGCATAATACGCGGGTCTTCAGATTGGTGTCAAAAGTCATGTGCCTTCCGGATTGTCTTCGTTTCCCATAGGGCGGCCTCCGAACCACCCGCCAACTCGGCCAACCCTTCAGTCTGATCACACCGGCACCTTTGAACTCAAGGAATCGGGATAGGGTATTTTCACTCGTTCTTGAGGGAACGGAGAGGTCATTGAAAAAGGCATCTCCCCAGAGGGCGATCCAGTCCGCATAAAAGCCCTTTCCGCTGGTCGGCCTCAAGCCGACATGCGGGAAGGGCGGTTGTCCGGTGGGGCGGACTTGTCAGCCCCGCCGGACAACCTGAAACTGGATTTTTTGTCCTGGGTGGGTATTCTGCGGGGATGCCCCGGCGCTATGTCGTGTTTTTCGTTTTCCAGGCCGATGGATTTCAATGGAAGATCCCTTCCTGAAGTTCGGGGCAGTGCCCCGGGACAAAGCAGATCAGACCTTCCCCGTTTGCCGGGGAATGACCTGCCTATGGCGCGAACGCGCCACACAACAACCGACACGGGACAAATCAATGTCTATTTCCCACAGAAGGAAAAATCCTGAGAATCCATTCAATAAGGGGTGCCACCACGCAGGCTCGTTCGTCCCCCGCATAAAGCGGTGGCCGTGGGGGAATTTCGACAACGGCAGATGTTTAGATATCTGTCGTTTGTCCGGCGGGGGTGCTGTGCTTCAGCCTGGCGTTTGGATGTGAAAGTGTGCCGTTTGGAAATGAACGGCAGCGAAGTGTTTGGTGTTACGGCATGTTAGTGCCTACTTAAGCGTTCATCAGTTTAGACTTCCTCAAAACTTATGAACGCGCCTTGGGTGCGTTTTACCTCCTTCTGGTTACTCAACCTGACTGGTTATGCCCTGTCGTATCACCCCGGGAAATCGCCGCGCAAGGTTCGGCGGAGGGGGTTCTGTCCTCCCGCCGATTTTCCCGCGAGCATGACGCAAGCAGCCGCCACGGCAAGGCCAAGCCCTTCGGGCGACCGGCTTTGGCCGGTCTGCCTTGCCCCGACGACTTTGCTTGCGTCGTCATCCACGCAGGCGGCGACGAGAGGGATGGCGGGTTCGACTCCGGCTTAAGAGATAGCTCAAGAAAGGCTAAAACCGATGAAGGTAGTAGAAGCTCCGATTGCCGCATTGAGCAAAGAACGCGTCATGATTTTTGATTTCTTCTCTGGAACCGCGACCCTCGGGGTAGCATCCAATACGTTGGGCCGGAAATTCAAGATGGTCGAGTACGGTTTTCGAAACCACATTGCGACATGAGATGGTGTCTTCTGGGTCGATCGGAGCTAGGTTCAACCCAGTCAATTCAATATGCAAGGCAAAGTCTACCGCTCGGTTCGACTCCATCCGAGGGAAATCATGTTTCAGGTCTCGCTGCAACCTTCCCGGTAGAAGACGTCAACCAAGCGGTCCAGCCTTTACGGTGTAAACAAGAATTCCGTTGCCTGACAGTCCGCATCTCCCTGGCGGCTACTTTGCGACTCGCCGGATATTCATCTTTCGTATTCGCGTCGACAAGGTGGTCGGCTTCAGCCCCAACAGGGCGGCGGCGCCGTCGGGGCCGTAGATCTTCCCTTTGCACCGCGCCAATGCCTTGGCTATGTTGTTCGCCTGCAACCGGATCATTTCCTCCTCGGTCAACACAGCGTCACCCGCCTCTGAAACGACCGACCCGGGACAGGGCTTACGTTCTTCCCCGATTCCACCGAACAACTCGACCCGAGCCGCCCCCGCAATGGACGAAATGGCGAACCGTTCGACAATGTTTTGCAGTTCGCGGACATTTCCCTGCCAATTGTACTCGACAAGTTGGGCAAGCTGTTCCGGATTGAATCTGAGAGCCGGGCGATTCATGGCCTTCAGGGAACGCTTGAGAAAGTACTCGGCCAGCGGGGCGATGTCCTCTCTCCGGGCGCGCAGGGGCGGGACCGTGATGGGGAAGACATTGAGCCGGAAATAGAGGTCCTCCCGGAATCGCCCGGCCTCGACTTCCTTTTGCAGGTCCCGGTTGGTGGCCGCAATGACGCGTACGTCCACCTTACGGACCTTTTCCTCTCCAATCCGTTCGTATTCCCCTTCCTGAAGGACGCGGAGGAGTTGGGCCTGGAGTTCGAGCGGGATTTCGCCCACTTCGTCTAGAAACAGGGTCCCCTGGTTGGCGACACCGAACTTGCCTTCCCGGTGGGTGTGCGCCCCGGTGAACGCTCCCTTGACGTGACCGAAAAACTCGCTGGCGAAGAGTTCCTTGGGAATCGATGCGCAATTCACTTTGATGAGCGGCTTGTTGCTCCGTTCGCTTCGCTGGTGCAATTCGCGAGCGACCAGTTCCTTGCCGGTGCCGGACTCGCCCTGGATAAGCACGTTGGCATCGGTGGGGGCGACCAGGTCGATTTGCTGGATAATACGTTGCAGGGCAAGGCTGCGGCCTATGAATCCCCCATAAAAACTGGTCTCGCTCAGTTCTTCGCGCAGGAGACTGTTTTCGGCTTCGAGCTGGCCTTTCAGTTTTTCGATTTGTTCGAATGCCCTGGTATTCACAAGGGCGGTGGCTGCGTGGTTGGCGAGGATCTGCAAAATGTCCAACGCCGGTTTGTTGATTTTCGTCGCCGTGAAGACGGCCAGCACGCCGAGGATCTCGCCGTGAAATCGCATGGGTTGTCCTGCGAAGCCGTTGATCCCTTCCTCCTTGGCCCACTCCGGGTAGGCTATCCATTTGGAGTCCTCGGGAATCGACTCGACGACCACGGGTTGCCCCGTAGCCGCAATATGCCCGACCTTTCTCACGCCCATGGGGAACCGTTTGAACTTTCCGTCCAAACGACTCCAGTCGAGGGTCTCTCCACAGGACGAATGTCCAGCGCTGGCAACCAGATGCAGGCAGAGCTCCCTGTTTGGGCACTCGTCGGCCATGAGGCAGGAGGAGCAGATGTCCCCTTCCTTGATGAGCCAGATCCGAGCGAGCAACACTTCCTCGAATGCGAAAAGGCGATCGACGACAAGGCTGAAGAGCGCCTCGGTCGAACGTTGCTCCCCCATCGCCAGAAGTAACGACTGAATGTCCATATTACTGAAATGAAAAGTTTGATCGGCAGTCATGGCGTATAATTAAACGAAACGACCACCCATCACAACACAAATGGTTCTCGCGCGGGCTCTGGTGAAGAAAGGGGGGCGCACCATACGGGAGGGAGCCAAGGGAGGTGACGAGACGACTGTAGGTCTGGCTCGACGCGCCCTCCCTTTCTTCAGGCCGGGTGTCTATGATTTACGTGGCGCGCCGCAGTCCGAAAAAATGATGGGTGCCAAGGAGCGCAACCCCCAGAAGCATGACCGCTGTTCCCGCCGTATGCGCCTCGGGGAGGAAGCGCTGCAGGCACAAGAGCGCGAAGCCGGTCGCGCACACAGCCAGGCCCACGATTTGCGGCAGTTGCATATACAGGCCGCAGGTCTTTTCCCGGTGGTCGATATCGGATGCCGGGAACTCGAACCACAGCCGGTTCCAGGCCAAGGCGAATAACACGGCCAGGGTGGCTCCCCAGGCCATGTGGACGGGCAGTAGATAGGCGGGCATGGGCAGCGGCAGGATGGCCGGAATGGCTGCCGTAGCGGCGGCCGGCGGATGGTCGGCGTCGAAAATCTGCATGAGGGCGGCGGCGAACATCACCGCGAAACCGAGCTTGAGCGCGACCGCATACCCGATTTCCGCCCCCAGAAGAGAACCTGCCCAACACCCCGCCAATCCGCCTATCGAAGCGACGAAATGCCCGACGATTACGGGCTTGGGCCGGGCCACCCGAAGGAAGACGCAGGTCGAATTGATGAAGCACGTCGCGGCCAAGGGAGGGAAAAGGACCGCAATGCCAGTCAGCTTGGAGGCGATGGCGATGACCGCCAGCAGCAGGCCGCCGCCGAGCGACCCCCACAACAGGCGCGAAAGGGAGATCACCCCCGGGCGGTAGACCTCGGGCGCGAATTCCTCCCGGCACAGGGAGGCCACTCTGAATTGCACTGAACCGGATTTGAACAACATCGATACGTCCTTTTTTCCCCACGGCCCGCCACGGTCGGCGGAGCCGGAGGTTTGCACGGCCCGCTCCCGAACGGCGCCCCGCTGGACGGAGGCCGGGAGCGGGCATGCAGGCTGTTGGTTAAAACCGTTCATGGAAGGGGAGAAGGCCCGCGCCGTAGGGGCGCCTCGGACGCGGACATCCTCCCTCCTCCGGCCAGGCTACGCCCAGCCCAGCTTCCTGCGGGCGGCCTCGAAGTCGTTGATGATCATCGCGGCAACCTTCTGCGGGTCGGGATCAACGTTCATGCAGGAGCCGAGCAGTTCTCTCGTACCGCCGTAAAGGAAGTCGCGGACCTTTTTCGACCCCTGCACCGGGGCGTGCACGCAGTGATAGGAGTCAAAGCCGAGCATGCGGAAGGCCAGCGCCGCGCCCACGCCCTTCTCGTTGGACCATTCCGGCGTGACCTCGGCAAACGGCATGTCCTTGATGGGATGCCCGGCGAAGCCGGCTATGGTCGCGAAGGTGCCCACGGCATGCGCATTGTCGATGCATTCGCCGAAGTGCAGGACCGGCGGCAGGTTGTCGCCGAGGAACGCCTTGAGGCTGTCACCGCACTTTTCCCGAGCCTCGGGCCTGCAGTAGCCGAGCTTGGCCATGGGGAATGAGGCGCAGCCGTTGGTGAAGACCAGGATGTTGTTCTTCAGCAGGATGTCGACGATGTCGACGATGGCCTTTTCGAAGACAATGCGGGTATTGGTGCAGCCAGCCAGGTTGATAATGCCCCGGATCTTGCCTTCCTTCAGGGCTTCGGCGATGGGTTCCACGCTGCCGTGGAAGTGTTCGCTCAGCACCTCAAGGCCGAAGCCGACCTGGGCCTCCATCTCGTAGGGCGGGATGTGCCGTTTAACATCACGGCGGTTGGTGAAGCTCTCGATGGCGCGGGTGACGATCTTCTCGGCCAACTCGGGCAGCTTGTCCAGATCCTCCAGGTCGCGCTTGTAGCCGATGTGTTCGGCCCCGGGCAGCCGGTTGGACTCGTTGGTGGTCACGACCACGGTCTTGTAGCAGTTGGCCACGTCCATGATGCCGGGGAAGACCTCCTGGATGTCCGCCAGCCACAGGTCGAGCGCGCCGGTGGCGACCACCAGCTCGGAGCCGTTGGCGTTGGACAGGGGAATGACCCCGCCCAGGCGGTACATGGAGGACAGGCCGGAGCAGCAGATGCCGTAGAACTGGATGCCCTTGGCCCCGGCCTCCTCGGCCATCTTGACGAACTTGTCTGTGCGGGCGGTCTCAATGACCTTCATGGCCATCATCGGGGCGTGGCCGTGAATGGCGATGTTGACCGTGTCCGTGCGCAGTGCACCCAAGTTGGCCTTGATGGTGCTGCGGTGCGGGACGCCGTAGAGGCAATCCTGGGCGATGGAGCCGCCGACCACACTATTCATGGAGAAGGTCAGGCCCAGGCGAAGGAAATGGTCCATGGCTTTGCGCCAGTCGCCCTGGGTGCCGACCGTGGTCTGATGCAGCGCCTCAAAGACTTCATGATAGGAGCTGATCGGGGTCAGGCCGAGCTCTTCCCATACCTTCTGGCGCTCGGCCGGGGCGATGGCCTTGAGGGTCTTGTGCGTGCCGGGCACGGTCCGGCTCATGTCTTCGAGCAGGATGTCGGCGATCTCGCCGGCCAGGGCCTCGACAGTCTTGCCCTCGGTCTCCAGCCCGTAGGCCTTGGCCACGCCCATGACCTTGTCTTTGCCGACGATGGGCAGATCGACATTGCCCTCGGCGGCCTTCTTCATGGTCAGCATGACCTCGCGGGCACGGGCGCCGTGTCCGGCCACGCCGCCGGCCGCTGAACGGACCATGTTGCGTGCCACGATAAGATCGGCGTTGGCCCCGCAGGTTCCCCTCGGGGAACGCTCCGTGATCTTGCACGGCCCGAGCGAGCAGATGCGGCAGCAGACTCCGGCCAGGCCGAAAGTACAGTGCGGTTTCTGCTTGTCGAACCGATCGAAACAGTTCTCCACACCCTGCTCGTCCATGTACTTGAGCATCTCCCGGACCGCCGGGTCCGGGGCGTGGTTCATCACATCCTCCTTGCTGGCGAAGGACTCGCGGTAGGCTTTGACCGCATCCTTGTAGTCGGTGAAATCGTTGTCATGGTGGTGATGGCCGTGACCATGGTCATGCGAATGGTTGTCGCCGCACATAAAAGCACTCCTTGGCTTGAAGATTAATCAGCAAGCGGCGGCGCGTATCGCAAGGCCGGACGGAAAACCCGCCTGGACCGAGCGTCCTTCCCGGACAGCGCCGCCAGACCGCAAACCCTCTTGACCTAAGGCAATCGCCGTGCCAGCGCCGTGTGGGGCTTAACTGCTTGAGATGACGGCGCATTCATTAAAGAGCACGTTTGCGGCACAACGCGATTACGTTGGAAATCAACATTCCGTTTTCTCTTCAACGTTATTTTGTTGTGCAGCCCGATGACAAAGGGGTGGGAAGCACGAACGAGCGGCCGCCGTCGGAGGATTTCAGATCGCCGAAGGATGAAATTGCAGTTCGCTCGAAAGCTGTGACGCAAGACAACCGCGCGCTGTCATGGGACTTTTTCCGCATCAATCCGGACCCTGGCCAAAATGGGTCCTGCCTTGGTGGCGAGGGGCGAAACCAAGGCATGCTCCTTGCTTTGTGAGGAAGACTCATTGCGAGTATCCATTCCAAAAGTTCACTCCCGCAGGTCGGCAGAGACATAATAAACGCCATCAACCAGCCTAAAACTCACCGATTTTGTACTGCGGGAGTGAACAACAAACTCAGGAGACAGACAGTATGACCTATAGCGAGATGCAAACCGTGTTGATGAAAGAGCTGCGCCTGTACCATTACCCGGTCGCGGTCAAATTCTTCTTCGACGAGAACGAGCTGAAGGAATTTCAGGAGAATGCGCCGGAAATACACGCGCCGCTCAAGCCCATGACCTTCTGCCAGTGGGAGATCGCGGCCCGCATGCAGGGTCAGATCGTCTACGGCGATGTTGACGGCCTCGGCTGCGGCAATGCCCGCTTCTGTTTCGGATGGAAGGACCTGGATGATGCCGAGATCAAGGGCCACGCCAAGTATGTCCAGGATCTTGAACAGGCGAAACGCTTCGTCGTCAGCAAGCCCATGCTCGAGACCAAGCCGCTCGGCATCGCAGTGGCCCCGCTCGGCTCCATCGACGGCCTGTACGAGCCGGACACGGTGCATTTCTACTGCGACAACATGCAGGCCTACCACTTGGCCGTGGATTACATGGCCGCGACCGACACCCATCCGCTCCGCCCGAACATCACCATGAACTCCTCCGCCTGCGGCGGAAACGTCTTCAGTTTCGTCGAGCAGGAGTTCAACATGCTTCCCGCCTGCTCCGGCAGCTACAATGCGGGCAAGACCGAACGCGGCGAGATCAACGTGATCATTCCCGGCAACAAGTTCGCAGTCACCTTCCAGCGGCTCATGGACCGCATTAAGAAGGCGAGCAGCTCCATCACCCGTCCCGGTGACGGGTTCCCCGGCGCGGACATCTGCAAGAACTGTCCGCTGATCATCTTCAAGAAGCAATAGACCGCATCCAGACCATAAGATGACAGGCGGCTCCCGACGGGGCCGCCTTTTTTCGCGCCGACGACCGACGCAAAAATATGGGGCGGCCCGCTTGTTCGGCGGGCCGCCCCTTTTACGTCGCGTGTCGGGCTATGCGAGGGACTAGCGCCAGCACAGGTTCGACCGCGCCTCGTCGAAGTCGGCGAGGATCATCGCGGCGAGCTTCTTGGGATCGGTGTCCACCTTCATGCTGGAGCCGAGCAGCTCCCGGGTGCCGCCATAGAGGAAGTCCTGCACCTTTTCCGAGCCCTGTACCGGCGCGTGCACGCAGTGGTAGGAATCGAAACCGAGCATGCGGAACGCCAGCGCAGCGCCGACCCCCTTCTCGTTGGACCATTCCGGCGTGACCTCGGCAAAGGGCATATCCTTCATCTGATGCCCAGCGTACCCGGCGATCTCCCTGAACGTGGCCACGGCGTGGGCGTTGTCGATGCATTCACCGAAATGCCATACCGGGGGTAGCTCTCCTCTGAGGAATATCTGCAATCGCTCGCCGCACTTGTCGAGGGCCTTCTTGTTGCAGTATCCCAGCTTGGCCATGGGGAACGAGGCGCAACCGTTGGTGAAGACCAGGACGTTGTTCTTCAGCAGGATGTCGACAACTTCCACAATGGCCTTTTCGTAAACGACCCGGGTGTTGGTGCAGCCCGCCAGGTTGATGATGCCCTTGATCTGCCCGTTGATGATGGCGGACGCCACGCGCTCCATGCAGCCGTAGTGGGCGTCGAGGGTCTCCAGGCTGAAGCCCACTTCGGCCTCCATCTCGTGGTCGGGGATGTGCCGCTGGACATCCCGGCGATTGCTGAAGCTCTCAATGGCGCGGGTGACTATCCTGTCCGCCAGCTCGGGGAGCTTGTCCAGATCCTCCAGGTCCCGCCGGTAGCCGATGTGCTCGGCCCCGGGCAACCGGTTGGATTCGTTGGTGGTGACGACCACCGTCTTGTAGCAGTCGGCCACGTCCATGATGCCGGGGAAGACCTCCTGAATGTCCGCCAGCCACAGGTCGAGGGCGCCCGTCGCGAGCACCAGCTCCGAACCGTTGGCGTTGGAAAGGGGGATGACGCCGCCGAGCCTGTAGAGCGAGGACAGTCCCGAACAGCAGATGCCGTAGAACTGGATGCCCGCGGCACCGGCTTCTTCCGCCATCTTCACAAACTTGTCCGAGCGGGCCGCCTCAATGACCTTGGTGGCCAGCATGGGGGCGTGTCCGTGGATGGCGATGTTGACAGTGTCCGTCTTCAATGCACCGAGATTCGCCTTGACCGTGGTCCGTTTCGGGGTGCCGTAGAGACAGTCGCTGGCGATGGAGCCGCCGACCACGCTGTTCATGGAAAACGCGATGCCCAGCCGCATGAACTGATCCATGGCCTTGCGCCAGTCGCCCTGGGTGCCGACCGTGGTCTGGTGCAGCGCCTCGAAGACCTCATGATAGGAGCCGACAGGCAGTATGCCCAGCTTCTCCCAGGTCTGCCTCCGCTCGGGAGTGGCGACGGCCTCCAGCGTCCTGTGCGGCCCCGGCACAGTGCGGCTCATGTCCTCAAGCAGGATGTCGGCGATCTCGTTCGCCAGATCTTCAATGCTCTTGTCCTTGGTGACCAGGTTGAAGGCGGCGGCCATTTTCCTGACCGCCTCCTTGCCGAGGATGGGGAGGTCGACTGCCCCGGTGGCGGCCTTCTTCATCGTCAGCATGACTTCGCGCGCCCGCGCCCCATGGGCCGCCACGCCGCCCGCCGCCGCGCGCACCAGATTGCGGGCGACGATCAGGTCCGCATTGGCCCCGCACGTGCCCCGGGGTGAACGTTCGGTTATCTTGCACGGCCCGAGCGAGCAGATGCGGCAGCAGACGCCCGCAAGGCCGAAGGTGCAATGCGGCTTCTGCTTGTCGAAACGGTCGAAGCAGTTCTCGACGCCCTGCTCATCCATGTATTTGACCATCTCCCGAACCGCAGGGTCCGGAGCCTGGTCCATCACGTCCGCCTTGCTGGCGAAGGTCTCGCGGTAGGCCTTGACCGCTGCGGTGTAGTCGGTGAAATCATTATGGTCATGGTGGTGGCCATGCGCATGGGAATGCTGTTCTTTTGCCATGTAATACCCCTTCTGGCTGTATTGCTCGATAAGGCTTCGGAACACGCTTGCGTTCACTCAGGCCTTTCGCGAAGTAGAGTCGTATTCAGGCAAGAGGCGTGCCAGAGGGGATGCTTTCATTACTTACTGAATTTGTTGGGAATTTGTTTCTGGAACCAAAAGTCGGGGACGGAATTCCGTTGATTTCAAAGATTCACGCTGTCAATACAACGGAATACCGTTTTCGCCGCTGAAAAGGAAAGGATGACAAATTGATTGTTGTCTCTATTGAAATTCTATCTTTGATTTCACGGACACACAGCACAATCACTATTGGGAGGCCCTTCGACGAGCTTCCGGCCGAACTGGCGCATCTGAGCTCAAACAGTCGCGATTCGCTCAGACCACGTATCTTCCAAGTGCTATTCCAAGCGGCACCCATGGTTTTATTGGTACATATGGCGTTGCAACTCATTGAAATACCGTAAGCAAGCGGCCCACAGTTTGATTTTTTACAGTTTTCCACGAAGTTAACACCTGCCTAAATCGAAGTATTCCTTGCTTCATGAAGCCATGCCCGGGCTGTGTTTACATCGGCTAGAGTTGGTACTTTAATTTACTAAAATAAAAGGATATTCCTATCAAGACATGTGTGAAAAAATGTGTAACAACATCCCCGAAATTCCCGAAAATCACTAGGGATCACCATAAATCACTTAAAAGTAAGTCCCTGCCATATTTAAAAAACACGGCAGGGACTAGGTTTTCAGAAACGTGGTGGGTACTTTTAAGAATCCCGTGTTCGCTTCGCTCAGGTTCGTGCGGCGGCGGAAGGCCGCGACGGGGAGGCCTTCCGCCGTGCCGGTTGGCGATTTCGGGCAGGGGAAACGGGTGTGACGCCGTGCGAATTTCCACAAGATCGCCCGCCGTTTCCCCTGCTCGAAATCGCGGGTTTTGTTTTTTGGAAAGGGCATGGCGCGATGGGCACTGCCGTTTTTCAGAAGTAAGAAAACGCCGCAAGGACGCTTTGGCGGGTTTCGCCCATGCTCGCCTGCGGCGTTGGCAACCGTCCCGAAGAGGCGGGCTACTTCCACTCCCCACAGAGGAAACCGGCCATCACCCCAGCGCCCCCACCTTCGCCGCAGGCGACACAAAAAGTTTGGGAGGGTCCAGGGAACCCTTTCCAAAGGGTTCCCTGGCGGGGTCTGGGGCAGCGCCCCAGCCGCCGGAGGCGCCCGCCCGGCGGGGACATTTTCTACCGCAGCACGTCGCGCAGGGCGTCGGACAGGTCCGGGAAGGTGAACTCGAAGCCCGCCTGGGTGAGGCGTTCGGGCAGGACGAGTTGTCCGGACAGGAGCACCTCGTCGGCCATTTGGCCGAAGAGCAGGCGCAGGGCGAAGGGCGGGACCGGGGTCTTGTAGGGGCGGCCGAGGACGGTGCCGAGGACGTGGGCGAACTTGGCGAAGTTGACCGGGTTGGGGGCGCAGAGGTTGTAGGGGCCGCTGGCTTCGGGGTTTTCCATGAGGAAGCGGATGGCCCGGACCTCGTCCTTGAGGTGTATCCAGGAGACGCCCTGGAGGCCGGTGCCGGGGGGGCCGCCGAGGTAGTACTTGAAGGGCGGGAGCATGCGCGGGAGGGCGCCGCCGTGGCCGAGGACCATGCCGGTGCGGATGATGCAGCGGCGGGTGCCTATCGTTTCGAGGACGGCGGTGGAGGCCTCCCATTGCCTGCAGACATCGGCCAGGAAGCCGGAGCCGGACTCGGCGTATTCGTCGACCGGGGTGGTGCCGCGCGGGCCGTAGTAGCCCACGGCCGAGGCCTGGATGAGCACGCCCGGCGCCACGCCCGCCTGCTCCACGGCCTGGAGGATGCGTTCCCCGGCCTTGACCCGGCTCTGGAGAATGCGGCGTTTGCGTTTGCGGGTCCAGCGTCCCCCGGCGATGTTTTCACCGGCCAGGTTGACGATGGCGGTATCCGGGCCGAGCACGTCGGGCCAGTCGCCGTTGTCCCAGGGCATGCCGATGACGCCCCCGTTTTCGAACACGGCGGCGACCTTGCCCGGGTTGCGCGACAGGATGAGGATTTCCCAGTCGTGTTCCCGCAGTTCGCGGACCAGTTCCCTGCCGATGAAGCCGGTTCCTCCGGCGATTATTGCGCGCACTTGTCGTTCACCTTGTCAGCATTGCGTCATTGAAGCGTCCTATCCGGTGACCAGAATATCACGTGTGGATATTCATTGCCAGACACTAATAAATTTTAGGATGTTGTGAAGAAGCGGGGAGGGCGGGCTAGGCGTCGTGCAGCTCGACGATGAAGACCGTGCCGCGGGGGTGGTTGGAGGCGGCGCGGACCATGCCGCCGTGGTCGGCGATGATGGACCGGACGATGGTCAGGCCCAGGCCGGTGCCGCCCTTTTTCTCGGTGTAGTAGGGCTCGAACATGCGCGAGGAGTCCTTGGGCAGGCCCGGGCCGTTGTCGGCCACGGAGATGGTCACGGTGCCCGCGTCCGGGTCGTGCGAGGCGGTGATCCGGACCTCGCCGCCCTTCATGCCCTTGAGGGCCTCGGCCGCGTTGGTGAACAGGTTGATGAGCACCTTGCGGATGCCCTCGCGGTCGAAGGGGAACTCGGGGATCTCCGAGACGGACAGGTCCCATTTGATCTTGCGGTGGGTGTTGGCGAACATGGCAGTGACCTCTTCCAGCAGCGGGGCGAGCTTGTCCGGCCGGGGCTGGACCTCGGGCAGCTTGGCGTAGGCCGAGAATTCGGTGACCATGTTCTGGAGCCGCTCCACCTGGTTGACGATCAGTCCGGTGCACTCGTCGAAGGTGCCCTCGGCGATGCGCTCGCCGTATTTGCGTTGCAGCCGCTGGGCGGACAGCTTGATGGGCGTGAGCGGATTCTTGATCTCATGGGCGATGCGCCGGGCCACCTCGCGCCAGGCCGCCAGCCGCTGGATCTTTTCCAGCTCGGTGATGTCCTCGAACACGGCCACGTGGCCCGCGTCGCGCCCGCCTACGTTCTTGAGCGAGACCACGTTGACCAGGACCTTGATCAGCTTGCCGCGCACGGGCAGGTCGATCTGCCGCTGCCAGACCCCGCCGGGTTTGTTGGACAACTGGGCCAGGGCCGCCTGGACCATGGCCGCGAAGTCGCCGGACAGGAAGCGGTAGGGGACCTTGCCGATGAGGAACTCGCCGGGGATGCCGAGGATGCTTTCGGCCGCAGTGTTGACCGTGCCGATGCGCCCTTCGGCGTCCATGGAGATGACGCCCGAGGTGATGTTGTTGAGTACGGCCTCGATGTACTGGCCGCGCCGTTCCAGCTCCTGGTTCTGCTGGGCCAGCCGCTCATTGGCCTGCTGCACGGAGTTCTGGCTCTGCTCCAGGTCCTCGGCCATGCGGTTGAAGGACTGGACCAGGAAGCCGAGCTCGTCGTCCGAGCGGTCCTCCAGGCGCACGGACAGGTCGCCGCGCCCGATGCGTTCCGTGCCCATGGCCAACGCCTGGACCGGGGCGGACAGCTCCTTGGCCAGCCGGAATCCGAACCAGATGGCCCCCAGGATGATGAGCAGGGCCATGACCCCGAGGGTCAGGTACAAGTTCATTTTCCACGGGTACTTGCGTGTCTTGAGCTTCTTGTACTCGTCCAGGCCGCGGACGATCTGGTCGAGCCGGTGCAGGAGCCCCTGGCCCACGGTCTCGCCGAGCACCAGATAGCCGGTCCTGCCCTCATCCACCGGGGTTACGCCCAGGACCAGGTCCGAGCCGGGCTTGGGGATGATCGTCGTCCACGAGCGCGGGTCGGCTCTCAGGGACTGCCAGTCGATCTTTTCCTTGATCTCGGGCCAGGCCTGGCTCCATTGGGCGGTGGCGTGGGTGTTCTGCTCGTTGCCCTCCGGAGTGATGACGCCCACCAGGCTCAGGTCGTACTCGTCGAATTTGCGGTTCAGGTACTTGTCCATGGCCTTGCCGCCCCAGGCGAACTTGGAGTCGATGATGTCCTTGATCATGACCGCGCCGCGCCGCTCCAGCCGGTCCTGGGCCGAGCCGTAGAAGGCCCGTCCGAGTTCCAGGGCCTGCTCCATGGACTCCTCCACCTGGCCCTTGAACCAGTAGTCCACCGAGGTCTGCACGAACTTTACCGAGACCAGGTAGATGAGCACCGTGGGGATGAGCGACAGGGAGATGAAGGCCAGGACCAGCCGGGTGCGCAGCTTGGAGCCGAGCACCCTGCGGCGGCGTTCCAGGACCAGGCGGACCGCGTTGCGGGCCACGTAGAAGAGCATGGCCAGCAGGAAGACCACGTTCAGGATGAGCAGGTTGAGGATCAGGTAGTAATCGCCGCTCAGGTATTTGAGCTCGGCCCAGGTCAGCCCGATGATGAGGACGATGAAGATCAGCGCGATGATGTATTCGCGCCGGTGCCGTCGCTGGTCCCTGCTGCTGGTGGAACTGATGCGGATCGGATCGGGCGTCACGCGTCTGCCCCCTAGAAGGTGAAGTCCAGCTGGAAGGCGTTGTCGGCCCCGGCGTCCCAGGACCAGAAATAGAAGAAGCGCATCAGCCCCTCGGGCGCGTCCTCCTCGTTCATGGAGGTGTGCAGGCGCAGGGAGTATTTCTTGCCCCGGTCGAGCAGAGCCCAGGAGCCCAGGGTCGTGCCGATGGTCCCCCAGCCCTCGTTCAGGATCGCGCTCAGGTCCTTGCCCCGCAGGGGCGTCTGCCTGTCGGGCAGGGTCATGACGAACTCGCGGGTCAGAGGATCGAAACTCAGGCGGCTTTGGAAGTGGACCTCGGTGATTTCCCGGTCCAGCCAGTAGTCGCGAGGCTCAAGCAGGCTGACCTGGCACTTGAGAACCAGCACGGCCCCGTCCTCCAACTCGCCCTTGAGGATAGGCTTCTCCTCGACCACGATGCCGAAGCGCGCCGTGAGCCGCCCGTTCACGTTGGCCAGGGTCGGGGCCTTCAGGCTCAGGCTCTGGGCCATGGCGGTGCCCGCCAACATCAGGACGGCCAGGATCGCGGCGGGAAGGAGAACGGCCGGGAACGATCCGGCCCGCTTGTGGTCAGGGGTGCGCATTGTCCTTGAGGATGTATCAGCCCCCGTTTTAAAGGACAAGTGCCGGGCCTTGTCTTTTCCCGGCTCCGCGCGTTATGGCTGTGCGAGGATTCCACCCCGCAACAGGAGTTCTCCCGTGCAGAAAGAACTGCTCCTCGCCATCGGCGACGACCGCGCCGCCTCCTACAATCTCCGGTTTCTCAAGGACACCTTCGACTCGTTCTGCGACCTCGGACTGACCCTGTTCTACGCCGCGCCGCGTTCGGCCCTGTGGGACCGTCAGGAGGCCGGGCTGCCGACCTCGGACGAGGCCGTGGAACAGATCGTGGCCCACAAGAAGGGCAAGGGCAGGAAGGCCCTGGAAGACGCCAAGCGCTGGATCACGGAGATCGCCGGGTGCGATGGCGAAAAGGTCCGCACCAAGGTCGTTCATTCCCGCATGGGCACGGCCCGCGAGCTCATCTGCGAGGCTCGCGAGGGCCTCTACGACGCGCTGATCCTCGGCCGCAAGGGGTTCACCTGGTTCGAGGAGATCTTCGAGAACTCCGTGTGCCACGAACTCCTGTGGCAGGACATCGATTTCCCCATTTGGGTCTGCAAGCGTCCGTCCCAGGTCTCGCACCAGAACGTCCTGCTCTGCCTCGACGGTTCCGACCCGTCCCTGCGCATGGCCGACCACGCCGGGTACATGCTCGCCGAAGAGCCGCGCCAGTCCTTCACGCTCTTCCACGTGGCCCAGAAGGGCTATGGCGACGCCCGGTCCGCCCGCATCTTCGACGAGGCCCTGGCCATCCTCGCCGAGCACGGCATCCCGGACGAACGCATCGACATCAAGATGGTCACCGGCAAGAGCCCGTTCAAGGCCATCCTCAAGGAGGCCCGGGCCGGGCACTACGCCGCCGTGGCCGTGGGCCGCCGCGGCGTCGGCAGCCAGACCCGCATGGAGAACCTGTTCCCCAGCACCGTGTCCGTCAACCTCCTGCGGCATCTGCAGGAAACCGCGCTGTGGATCAGTAAGTAGGGGGCGCCGCCTCGGGCATCAAAGTCGAGGCTGCAACAGGCTGTCGGCTTTTTTCGCGGAACGGGGCTGCCCGCCCGGCCGTTTGCCGCCGATGCCGTACTGCTTCAACTTCCTGGCGACCGAGGCCTGGCTGATATCCAGGGCCTCCGCGATCTGCTGCTGGGTGTGGCACTGTTCGTACGCCTCCAGCAGCAGCGCCTTTTCGAGTTGTCCCATCGCCTGCTTCAGGGTGGTGTTGGTCTCGCGCATGGACTGGAAGGAGATGTAGTCCCGGCCCGTGGTCACCTCGTTCATGAGATCGTCCCGGTCGATGAGCTGGTGCTCGGTCATGACCACGAGCCGCTCGCAGATGTTGATCAACTGCCGGACGTTGCCCGGATACGGGTACGCCGCGAGGGCGTCGAGGGCCGACCCCCGGAGCCGTTTCGGCGAATTGTACTTGTTTCCGTACAGGGTGAGGAAGTGGTTGAGCAGCGCGGGAATGCATTCCTTGCGTTCCCGCAGGGGCGGGATCTGGATGGGGATGATGTTGAGCCGGTAGTACAGGTCCTTGCGGAAGGAGCCCTCGTTGGCCATGGTCCGGAGGTCGCGGTTCGTCGCGGCGATGACCCGCACGTCGACGTGCTTGCCCTTGGTGGCTCCCAGCCGGGTGAAACGCCCGTCATCGAGGAATTTCAGCAACTTGACCTGTGTCTGCAGGGGCAGTTCGGCGACCTCGTCGAGGAAGAGGGTGCCGCCGTCCGCCACTTCCAGCAGCCCCGGCTTACCCGCCTTCGCTCCGGTGAACGCGCCTTGCTCGTAGCCGAACAGCTCGGCCTCCACCAGGGTCTCAGGAATGGCGCCGCAGTTCAGGGAGAGAAGCGGTTTGTCGTGCCTTCTCGAATGGTTGTGGATCAGTTCGGCCAGGATGCCCTTGCCGGTCCCGGATTCGCCCAGCAGGAGGATGGATGCCTCGGAGTTGCCCGCCTTGAGGGCCTGGTGCAGGACCGACAGCATTTTCGGGCTGCGGGCGATTATCTCGCGGTCCGAGGCCAACTGGTCCTGCAACTCCATCAGCTTGCTGCGGTAGTTGTCGGCCAGGAATTCCTGTCGCTCCAGATCGCGTCGGAGGTTGTCGACCTCGGTGGCGTCCTGGGTGCTGACCACCACGCGCTGGAGCACGCCGTTGGAGTCGAAGACCGGGGTCCCGGTGGAGGTCAGTTTCCTCCCGTCCCGCATCTGCAGCAGGCTGACGGGCTGCCCGGTGCGGACGACCTCCACGGCGGCCGAGCGGTCGATGAACCCCTCCTTGAGCAGGTCGTGCATGTTCCTTCCGATCACGTCTTGGGCAACGATGTTGTTGACGCGCTCCGCGGCCGGATTGACGAGGGTGACGAATCCCTGCCCGTCGCAGACCCAGATGCCGTCCGAGGTGGCGGTGACGATGGCGTCCAGTTCCATGGACCGGCTGAGGTTCCTTTCGAGCCGGCGGCGGCATTCCTCCGCCTTGCTCCGGTCCGTGACGAGCATCACGGCCAAGGCGGGGCGGAGGTCGGGGAACGCATAGACGGTCAGGGCGCAGTCGCGGCCGTTGAGCGAAAAGGACTCCCGGTGCGACATGCCCCGCTTTTCCAAGGTCTCCCGGCAGAGGGCGCGCAGTGCCTCCTGTTCGGCGGGGGAGGGCAGGAAGTCCGGTTCGGGGACGCTCCAGGTAAAGGCGCCGTCCTGCAGGATGCCCGCCTGCAGGATGTTGCCCTCGCAGAGGCGGGCAGGCGGGAGGACCTGGGTGCTCCTTCCTTCGGCTACGGACGGAAGGCGGGGGTCGTTTTTATTCATAATTTAATTTGCTGCGGGGTTGTAAGGCCGTTATTCGGCGGATAAAAAAACACAATATACTGAAATAAAATATATAAATGTGATTTATACTTTTTTGAATCAAATATTCATCGCTGATAGCAAAATATTACAAATTCGGCAAGAGGAACAGGGCGCCGTGCGCCGATATGGAAAAATAAAAATGTAATATCAATTTATTATGAGCTTTCCTGGCACGGAGATGATGCTTTGGCACGGCCCTTGTTATAGAGGCCTGACAACATTTTACCGACAAGGAGAGTTTGGTGTCGAAGTCAAAATATGATGGGCGCAAACCGGTTTGTTATGTGCCTAAAAATAGCTATCCACAAATATATCAGGGTGTTCCCACATTCCTGAGTTCGGATTCCATTCGCGAGGCGGCCGACCTGGCCGGGTACGACGCCGCCGTTATGGGCGTGCCGTGGGAGGGGCCCGTCACCTGGGGCGGGCCGTCCGGATGCGAGCTGGCGCCCAAGACCATCCGCGAGGCATCCCTGCGCTACGGAGGGTATCTGCCGGAGTTCGATTACGACCTGTTCGATCACATCAACGTCTGTGATTTCGGTGACGTGGCGGTGGTCCCCGGCGACGGCGTGGAGACCAACCGGCACATTCGGGACAAGGTGTCCGCCGTGCTGGCCCATGGGGCCACGCCGATTATTTTCGGCGGCGACCACTCCATCACCGTCCCGGCCGTCGAGGCGCTTGCCCAGGCGCACCCCAAGCGGGTCGGCCTGATCCACCTCGACGCGCACATGGACAATATGGAGTTTTTCGGCGAGGAACGGTTTGCCCGGTGCTGCCCCATGCACCGCATCTACGAGAACGTATCCATGGACCCCGCCAAGATCATCCACATGGGCATCCGCGGCCCGCGCAACAATCCGGACCAGATGCGGTTCGCCAGGGAGGCGGGCTCCCATGTCATGACCGGGTTCGAGATCAAGCGGAAGGGCGTGGAGTACGCCCTGGAAAAGGCGCTGGACGTGGCCGGAACCGATACGGACGCCATATACGTCACCGTGTGCAGCGACATCCTCGACGTCGCGTTCAACCCCGGGGGGCCGCCGGATCTGAACGGCCTCACCTCCTACGAACTGTCCTATCTGCTGTACAATTTCGCGGTCAGAGGCATCGGCGCCTTCGATTTCGTCGAGATTTATCCCCCCACCGACCGGAACAACGTGTCCAGCCATACCGCCGCCTGGATGGGGATTTACGTCATGAGCGGCATGGCGAAGAGGAAGATGGACTCCGGCCGGGTGCCGGAGAACGCGTGATAATGGTTAAGGACCGCCATATTTGCAATGGCCCGGAATCAACCGATGAGAGGAGAGAGAGATGAATTGTGCAACGAACGCATGGAAATGTTGTAAGAGAGCGTTGGTCATATACTGTGTGGCCCTTGCCCTGGTGGCCGGCACGGCGGTGTCGTCCCGGGCGGCCGCCACGATCACGCCCGGCGTGATCGCCGTGGGCACGGACCTGACGTATCCCCCGTACAACTACTTTGACGACAACGAGAAGCCCGCCGGGTTCGATGTCGAGCTGATGACCGCCATCGCCGCGAAGGCGGGCATGAAGATCGAGTTTCACGACACCCGGTTCGAAAACCTGATCATGGGCGTTCGCGGCGGGCAGTTCGACGTCATCGCGTCCACGCTCTACGTGAAGCCCGCCCGCGCCAAGCAGATCGATTACATCCCCTACATGAAGACCGGTGTTTCCATTGCGGTGGCGACCTCCTCCGGCCTTTCCTTCGCGGCCCCGGAGAACCTGTGCGGCCGCAAGGTCGGTTCCATCAAGGGCGGTGCCTGGATCGAAAAACTCAACGGTCTGGCCGAGGGCGTCTGCAAGGACAATCCCGTCGACTCCAGGGAGTTCCCCACTTCTCCCGAAGTGACTCAGGCCCTGCTCTCCGGCGGCATTGACGCCCAGATGGAGGATTCCGCGGTCCTGCAGAGCGCCGTGGAGAAGCTGAATGGCCGGTTGAAGGTCACCTCCAAGGAAAACCTGTACCCCGTGGTCGTCGGCTTCGGCGTGCGCAAGGGCAATACCGAGCTGGCCGACCTCCTCCGCAAGACCCTGAAGGAACTTGAGGCCGACGGGACGTATCCCGCGCTGCTGAAGAAGTACAATGTCTCCAAGCCCACCGAAGCGGAATTCAAGGCCGCCGTCGGCGAGTAGCGAAACCATCCGGGCGGCCCGCACCGACGCGGGCCGCCCGGTCCCTTCCGGGAGAACGGAGTGCGCAGCAGGCAGCGGACAGCGGCCGCGCCGGACGGTTTTCGGATAATATCATAGAGAACTAGAGGTCTTGATGTCGTTTGATTTGAAATATCTCATAGGGCTTTTCAGTTACGCCCCGTTTTGGGAAGCCACTATGCTGGTCGCCGTCTTGAGCGTGCTGTCCTGGTCCATCGGCTCGGTGCTCGGTTTCGGCGTGGCCCTGGCCAAGACGTCCAACAACGCGTTCCTGCGGCACACGTCCTCGGTCTATGTCTGGTTCTTCCGCAGCCTTCCGCTGCTGGTCCTGCTGATTTTCGTCTACAACCTGCCGCAGATCATGCCGAGCCTGCGCCCGGTGTTGTCCAATCCCTTCTGGGCGGGGCTCATCGCCCTGGTCATGAGCGAGACCGCGTACCTGGCCGAAATCCACCGCGGGGGATTGCTGGCCGTGCGCAAGGGGCAGCACGAGGCGGCCCTCGCCCTCGGCATCCGCTCGCTGGGCAAGTACCGGCTCATCGTCATCCCCCAGGCGGTCCGGGTCGCCTTGCCCGCCCTCGGCAACGAGTTCATCACCATCGTCAAGCTGACGTCCCTGGTGTCGGTCATCTCCCTGGCCGAGATCCTGCTGGTGGGGCAGCGGCTCTATACCCGCAACTTCCTGGTCATCGAAACCCTGGTGGCGGTCTCCTTTTACTATGTCCTGCTGGTGACCGTCTTCACTCAGATTCTCGGCAGGCTCGAACGTTCCATGGACATCCGGAGCAAGTCCGGGGTCGAGACCGTTGCCGAGGCGCAGCCCGCCGCGCTCCCCGCCGTGTCGCCCGAGCGGAAAAGGAAGGGCGCCAAGGGGGATCTCGTCCTCGAACTCCGCGACGTCAGCAAGGCCTTTGGCGAGAAGACCGTGCTTGACGGTATTTCCTTCAAGGTCAAGGCAGGTGAGGTGGTCAGCGTCATCGGCCCGTCCGGTTCCGGCAAGACCACCCTGATCCGGACCATCAATTCCCTGCAGGATATCGACGGCGGCGCGATCCTGTTCAACGGGAACCGCTGGCTTGACAACCACGGGGAATACTGGCGCTCGCCCGATTTCTACGAGGAAGTGACGCGCATCGGCATGGTCTTTCAGTCGTTCAACCTCTTCCCGCACCGCACCGTGCTGGAGAACGTGGCCCTGGCCCCACGCTATCACGGCCTGGGCTCCTCCCGGGCGCTGAAGGAACTGGCCCTGCGGAACCTGGAAAAGGTCGGGATGGCCTGCCACGCGGACAAGTATCCCCACCAGCTTTCGGGAGGCCAGAAACAGCGCATAGCCATTGCCCGCGCCCTGGCCATGCAGCCCAAGGTGCTCCTCTTCGACGAGCCGACTTCCGCGCTTGATCCGGAACTGGTCGGCGAGGTCCTGCAGACCATCGAGCTCCTCGCCCACGAAGGCATGACCATGATCATCGTGACCCACGAGATGCGTTTCGCCACGCGCATCAGCGATCGCGTTGTAATGATGGAGGACGGCAAGATGGTCGCCGATCTCACCCCGGAACAGCTCGCCGACGAACCCGACGACAGCCGGATACGGCGCTTCATCGCAACCGCGCTGCATTAGCGCGGCCCGCGCGCAACGAAAATTCCGCCATGCCCCGCGGGGCCGTCGGCGGCGTCTACGCCCGCGAGGATGCCTCGGCCAGGCGCACCAGCCAGGCTGTCCAGCGGCGGCCGGCGGCTTCGTCGTAGTTTTCGGACAGGGGGTTCATGAAGCCGTGGCCCGCGTCGGCCCGGCGGCAGGTGACCAGCGGCTTGGCCCGGAGGGCGGCGGCCAGCGCGTCCACGTCGAAGTGGGGCTCACGGTCTGGGAAGATCAGGTCCACGGGGGCGAGCGGGGCGCGGTCGGCCATGGTCCGGATGGCCGAACCGTAGAAACAGCAGGCCCTGCGTAGGGGAACGCCTGGGGTGCAGGCGGCGGCCCAGGCCGCTCCGGCCCCGGCGCTGAAGCCGATGAGCAGGACCGGACGCGCGGCCTCGCGGACCAGGTCCGTGACCCGGCGGGCGTAGGGTTCGAGTCCGCCGTGGTCGAGATAGGCGGCGTAGGCCTGTTCTTCTGTGGCGAAGTGCGGGTCGCGGCCGTCAAAGGGATCGGCCACGGTCACGCGGTCGGCGTGCGGGCGCAACCGCCCGGCCAGGGCGTCGATGTGGGGCGTGCGCCCCCAGATTTCGGTGGCCAGAATGATTTCCACGTACGCTCCGCGGCTGTGGTTTCGGGAAAGCCGAACATAGGCCGTGAGCTGCCGGGCCGCAACAAAAACAGCCCCCCGCCGGACCATCCGGCGGGGGGCGTTCTATGCAACAGGTCAGCGAGAGTGTGAGATCGCTGCCGTCTAGTCGTTAAGGGCTTCGTAGACCTTGCCGACCATTCCGTCGTTGGGGGTCAGGGTCTTGTCGCCCGGGGTCCACTTGGCAGGGCAGACCTCGGCCGGGTGGTCGATGAGATAGGTGTTGGCCTCCACCTTGCGGACCAGCTCATCCGCGTTGCGGCCCACGTTGTAGAAATTGATCTCGGACGAGACCAGCACGCCTTCGGGGTTGATGACGAAGGTGCCGCGCAGGGCCAGGCCGGTCTCGAAGTCCCAGACGTCGAAGAACCGGGAGACCTCGCCGGTGGGGTCGGCGGCCATCTTGAACTTGACGTTTTCCAACATGCGCTCGTCGGACTTCCAGGCCATATGGGAATATTTGGTGTCCGTGGACACGGAGATCACCTCGGCCCCGAGCTTCTTCAGGTCCTCGTGTCGACCGGCCAGGTCGGCCAGCTCGGTGGGGCAGACAAAGGTGAAGTCCGCGGGATAGAAAAACAGGATGGCCCATTTGCCTTCCTTGCGCAGCGCGCCCAGGTCCACCTCAGTGA
Organism: Pseudodesulfovibrio sp. 5S69; assembly: GCF_037094465.1. Taxonomy (NCBI): domain Bacteria; kingdom Pseudomonadati; phylum Thermodesulfobacteriota; class Desulfovibrionia; order Desulfovibrionales; family Desulfovibrionaceae; genus Pseudodesulfovibrio; species Pseudodesulfovibrio methanolicus. The sequence continues at coordinate 675,265 of NZ_CP146609.1, forward strand.
AGCCGCCCTCGGCGGGGTCGAAGGCCTCCAGCGTGAATGCGGGTACGGGCTGGCCCACTTTGGCGAAATCAGGCATGGTGTCGTTGGGATCGAAATCGTTGCTCATATTAAATTCCCTTTCTTTTTCAGAGGTTGAAATTTTTATAGGAATGATTACCGTTTTCAAGAGACTAAGGGCGGGCCGGTTTGCCGTCAAGGGTTTTTTGCATTTTTCTCCACTTTGCCCGGCGGGTCATGCTAGTGTATACCGAGGCTTCCCGCAGGGCGGCCCGAACCGAGGCACCCGCGCATGACAAAATACAAAAAGAAAAGAGAGCGTTTATGACTTTCGGCTTCACCAAGATACGGGAAATGGAAATCGCGGAACTGGCCAGCACGGCCATCGTCTACCGCCACGACAAGACCGGGGCGCGCGTCCTGTCCATGATCAACGACGACGAGAACAAGGTCTTCGGCATCTCGTTCCGCACCCCGCCCGAGGACTCCACGGGTGTGGCCCACATCCTGGAGCACTCGGTGCTCTGCGGCTCGGACAAGTACCCGGTGCGCGAGCCGTTCGTGGAGCTGCTCAAGGGGTCGCTCCAGACCTTCCTGAACGCCCTGACCTTCCCGGACAAGACCTGCTATCCTGTGGCCTCGGCCAACGTGCAGGACTTCTACAATCTCGTGGACGTGTACCTGGACGCGGTCTTTCATCCCCGGCTGACCGAGAACACCCTCAAGCAGGAGGGCTGGCACTACGAGCTGGAGTCCCCGGACCGCGACATGACCTACAAGGGCGTGGTCTTCAACGAGATGAAGGGCGCGTACTCCTCGCCCGACTCTCTGCTTTACGAACACTCCCAGCAGTCCCTGTTCCCGGAGACCACCTACGGCCTGGACTCGGGCGGCGACCCGGCGGTCATCCCGGACCTGACCTTCGACAAGTTCATGGCCTTCCACCGCGATCACTACCACCCGTCCAACGGGTACGCCTTCTTCTACGGCGACGACGACCCGGAAAAGCGCCTCGAAATCCTGGACGCGGTCTTTTCGCAGTATGAGGCCATCGACGTGGCCAAGACCCGGGTGCCTCTCCAGCCGCGCTTCACCGAGGCCAAGGCCGTGCGCAAGGGCTACCCGGCCTCGGACCGGCTGGCCAAGGGCATGTTCACGGTCAACTGGCTGCTGGCCGAGACCGCGGACGCCAACCTGAACCTGGCCCTGCACATCCTGGAGCACATCCTCATCGGCCTGCCCAGCTCGCCGCTCAAAAAGGCGTTGACCGACTCCGGCCTGGGCGACGACCTCGCGGGCGTGGGCCTGGAAGCCGACATGCGCCAGATGTTCTTTTCCGTGGGCCTCAAGGGCATGCACCCGTCCAACGCGGTCAAGGTGGAGTCGATCATCTTCCATACCATCAAAGAACTGGTCGAGAACGGCATCGACGCCCGCGACATCGAGGCGGCGGTGAACTCCGTGGAGTTCTCCCTGCGCGAAAACAATACCGGCTCCTACCCGCGCGGCCTGTCCCTCATGTTCCAGGCCCTGTCCACCTGGCTCTATGACGACGACGAGAACGAGGGCGACCCCCTGGCCCTGCTGTCCTTCGAGAAGCCGCTGGCCAACGTCAAGGCGTGGCTCGAAAATGGCGACAAGATATTCGAGGAGCTGCTGGCCCGGCTCTTCCTGCACAACCCGCACCGGACCACCGTGCTCCTGGAGCCGGACCACAAGCTCGCCCGGACCCTGGCCAAGGCCGAGTCCGACCGGCTGAAGGCGGCCAAGCAGGCCATGACCCCGGACGAAGTCCAGGCGGTCGTCGATGACGCCGCCGAGCTCAAGCGTCTCCAGGCCGAGCCCGACGCGCCCGAGGCCCTCAGGACCATCCCGCGCCTGGCAGTGGCCGACCTGCCCGCCGAGAACCGGCCCATCCCCACCGAGGTGCGCACCCTCGGAGGACGGGAGCTGCTCTTCCACGACCTGGCCACCAACGGCATCGCCTACCTGGACTTCGGCTTCGACCTGGCCGTCATCCCGGACGAACTGCTGCCCTATGCCGGGGTGTTCGGCCGCGCCCTGACCGAGTCCGGCACCACCGAGCGCGACTACGTCGACCTGTCCCAGCGCATCGCCCGGACCTCGGGCGGCATCTGGGCCCAGCCGTTCGCCTCGCCCGTGCGCGGCTCCAAGGACGCTGCGGCCCGGCTGTTCCTGCGCACCAAGGCCACGGGCGAGCGCATCACGGACACCTGCGGGATCGTCACCGAGATCCTGACTTCGGCCAAGCTCGACAACAAGGAGCGCATCGGCCGGATCGTGGCCGAGGCCCGCGCCCGCGCCGAACAGCGGCTGGTACCCTCGGGCCACATGATCGTGGCCACCCGGCTGCGTGCCCGGACCCACGCCGCCCACGCCATGGACGAGGCCATGACCGGCCTGACCAACCTGTTCTTCCTGCGCGACCTGGAAAAGCGTATCGAGGACGACTTCCGCACGGTCGCCATGGAGTTGGAGCAGTTCCGCACGCTCCTGCTCAACCAAAACACCCTGATCCTCAACGCGACCATGGATCAGGACCTCTTCGCCCTGGCCGAGCCCGCCATGCGGGCCGTGGTCGAGGCCCTGCCCGCGGACGGCCCGGCCCCGGCAAAGCGCGCCATCCCGTCCCTGCCCGCCCGCGAAGGGCTGGCCATCCCGGCCCAGGTCAACTACGTGGGCAAGGGCTGCGGCGTGGCCGAACACGGGATTCAACTCACCGGCGCGGCCCAGGTGGTCAACAAGCTCATCCGCACCGGCTATCTCTGGGAAAAAGTCCGCGTCCAGGGCGGGGCCTACGGGGCGTTCTGCATCATGGACCGCCTGGCCGGAGCGCTGGCCTTCGTGTCCTACCGCGACCCCAACGTGGCCGACACGGTCAAGGCCTTCGACGGCCTGGCCGAGTACCTTGAGACCATGAACATCGACGCGGACGAGCTGGAAAAATCCATCATCGGCGCCATCGGCGAGATCGACGACTACCAGTTGCCCGACGCCAAGGGCTTCACCGCCCTGGCCCGCCATCTGACCGACCAGGACGACGGCTACCTGCAGACCGTGCGCGAACAGGCGTTGCGCGCTTCGGAAAAAGACTTCCGCGAACTCGCCCTGGCCGTGCGCACCGTCGCCCAAAACGGCGACATCTGCGTCCTCGGCGACGCCCTCGCCATGGAGAACAGCGGTCTGGATCTGGAGATCAAACAGGTCTTGTAGAAGAGCGCCTCCGGGCGGACGATCCCGACGCTTCCCGCCGAAAGCCCGCGAGCGCGGTGCCGGAGGCGGGAAGCGCCGTCCCCGGCTCAGGGGATATTCCCCGGCCTTGGCGGGACTGCTCCCCGCTCCGTGGGGACAATGGAAAAATTGGAAAGTTCCGGGGCAGGCCGAGGATTGGCCGCCCCGTCCCGGAGAACGGGATGGCCTCTGCCGAATGGCCGGGGAAAGTGCGTTGATGCGGGCAGGCATCGGCCCGGCCGACGGTCGCGCCGTTACCGAACCGGGAGTGTCCTATTGGCTCGGCCTTGCACCGGGGCCGGCGCAGAACCCGCCGGTCCGGCTGTGCGGCCGATCGTTGCGCGGGCATGCAGGTTTTCCCGCCTGGGGGCAGCAAGCGGTGCGTCCTCCATGCCACGCGAAAATGCCCGGATGGCCGATCGGATAGGCACGGTCTAGCGGAGGATCGCCTCACTGCCCAATGAGTGCAGAGGGGGGAGGGCCGCCGAAGCCGCCGCGACAACCACGGCAAGCAGCATGACGATGAGAAGCCATTTTTTCATACGCCGATTCCTTATTGCCGACTCACCGCCGCAACATAGAGGGGGTTGCCTGCCGTCACTTTACAGTGGCCACAACCTTTTCCATGTTGCGCGCCATGAAAACAGGCGTCTGTTCTCTTCCGCTCAGCCTCTTGGCCCTGTAGCTCACTTCTTCGCACACGTACCGTTTCAGCTCCGACAAGGTAACGTTATTGTCGTCGTTTACGTCAGCCTTGCCGCTCAAGCCGCTCAGCAGATAGTAGGTGAAGAGACTGTGTTCCTTTTGGGGATACCAATTGCTCAACTGCCCGGCGGACGTGCTGCTGATCAGGCACGTCTTCTTGATCTGCTTGGTGTGGGATGCATACCGCAACATCGCCGGGGAGACATTTTTGAAAAGAGGTCCCCCCGAAGAATCGCCGCTGAAGCACGCATCGATGATCACGGTGTTTTCTTTTGAGGGAAGTCTTTCAATGTTCTTGTACAGCGTGGTCAATGAATAGCCGGTCTCGTTCAGGTAGTTGACGGACGCATCGACGGGAATCAGAAAGGCGCTCTGGGTCGTCTGGCTCGGTGCGCCGTGCCCGGTGTAATAAATATACACCTCCGACACATTCGGCTTGATCCAATTGAACAGCTTCCCCTTGGGGTTGTCCTTGGTTCCGAAAACGGAAAACATCGTCGCCTGGGTAGCGTCTTCGACGTAAATGATATTCTCCGGATCAAGCCCCAATTCGGTAACGAAGACCTTTTTCATTGCCTGGGCGTCGCGATGGGCGAAGTTGACGTCGGGGATGCCGTTCCGGAATTTCGCATATCCCCCGTTGCCGATGATGACACCTATTGCATCCGGCTTGGTCACCTTGGCGTTTCTCCAGGCAAACTCCTGGCTGCCCGCCGCATCCCCGCTTTCCGGCTGGGCAACGGCCGTCTGCGTGGTCGCGGGAGGAGGCGCGGCCTCGGCCGTGGTGGTGGAACCGCTCTTGTACGACTGCTCCAGCATGGAAACCTTTTCTTTCGCGGTATAGGACATCTTCGTCGTGCCGCACCCGGCCACCAGGAAAACCAGGACCAGACCGATGGAAAGGAGAATGAGTCTACCCATTGACCGTGTCCTCTGCCATGGCGGCTTCTTCGAATATGAACTCCATGAGATCGTACGCCAGGATGGTGAAATATCCTCTCGGCGTACCGTAGTAATCCAAGGCCTTGGCCTTCTTTTCATCGGTTATTTTTCCGGTCCAGACGTCATCCCAGTCCTGGTCGCTGTCGAACGACAGGCTTTTTTCCTTTGCCCCGGTATGCGGGTCGTAAATGGTGATGTTTCCGGCCCAATCGTTGCTGACAAAGGCAAACAACGCCGCGGTGAATTTTTGTTTCTGGACGATCGCGCAGTTGGCCAATGCCGCGCCATCGGCGTACGTGGCGTGCATCTTGGTCGTCAGTTCCGTGTCCGTATGCGCGGTTACGACCAGATAGGTTCCGGTCCGCTTCAATTTCACGTCCTTGTTCAGGACGACGATCCGGCGGAAGAGGTGGGGGCTGCCTCCATTGATGCTCACATTGGCCTCGATCACAATCCCCCAATTCATCTTTGCCCAGTTGTCGAGGTTGAACCCGAAATTGTCCCATTCACAGTCGAAGTTTTCAAAAGCGGAGGAAATCTTCGTCACGTCGACCACGACGCTCGTGTCCGCCTTTTCAGGGGAGCTGACCATGTCGACTTTGGATTCCTTGAACAGGGATACGATCTTGTCCTTGAGCGCGTTCGACTGCTTGAATTCGTTTTGCGTCTTTTTCAGGCTGACGATGTTGTAGTCTTCAATAAAGAATTCCCCCTCCTTATCGAAGTTGATGTCGAAGTATACTTTCTTGCCGGCCAAGGTCGCAAAAGAGAAATCGTGCTGCGGCAGTATCTTTTCCGTGTCTTGCGAAAAATCCGCAGCGGTGAATTTCATCGGAAGGCCATTCGTCGGCGAGCATCCGACGACCAGCAGCAAACACAGCATCGTTGAGACAAGGACAGCTCTCACAGTAACCCCCATGGAATAGACAGCAAACAGACGGAACCTCTAGACCCGAATACCAATACATTGCCGGTTCGCCGGCATCCCCTTCTCCCTCACGTCAAACCCCATACCTTCTCCCGTAAGCGGCTGACTCATCAGCATACACGCCCCGACTTACCTTCATCTCTCGCGGCGGCATCGGACCCTGCCGCGAGGACCGCTTGCCGGTGGTCATTTTTCCCTTGCGATGACCTCGTACGAGAGGACGACCTCCTCGGAATACACCGAGAGCCGCGCGTATTGTGAAAAAAATTCAGTCACATCCATATACCGGCCGGGCACAAACGCTTCGAGCCACCGTGCCTTTTGGGCTACAGGCAGAGCGGCGACAAAGAACCCCTCGGCGTCCTGCCTGTGGTCGGGGAGCGTCACCATGGTGAGCTCCATGCCGGACTCGGCCGTGGGCAAGGAGATGGAAGCGCCCTTGCCTTTGGTCACAACCTCGCGATTCCCTGAGGGAAACACCATCATGACCCGTCCGTCGGCCGTGAAGTTGAACACGCCGATGCGGGCCGGGTTGCGGGTGCTGACGGTCAGGGTGCACAGTTCGCCCGAGCGGAACAGCGTGTGGTTCATCGACGCCCGCAACCCCAGGGAGGGCGCCTGCTTGTCCGGGACAAAGACCGTTGCCGCCAGTTGCACGCCGTATTCGGGCACTGGCGGGGAATCGGGTGTCCTCTGGTACTGTGCCAAGGGAAGCCAACGCACTTTTTCCTTGATGACGTACCCGCGGGAAAAGCTCTTGATGAAGTCGGCGGCCAGTTTGCCGTCGGTGACCAGGCTCGACGACACTATGTGGACGCCGGTCGCCTGTTCAATGGCCGCGGCTCTCGCCCGTTGCAGGGCCAAGTACGAAGCCTGTTCCGGGGTCATGCCTACGATGGCGCAGGAGGCATGGGTCGTGATGGCCACGGTTTTGGCGCCGGCGGTGCTCGCGAAGCATAGCAGGAAGATTAACAGGCACGTCCCCAAGGCTATCCGCAACGTCACGACCTCCAAAGTCATTACTCGAATAATTGCTGAAAGTTGTAATCCAATACAGAGGGGCGAACAAAAAGTGAAGGATAAATTCGATAAATAATACCCACGCACTCCGTCTTGCGTATCGGTCCCCACTGGCGCGGCCAATGGTACATGGTCTACCTGCGGGCGCACTGTTCAAGGGCGTGCGAGTACTATTTGCTGTAACGAGAAAATGCCGCAAACCGGGGCACCCTCGGCCCGAGCTGCTTTCACTCCCCACGCAAAACAATCTCCCACCCCGACTTCCGTCCCATTCGCTGCATGCGGCATGAAAGGTTTTGAAGGGGCCGAGGGGCCTTTCTCCGGGGCGGTTCTCGGCGAGTCGTGGAGCGCTGGAGCGGTCGGCTGCGGGGATAAGGGTCCCCGGCGGAGGCGGGGGAAACGCCCCGATCCCCCCGACCTATTCGGCCAGGAACGGCTTGAGCTGCCGACGGACGGCTGCGTCGCGGGTGGTGCGGAGCAGGGAGCGGGCCTTTTGGCGCAGCCCTTCGCGGTCGGCCATGGTCTGCTCCAGGGCGCCGAGCCGGGCGGCGAAGCGGTCGGCCAGGTATGGCACGTTGCAGAGGCGCAGCAGGCGGGTGCACTCCCGGAAGGCGTCGAGGCCGGGACAGAGCAGGGTGCGGAGGTAGGCCGCGGGCATGGCCTCGCGGGGGCGGCCCTGTTGTTCGAGCAGGGCGGCCAGGCGGGCGTGGCCCCGGTCCCACAGGGGGTCATGGAGGAGCAGGGCGCGCAGGCGGTCGGCGTCCGGGTCGGCATCGAGTTCGGCGTTCAGTTCGGCAAGGCGGGTCTCGGGCAGCCGCACGGCGAGGTCGAGCCACGGGGTCAGGGCGGGTTCGAAGCCGTCTTCGCGGAGCAGGGCGCAGAAGTCTTCGCGGGCATCGCGGCAGCGGGCGCGGAGCAGGCGCAGGTTGTCGGACTCGTGGTCGAAGCGGCCCTCGGTGCCGTGGGTGTGGTGGTGGACGACGCTATGCGGCACGACCGAGAAGCGGCCGCCCTTTTGGGCGATGCGGCAGCACAGGTCCACGTCCTCCATGCCGTTGACGAATCCCTCGTGAAAGCCGCCGTGGGCGAGGAAGAGCGGCGCGGGCATGAGCAGGGCGGCGGCGGTGATGACGCTGAAGGAGCGTTGCCGGAGCACGGCCGGGTGGCTGCGCGGGAAGTATTCGTAGAGGTGGCGGAACTCCATGTTGTCCGCCACGGCGATGCCCAGGTGCTGGACCCGCCCGGCGCGCACGGAGTCGTCGTCCGGGAAGAGGAGCAGGGGGCCGACCCCGGCCAGGCGGCGGTCGGCGCGCAGCCCGTCCAGGAGCGGCGGCAGCCAGTTTCGGGTGACCTGAGTGTCGTTGTTCAGGAAGAAGAGGTGCGCGGCGGAAGCGGCTTTCGCGCCCGCGTTGCAGGCCTTGGCGAAGCCGAGGTTTTTGGGCAGGCGGTGGTGGACGAAGCGGTCGCCGAACAGGGCCCGGCCGAGGGGCGGGACGGCGGCCGGGGTCTGGTCCGTGGAGCCGTTGTCGGCCAGGATCACCTGGAAATCGTCGCCCGGGGTGTGCTCGGCCAGGGAGCGCAGGCACGGTTCGGTCAGGTTCCAGCCGTTCCAGACCGGGATGACGATGGACAGGTGGAATCGGGACGGGGCCATGCGCCTAGCCCATTTCGGGTTCGCTTTTCCAGGCGAAGAGCGGGGTGAGCGGCTTCATGTTGGTGAAGTCCACGCGCACGGCCACGAACGCGCCCAGGGCCGGGGGCAGCAGGTGCCCGTTGGCCAGATTGGCCAGGCCGGTGGACTTCCAGGTCTTCATGGGCCCTGCCAGGACCGAGCGGGCCAGTGTGGGCCGAAAGCCCGTGGCCTTGTGGATGAGGTCCTGCATCTCGCACCAGGTGAACCAGTGCGCCGAGGCCATGGAGGATTCGGTGCCCCGTATGTTCAGGAAATAATAGAGGGAGTTTTTGTTCAGGAAGCCGACGAGCAGCCCCTTTTCGGCCACGCGCGCGGCCTCGGCCAACATGGCCTCGGGCTCGGCGGCGAATTCGAGCACGGACCACAGCAGCGCGTAGTCGAACTCGTTTTCCGAGTAGGGCATGTGTTCGCCGTTGCCCACGTTCAGTTCGGCCCGGTTGCCGAACCGTTGGCGCGCGGCCTTGATCATCTCGGGCGAGCGGTCCATGCCGGTCACGTCGAGTCCCATCTGGTAGAGGGTCTCCAGGAACAGGCCGGTGCCGCAGCCGATCTCCAGGATCTTGCGCTTGCGCCGGGGCCACCCGGCCAGAACGTCCTGGAGCAGCATGATTTCCCGATCCAGGGCGTAGCGCCCCTCGGGGGTGTCGAACCATGCTTCGTATTTATCCGGGTCCCAGCTCATGTCGGCGTCCTTGGTCGGTTTCGTCCTCTCCCGAAAGTATGACCATCATACCCCCCTCTGTAAATAGGGGGGCCGGAAAAGTTGGACGAATCCGTCCGGAGGACGCCGATGTGCGGACGGTCAGCGTCCGCCGCGTCGCCCGCGCCCGAAGCCGTTGCCGCGTCCGCCCCGGCCCTTGCCGAAGCCGTTGCCGCCGGGGCCGTTGCCGCGTCCGCCCCGGCCGAAGCCGCGTCCGGGGCCGCCGGTGGCGGGGTCCTCGCGCAGGGAGGCGACGAGCTTGCCGAGGATGGTGCGCAGTTGATCGCGCTCGGCCTGGTCCAGGCAGTCGAACTGGCTGTCCGCCTCGCCGCCGTCGTCCGGGGCCAGGCCGCGCGCCTGGTCCGTGGGGGAGATGATGAAGCCGCGCCGGTCCTCGGGGTTGCGCTCGCGGAGGATGAGCCCGCGGTCCTCGAGCTTGCGCAGCAGCTCGCTCAGGGAGGAGGAGCGCACGTCGAGGATTTCGAGCAGCTCGCCCTGGGGCAGGGGCCCGTTTTCGAGCAGGATGGACAGGACCAGGTGCTGGGCGTGGTGCGCGGAGTCGCGACGGTGCGAGGCCCGGGCCATGAGCCGAGAGGCCAGGCGGAACAGCCCGGCCAGCTCGGCATTGTTTGCGGGATTGGCGGGGCTCATGGTTAGCGAACCCTCGCGGCGTAGGCCTCGCCCCTGGGGCAGGAGGGGGCATCCAGGGGGCAGTGCTTCTCGCACAGTGGGCAGAACCCGGTGCCGGGCTCGAAGCCGGGGCCGAAATCGTCGGCAGCGTTCATGGCCGCCCGGAATGCGCCGCCCCGGCCCGGCCGGAACCGGTTCAACCCCATGCCGCACGGCCCGCGCCCCATCCGGCCCTGGCCGAAGTCGTCGAACCGTCCTTGGCCCCGGCCCAAGCCCGGACCGAAACCGTTGCTCCGGCCCAGGCCGCAGCCGAATCCGTTGCCGAATCCGTTGCCGAATCCACCGGAGCCGTCGCCGGATCGGTTCCGCCCGCGACCCTGTCCGCGCCCGAACCCCTTGCCCGACCGTCCCCGGCCGTTGCCAGCGCCTGGGCCCTGGCCGAACCCGGCCCCCGCTCCGGCGCGCCGACCCCGGCCCTGTCCGCCATTGCCGCGTCCGGATCCCCAGCCGCCATACGAATCGTTATTCCATCCAAACATGATCTTACTCCTTTCGGTTCATGGTTATGGCACCCGATTGAGTAGGTACCTTCCTTTTCTTCACGAATATAGTCCCCCGATCCGGCCTGTCAAGATAAAAAGGTACCTTCCTATTCAAATCTTGTTATTTTGTTCCAGTCATCATCCATAGAATCGCCAAGAAAGCAGTCCGTTAAACTACTCCCGCAACCCCGCGAAGCGGCGCCAAAAAGTTTGGGAAAAGGGGGGGGGATGGGGGTCCGGGGGAAGGGGAGGCCTCTTTAATCCGTCTGGATATTGTAGGTCTTGAGTTTGCGGTAGAGCGAGCTGCGTTCCAGGCCGATGGCCTTGGCGAGTTGGGAGATATTGCCGTCGAACTCGCGCAGTTTGGCTTCGAGGAACCGGGCCTCGAAGTCGGCGCGGGCCTGTTTGAGGTCGGCCGGGCCCTGGCTGATGAGGTCGTCCAGGGGGGTGGGTTCGGGTGCCGGGACGTCGGGCGCGGCGGCGCGGGGTGCGGGCTTGAACTCGGGCGGCAGCCGGTCGGCGGTGACGGTGTCGCCGGCGAACATGATGAACATGCGTTCCACGAAATTCTTGAGTTCGCGCACGTTGCCGGGCCAGGGGTACTGCATGAGCACGTCGAGGGCCTCGGGCGCGAAGGCGATGGGTTTGAACCCGTGCTGGCGGACCAGGGTGTCCATGAAGTCGGAGATGAGCAGCGGGATGTCCCCGGCGCGGTCGCGCAGGGGCGGCAGCTCCAGGGGAAAGACCTTGAGCCGGTAATAGAGGTCCTCGCGGAAGTTGCCCGCCTCGATCTCCCTGGCCAGGTCCTTGTTGGTGGCCGCGATGACGCGCACGTCCACCTTGATGGTCTTGCGGCCGCCCACGTGTTCGAAGGCCTGTTCCTGGAGGATGCGCAGGATCTTGGCCTGGGTCTTGAGGGACATGTCGCCGATCTCGTCCAGGAACAGGGTGGACCCGTCGGCCAGCTCGAACTTGCCCTCCTGGGCCTTTTCCGCGCCGGTGAAGGCCCCTTTCTCGTGGCCGAACAGTTCGGACTCGATGAGCTCCTCGGGGATGGCCGCACAGTTGACGGCCACCAGGGGACGGTCGGCGCGGGTGGACTGGTTGTGGATGGACCGGGCCACGATCTCCTTGCCCGTGCCGTTCTCGCCGGTGATGAGTACCCAGGACTCGGTCGGCGCGACCCGGCCGATGACCGCCTTGAGGTCGGCGATGGGCTCGGACTCCCCGGTCAGGGTCACGGGTTGCTCCGAGGAAATGCGCGTCTTGAGCGCCAGGTTCTCCTGGCGCAGGCGGGAGAACTCCAGGCCGTTGCGGGCCGAGACCACGACCTTTTCCAGGGACAACGGCTTTTCGATGAAGTCGAAGGCCCCTTTTTTCAGCGCCTTGACCGCGGTCTCGATGGTCCCGTGGCCCGAGATCATGATCACCGGCAGCCCCTCATAGTCGCGGGAGATGATCCCGAGCGCCTCCAGGCCGTCCATGCCGGGAAGCCAGATGTCCAGAAAGACCAGGTCCGGGATGTCGGTGCCGAGCAGTTCGAGTCCTTCCTCGCCGGACTCGGCCTCTACCACGGAAAAGCCCTCGTCTTCCAAGATGCCGCGCAGGGAGAGGCGGATGGTCTCTTCGTCGTCGATGATCAGGATGTTTGCGGCCATGGATGCTCCCTTGCAAGGTCGTGCGGCGCGGGCGCGCCGTCCCCTCTTATAGATGACCCTGCGCGATGATTCAAGCCGGAGGCTGGTCCAAGGCCGGGACTCTCAGAATCCCCAGTCCTTCTTCTTCAGCCAGTGGTAGGAGCGCTTGCCGTGGACCATGTCGCCGAACGGGCCCGCGCCCAGGCGGACGAACCGGCCGATGGCCCCGTCGCCGAACAGCTTCATGGCTCGGAACAGGAACCAGCGCAGGGAGTTGGAGCCGCGCAGTTCGGGCAGGATGGTGCGGTGCAGCAGGCGGAGATATTCGGGGCCGGGATCGGTCCCGGTTTCGAGGGCCTCGGCCACGGCCCGGCCCGCGTACATGCCCGTGCACAGGGCGTAGAAGATGCCCTCGCCGAAGAGCGGTTCCACATAGCCGCCCGCGTCCCCGGCGAGCAGGGCGTTGGCGTGCACCGGGTCGTGCAGGTAGCTGCCGTATGGCAGGGGATGTCCGCGCTGGCAGCAGAGCACGGCCGGGTCCACGCCGAGCACGTCGAGATAGGTGCGGAACAGTTTGGCGAAGTGGATGTCCCCGCGGCGCAGGCCGCAGATGCCGATGAGCACGTGGTCCCCGTTGGGGAAGACCCAGCCGTAGCCCGCGTCCACGAAGCCGACGTACAGGATGGGACGGTCCACCGTCTCGGGGAAGTCGTTTGCCGGAATCCGGACCTCGATGGTCGCGGCCGTGAACCGCCGCATGGCCCGGAGGTTCACCTCGGGAAAGGCGGCGCGCACCGTGGAGTGGGCCCCGTCCGCGCCGATGATGTATTTGCCGCGGAAGACCTGGCCGTCCTTGAGGATCACTTCGCCGGACTTCGGGTCGCAGCCGGCCACCTCCTCGCCTTCGCGGACATGGGCCCCGGCCCGGCGCACGTGGTAGAGCAGTCGGTTGTCCAGCTCGGCCCGGTCGGTCAAGTGGAAAGGATAGGACACGGTGCCCTCGGCCAGGGTCGAGGTGAAGGTGCGGATGGCGTAGCGGTCCGAGACGTAGCGGAGAATTCCGTGTTCGCGCATGGTCTCGGGGGTCTCGCCGAACAGGACGTCCAGGAGGCGTACGGTCTTCCAGGTGAGCAGCCCGCCGCAGAGCTTGGAGCGCGGGAACTCGGCCTTGTCCAGGACGAGCACGGAGCGCCCCTGCCGGGCCAGGGTCACGGCCGCGGCGCTGCCCGCCAGCGAGCCGCCGCAGACGATGGTATCGAAGGTCTTGGTCATAGCGTTCGCATGCCCCGCAGGGCGGTCACATGGTGTTGATCATGGACGAGGGATTGCGCCCTTCCTTTTTCAGTTTCTGGTAGGCGCGCAGGTCCTTGTCCAGCTTGTTCAGCAGGGAGACCACCAGGTCGCGTCGGGGCACGCGGTGGGCCGGGGTGGAAAAGGTGAACCCGTCGGCCATGGCCACGTGGAGTTCGAAGACGATGTCCGTGTCGGGCGTGACCGCCTTGTAGCGGTCCTGGGACGAGGCATCCACCCTGACCTCCTCGAAGAGGTCGTTGCGCGCCTGGATGTAGCCCAGCATCCGCTCGATCTCCCGGCCGGTGTAGGCCTTGCGGCCGAGCCCCCCGGAGAACTTGAGCTTCTTGGCGGCGTTGTTGGTGAACACGGACTCGCCCTTGCGCACGAGGTCCAGGTTGAAGAAAACGTAGATGACGGCGGCGGCCGCCAGGATCATGACGAGGTTCCTGGTCCATTCCGCCGATTTGTTCCGCCGGGGCGAGTTGTGCATGCGTCCTCCCTGAAAGCCGTGCGCCGCGTTGCTCCTATACTATGAAACCGGGGAAGAAAAAAGCCTTGCCTGCGCCCGAAGTCCGGAGAGGCCCGGTTACCTTGACAAAAGCGGGGGCCGAGGCCAAGTTGCACAGTGGTGGAGCCGTGACCTGGAGCGTTCTGGAGGACCCATGGAGAACAGCAAGATAGCCGCCCTGGTGGAGCTCGGCATCCTGTGCCGGGGGGGGCAGGTGGAGCCCGTAGGGGACGGTCGCGCCGACCCCGGCCCGCATCGTTTTTCCGAACACTCCCAGCTATGCCGGTTCGAGAATCCGGCCTTCCGCCATCCCTTCGAGGACCCGTCGGTGGCCGTCTACTCCCTGTTCGCGCCGGACACCACCATCGAGGCGGCGCTTTCCGGCACCCGGCTGGTGGTCCTGCTCGGCGCGGCCGACACCCCGCAGTTGCGCGCGGCCCTGGCCTCCAATGCCACGGTGGTGATCCTGTTCGAGCCCGACGAGCGGGTGCTCGCCCACTTCCTGGAGCGGTTCCGGCTGGCCGGGCTGAACCGGCCCAACCTGTTTTGCTTCACCGGCGAGCCCCGTTCCTTCGACCCGCCGTTGCAGGACATGCTGCCCGGCGACATGTTCCGGTTGGGCACCCCGGCCTTCTTCGTCACCGACCGCGTGCGCGGGCTGTACGGCGGCTGGGCCGACCGGGTGGTGTCATATCTGGAGACCCTGCACTACCGCCACGCCATCTACGGGGTGTCCGGCCAGGCCCTGAGCCTCTCGCGGCCCCTGCGGAACATCCATCGGGGGCTGTTGTACGACCAGCAGGTCCACGCCTTCGAGAACGTGCCCGCATACCTGGCCGCGCCGTCCATCGGCGGGCTGCGCAACCGGCTGCCGGGGGCCGAGGCCATCCTGGTGGCCGCCGGGCCGGACCTGCCGGAAAAACTCGACTGGATCAGGCGCAACCGGGAACGCGGTGTGATCATCTGCGTGAACAACGCGGTCAAGCCCCTGGCCGAGGCGTTCATCCAACCGCATTTCGTGATCATCAACGACACTTCCATCGACTCCGGGAGGGTCTTCGGGCACATCCCGAAGCTGCCCGAAGCCATCCTGGTCGGCCATTGCCTGTCCGACCTGGGCGGCGACCGCTTCCGGCAGAAATACCTGTTCGGCTCCTTCCTGCCGCAGATTTTCGGGGAAAGGGAGGACCTCCGGCTCCACGGCTCGGTCATCTCCACGGCCTTTTCCCTGGCCCGGCACCTGGGATGCTCGCGCTGCGTGCTGGTCGGTGCGCAACTGGCCTCCACCGACCCGTGGAGTCTGAGCTACGCCCGCGGCACGGTCATGGACGCGCCCGAGGGCGCGGCGCGGGAGCTGGTTCACGAATATCCCCAGCTCTGCCCGGTGACGACGCCCTTCGGGGAGCCGCTGTTCACCACGCTCAATTTCCTGGACGCGGCCCTGTGGCTGGCCGAGGAGATCCGCGTGTCCGGGGTGCCCTGCGTGAACACCTCCAGGGCGAGCATCCTGTACGGGGAGGGCATCGAGTACGACGGGGAGCCCGTGCTTTCGGGCCGCGTGCCGAACATGAAGGACCTGTTCCGGCCCGAGCCGCCGCGCGTGGACCGAGGGGAGGCGGGCCGCTGGCTGCGCCGCGAGGTCCGGCTGTGGACCAGCGTGGGCGAGGCCGCACGGACCCTGCTGGCCGACGATACCCCGGCCATGGCGGCCAAGGGCATGGCCATCCTGGAGCAGTTGGACAGGAACAACGTCACCTATCTGGCGGAACGGCGCGGCGGGTTCAACAATCGGGAATTCTACCGGCTGGTCTTCGAGGGGGACGAGCCTTCCCGGCGCAAGGGGCTGCGCACGTACTTCCGCGAGGTCCTGGCCATGAGCGGGGAGTTCCTCGCCCTGCTGCGCCGGGCCGTCGAATCCCTCTAGAGATCGCGGCGGCAGGCCAGGGGCATGCGCCAGCCCGTGCCGAAGGAGCGCGGGGTGAGCTTGATGCCCGGCGCGGCCTGGCGGCGTTTGAATTCCGCTCCCCGCACCAGGTTGAGGACCCGGCTCACCGTGGCCTCGTCAAAGCCCGCCGCGATGATCTCGCCGCGCGACTGGTGGTGCTCTATGTGCCGGGCCAGGATGGCGTCGAGCACGGCGTAGTCGGGCAGGGAATCCTGGTCCTTCTGGTCCGGCCTCAGCTCGGCGGACGGCGGCTTGGTGATGATCGCCTCCGGGATGTGCGGGGCGACGTTCGCGTTGTACCACTTGGCCACGTTGAACACCCCGGTCTTGTCCACGTCCGAGATGACCGCGTACCCCCCGGACATGTCCCCGTAGATGGTGCAGTAGCCCACGGCCAGTTCGGATTTGTTGCCCGTGGTCAGGAGCAGGGCGCCGAACTTGTTGGACAGGGCCATGAGCAGGTTGCCCCGGATGCGCGACTGGATGTTCTCCTCGGTGGTGTCCGGCTCAAAACCTTCGAAGGGACCCGCCAGGGTCTTCTCGAACTGGGCCATGATCGGCTCGATGGGCAGGGTCAGGGTCTTGACCTCGAGATTCTTCGCCAGCTCTAGTGAATCGTCGATGGACCCCTTGCTCGAATAGGGCGAGGGCATGAGCACGCAGGTCACGTTGTCCGCGCCCAGCGCCTCGGCGGCCACCGCGGCGGTCACGGCCGAGTCGATGCCCCCGGACAGGCCGACCAAGGCCTTGGAAAAGCCGCTTTTGCGCACGTAGTCGCGGGTGCCGACGACCAGGGCGCGCCAGGTCTCGGCCTCGCGGCAGAAATCGTCGTCGGCCACGGTGTTGGCCGAGGGGGCGTCCGTGTTTACCAGGATGACGTCCTCCTCGAACCCCTTGGCCCGGGCCATGAGCCCGCCGTCGGGCGTGAACGCGCAGGACCGGCCGTCAAAGACCAGGTCGTCGTCGGCCCCGGCCTGGTTGACGTAGACCATGGGCGCCCCGTACTTGCGGGCCACGGCCCCGAGCATGTCCTCGCGCAACTGCTGCTTGCCCAGGAACAGGGGCGAGGCGGAAAGGTTGATTATGATGTCCGGGCTCTGGGCGGCGGCCTCCTCGAGCGGGTCGCGCGCATAGGTCCGGGTGTCCCAGTAGTCCTTGTCGTTCCAGGCATCCTCGCAGATGGTCACGGCCAGGGTCAGGCCGTTCGTGCGGATGATGTTGGCCTCCGGGTCTCCCTCCGGGGCGGGCTCGAAATAACGCGCCTCGTCGAACACGTCGTAGGTGGGCAGCAGGGTTTTGCGCACGGACCGCTTTACCTCGCCGCCCTCGCAGAACAGGGCGCAGTTGAAGACCGGCTTGCCCTGGCCCGTGCGGTTGCGCTCCACCGCGCCCAGCAGCAGGGGCGGGCCGTCCGCGAGCGCCTTGGCCAGCTCATCGGCCCGGTCGCGGACGCGGTCCACGAATCCCTCGTAGAGCAGCAGGTCGCGGGGCGGATAGCCGGTCAGGGCCATCTCCGAGGTTACGCAGATGTCCGCGCCGAGGGAGCGCGCGCGGCGGGCCGCGTCCAGGATTCTGGCCGCGTTGCCGTCCAGGTCGCCGACAATGGGATTGAGTTGCAGGAGGCCGATTTTCATGGGGACGTGATACGCCAAAGCCGCGCCGGGGGCAATACGCGGGGCCGCTTCTTGTCGCCCGGAGCGAGGCGGAGCGGACTAGGCCCGGTCCTTGCATTGGGAAATTTCCGGCGTCAGGCAAATGTCATCGGGCCGTGCGGACCGGCCCCGTTTTCGGCTCGGGAATCGTTTGGCGGGTAAATAAAAAGTGCGGAATATCTAAAGCTATTTGGCTTTTGCGTCGAATAATCATACGGTCGGTGTATAATCGAAATGAACATGCAGCGAGAAAATTGTCTCGAAACCGTTGGTGCCGACAGGTAAAATATGAAAAAAAAGGCTTTGATTACAGGGGTAACCGGACAGGACGGTTCCTATTTGGCGGAGCTTCTGCTCGACAAGGGCTATGAGGTGCACGGCTTGAAGCGCCGGGCCTCGCTGTTCAACACCGAGCGGGTGGAGCACCTGTACCAGGACCCCCACGAGGCGGACCAGCGGTTCATCCTGCACTACGGCGACATGACCGACGCCACGAACCTCATCCGGGTGGTGCAGGAGGTGCAGCCTGACGAGATCTACAACCTGGCGGCCCAGAGCCACGTCCAAGTCTCCTTCGAGACCCCGGAATACACGGCGGACAGCACCGCGCTGGGCCCCCTGCGGTTGCTGGAGGCGATCCGCATCCTCGGCCTGGAGAAGAAGACCCGTTTTTACCAGGCGTCCACCTCAGAGCTGTTCGGCAACTCCGGGGTCAATTCCCAGAGCGAGTTGACTCGGTTCAGCCCGCGTTCCCCCTATGCGGCCGCCAAGCTGTACGCCTACTGGATCACGGTCAACTACCGCGAGGCCTACGGCATGTACGCCTGCAACGGCATCCTTTTCAACCACGAGTCCCCGCGCCGGGGCGAGACCTTCGTCACCCGCAAGATCACCCGCGGCCTGGCCCGCATCGCCGCCGGTCTGGACTCCTTGGTCTGGCTCGGCAACCTCAACGCCCGCCGCGACTGGGGCCACGCCGCCGACTTCACCGAGATGATGTGGCTCATGCTCCAGCAGGACGCGCCCGACGACTACGTCATCGCCACCGGCGCCAGCTACTCGGTGCGCGAATTCGTGGAGATCGCGGGCCGCAAGCTCGGCATGGACATCCGCTGGCAGGGCGCGGGCAGGGATGAGGTCGGCATCGACGAGAGGACCGGCAACGCCGTGGTGCGCATCGATCCGCGCTACTACCGCCCGACCGAGGTCGACAGCCTGACCGGCGAGGTCGCCAAGGCGCGGCGCAAACTCGGCTGGACCCCGAAGATTTCCTTTGAATCCATGGTCGAGGAGATGGTCGCCTCGGATCTGGACCGAGCCAGGGTCGAGGTCCTGTGCCGCGAGAACGGCTTCGACACCGTGAACGGCTGCCTGGGGGAATGATGGATTCGAGCGCGCGCATTTTCGTGGCCGGGCATCGCGGCCTGGTGGGATCGGCCATCGTCCGCCGGCTCGAGGCCGAAGGGGCGGACAACCTGCTCCTGCGCACCCGCGCCGAGCTGGACCTGACGGATCAGGCGGCCGTGCGCGGCTTCTTCGAGCGCGAGCGGCCCGAATACGTATTTCTCGCCGCGGCCAAAGTCGGCGGCATCCACGCCAACGACGCCTACCCGGCGGACTTCATCCGCGATAACCTGCTGATCCAGACCAACATCATTGACGCGGCCTTCCAGTCCGGGACGCGCAAGCTTCTCTTCCTCGGCTCGTCGTGCATCTACCCGCGCGAGGCCCCGCAGCCCATTCCCGAAGGCGCCCTGCTGACCGGGCCGCTGGAGCCGACCAACCAGTGGTACGCCGTGGCCAAGATCGCGGGCATCAAACTCTGCCAGGCCCTGCGGCGCCAGTACGGCTTCGACGCCATCAGCGCCATGCCGACCAATCTGTACGGGCCGGGCGACAATTTTCACACCGAGAACTCCCACGTCATCCCCGGCCTGCTGCGGCGCTTCCATGAGGCCAAGGCGGCGGACGCGGACGCGGTCGAGGTCTGGGGCACCGGCAACCCTCTGCGCGAGTTCCTGCACGTGGACGACCTGGCCGACGGGCTGGTCTTCCTGATGCATGAATACTCCGGCGAGGAGATCGTCAACGTCGGCTCCGGCCGCGAGGTGACCATCCGCGAGTTGGCCGAGACCGTGGCCAACGTGGTGGGATTTCAGGGCAAGATCCGGTTCATTCGTCCCGAGATGGACGGCACCCCGCGCAAGCTGGTGGATTCGGCCCGCATCCGGGCCATGGGCTGGAGTCCGGCCATCGACCTGGAGCCGGGGCTGGCCGGGACCTACGAATGGTACGTCAACAACCGCATCGAAAAGGGCGGGGCATAATGCGCGAAGCCAAGAAGATTTCCGTGGTCGTGCCGACCTACAACCAGGCCCAGTACCTCTGGCCGTGCCTGGACTCCATCTGGTTCCAGGACTACCCGAACCTCGAGATCATCGTGGTGGCGGACCCGTCGCCCGACAACACCGCCGAGGTCCTGGCCGATTTTCAGCAGGCCGTGAAGACCGACACCGTGTCGCACGCCGCCCGGCTGGCCGACGACGGCACCGTGATCCGGGCCGAGTACCCCCGGTACCGCGCCGAGGGCCGCGAGCTGGTCATCTTCGAGAGCGAAACCCGGCTGGGCCACACGCCCGCCTACAACAAGGGGTTCGAGCTGGCCACGGGCGACTACTGCACCTACATCGCCTCGGACGACCTCTGCCACCCGCAGATGCTCTCGGAGATGGCCGGGCCGCTCGACCGCGACGAGGCGGATTTCGTCTTCTCGGACATGTTCGTGGTGGACGACGCCATGCGCGTCCTGCGCGAATTTCGGCTACCGGACTACAGCTTCGAGAAGAGCTTCTGCGACTGGTACCTGTGCGGCGTCTCCAAGCTCTACCGCCGCTCCCTGCACGAGCGCTTCGGCTACTACGACAACAACTATACGGCCAACGACCACGAATGCTTTCTGCGCTTCGCCCTGAACGGCGCGCGCTTCCAGCACCTCCCCAAGACCCTCTACTCCGTGCGCAGCCACGACCAGCGCGGCCAGGACGTGCACAGCGAGGCGAGCTGGAAAAAATTGCTGGCCGAGTCTTCGGGCCTGGTGGAGAAAGCGCGGGGATTTGCCGCGAGGCAGGGGCTTTTGGGCGATCGTTAGGTGAGTTAATGGTTTTGGAATGAGAATTGCTTTTGAATGCAGGTAGGATGATTCCTCCCCCGGAAACGTCAAAAAACTGGATCAGGCGATATGGACCCGACGCAAAACGCACCCGAAGGCGGCAAGGCCATCATCTACATCCCAGCGCGGGCCAATTCCTCCCGGCTGCCCGGCAAGGCTTTGGCAGACCTGGGCGGCCATCCGCTCATCGCCTACACCGTTCGGGTGGCCAAGGCGATCAAGGGCGTGGACCATGTCCTGGTGGACACGGACAGCCCGGCCATCCGCGAGGCGGCCCTGGAATACGGGGCCGAGGTGCCGTTCCTGCGCGACCGGGCCCTGGCCGGGGACAAGACCTCCTTGGACCAGACCGTCAACGTCTTCATGGAGCGCGTCCGTGAGGTCTTCGGCCCTGTGTCCAAAAAGATCAGCATGCTTCCCACCAGCCCGTTTCGGAACGTGGCCGATGTGCAGGAGCTGGTCGACGCCTTGGAAAACCACTTGTCGGTCGAAACGGTCCTGGCCACCGACTCGGACTTGTCCACCCAATATTTCGTTCGTGACGGGGAGGTCCATTCCCTGCTTGAGGTTTCGGAATACAACCCCCTGCAATACCATTGGATCAAGGGGCTGGGGTATTTCCATGCCTACTACATGGCCGGAACCTCTCCGCGGCATCTGTGGCTGTACAACAACTTCAAGTACCACGTGCTGACCAACCCGGTGGAACTCATCGACATCGACACCTTGAGCGACCTGGAGGTGGCCAGGCGGGTGATGGACGCCAACCTCTACGATTTCGGGATGGAGATGCAATGATCGCCCTGTTGAGTCTTGCCTTGCCGGGCGATGCCCGCAGCCGTGTTTTCCTGGATTCCCCGGCCCTGCTCCGGGAGATGATTGAATACGTTCATGCGGTCGTGGCTGAACGGATGCCCGCCGTGGTGGTCGCGAATCCGGACGTCCTGCCGTTTCTGTCCGACGTGAATCTGTCCGCTGACGTTATCGTGGACCGTGCTCCTGCCGGTCCCGAAGGGGTTGCGGACTGGGCGCTGACGGTTGTGAATCCGTCGCCGGATGAACCGCTGCTGGTGGTGTCCCCCTTCCTGGGCGTGGTCAGCCCGGAACGGCTGGATGCTTTTCTTGAGCACAAGGGCGGCGGATGTCCCCTGATCTCGGCCAGACCGGTCACGGCCAACGTCAATCCCTTCTGGATGAACATGATTTCTCCCACGACCCGGGTGGGGCGGTCCTCCTACGTGGATCGGAACAAGACCAAGTTGCCGAAATTCACGCAGACCGCCAGCATTATCAACCAGGAGCGGTGGCGGGAACTGATCGGCGACCTCGAAATTTACGGCAGCCAGTGGCTGCCCAAGCTGCACAAGCTGGACGGCGCTCTGGCCCTGGTCCAGTCCCAGGCAGGGGATTTTTCGCCTGTGCTTCTGGACGAGCCGGGACTTGAGGGGTTGCCCCTGCTCTACCAACTCCCTCTTTTCGATATGGCGACCGACATTCCCGCCTCGCTCAGGCGGTCCGTCCCGTCGGAGAACGGGACGATCAGACTGGAGCAGGCCCGGACGGCCATGCGGTCCATGGGATACGACGACGGCGGCACCAGCCACCTTCCGACGTTGCGGCCTGCCGGACACTACCGTTCCTGACGCGACTGACGGAATCAAAACAGCGAAACGCGAGGCGTGAACATGCTCAATGGGAAGAACATCATACTGGTCGGCGGCACCGGGTCGTTCGGCAACAAGCTGGTGGAGACGGTGCTGGCGCGGTACAAGCCGTCCAAGGTGATCGTCTTCAGCCGGGGCGAGCTCAAGCAGTACGAAATGGCCCAGCGCTTCAGCCGGGCCGAGTACCGTTGCATGCGCTATTTCATCGGCGACGTCCGTGATCTGGAACGCCTCCACCGCGCCTTCAAGGACGTGGACGTGGTCGTCAACGCGGCCGCCCTCAAGCACGTTCCCATTGCCGAATATAACCCGGAAGAGGCGATCAAGACCAACATCATGGGCGCAATGAACATCGTCAACGCGGCCATCGACGCGGGTGTCGAGAAAATCATCAACCTGAGTACGGACAAGGCTTCCAATCCGATCAACCTGTATGGGGCGACCAAGCTGTGCGCCGACAAGCTGTTCATCGCCGGGAACAACCTGGTGGGTAAGCAGGATACGGCATTTTCGGTCGTGCGTTACGGCAATGTGCTCGGCAGCAGCGGGAGCGTTATTCCGTTTTTCCGCCAGAAATGCCAGACAGGACGGTTGCCGGTTACGGACAAGCGCATGACCCGGTTCTGGATATCCCTCCAGGACGGCGTGGACTTCGTCCTGGACTGCCTGGAGCGGATGGTCGGCGGCGAGATTTTCATTCCCAAGCTGCCCAGCACGAGCATCGTGGATTTGGCCAAAGCCATCGCCCCGGAGTGTGAGGTCGACATGATCGGCATCCGGCCCGGCGAAAAGCTGCACGAAGTCCTGGTCCCGGAGGACGAGGCGCGCTGCACCGTGGAACACGACAACCACTTCGTTATCCAGCCCGATTTCGAATTCTTCCGCCGTCGATTCAAGGCGGACCAGTACAAGCCCGTGCCCGAGGGGTTCAGCTACGCCTCGGACACCAACCCATGGAAGCTGGACGTGTCTCAGATTCGCGAGATACTGAAAAGGAACCACCTGTAAGATCACAGCATCGAGACTCGGCATGAAGGGCATAGAACGTACCGCTTTGGCAGAGATTTTGTCCGCCCCTCAAGGAGAGGGCGTACGGATGCTCATGGCCGGAGACGTCTCTTTATTGACTTCCCGCGAGGAAATCCTGGCCGCCGTGGATCAGTGCCCCGAACCTGAGCAGGCGGCCCGGACCGTGGCCGACCTGTTGACCGCAGGCCGTCTGACCCTGGCCTCGGTGGATGACGCGACCTTCGTCAAGGCCCTGCGCGAAGACGGGGCGAGCCCTGCCGCGACCGGGCGTACCCTGCTTCGCGAGGCGGGCGTGACTGAAATCGTTCCTTCAGTGCATGAACAACGCCCGGCCTACGCCTCCTATGGACGCCAGCAGGTGACCGAGGCGGATCTGCGGGCCGTGCGCCGTGCGCTCTTGTCCGATTTCCTGACCTGCGGCCCGGCTGTGGCCGAGTTCGAGGCGGCGGTCAGCCGTCTTTCGGGCGTGGCCCACGGGGTGGCCGTTTCCAGCGGCACGGCCGCGCTGCACTGCGCCATGCATGCCCTGGGTATCCGGCCCGGCGACGAGGTCATCGTCCCGCCCCTGACCTTTTCGGCCACGGCCAACTGCGTGCGCTATCTGGGCGGCACCCCGGTCTTTGCGGACATCGATCCGGAATTCCTGACCATCGACCCGGCCTCGGTGGCGGCGCGCATCACCTCCCGCACCAAGGCCGTGGTGGCCGTGGACTACGCGGGCCAGCCCTGCGATTACGCCCGGCTGCGGGAGCTCGCCGGGGATCATGGCCTGGCCCTGGCGGCCGACGCCTGCCACTCCATCGGCGGGTCGGACAACGGCCGTTCGGTCGGTACCCTGGCGGACCTGACCGTGTACAGTTTTCATCCGGTCAAGCACTTGACCTGCGGCGAGGGCGGCATGGTGGTCACCGACGACCAATCCCTGGCCGACCGGGCTCGCGCCTTCCGCAGCCACGGCATCACCCGCGATTTCCGCGACCGGGCCTCGGTCGGGAGCCACGCCTACGACATCGAGGAGATCGGCTTCAACTACCGGTTGCCGGACATCAACTGCGCCTTGGGCCTGTCCCAGCTCGACCGTCTGGGCGTGAGCATCGCCATACGGCAGGCTTTGGCGGCCCGCTACCGCGAGGGGCTGGCGGCCATCCCCGGCATTACCGCTCCTTCCGAGCGGGCCGGGGTCAACCACGCCTACCATCTTTTCGTCGTCCAGGTGGACCGCGACCGGTTCGGCCTGAGCCGCGACGAGCTCTTCACCGTCCTGGCCGACAGGGGCATCGGGGTCAATGTCCACTACCCGCCGGTGCACCTGCTCTCCGCCTACCGCCGCGAACTCGGCACCGGGCCGGGACTCTGCCCCGTGGCCGAGGCCGCCTGCGAACGACTTCTGACCCTGCCGCTCCACCCCGGCATGGACGCCGCGGACGTGGAATACGTGGTCCAAAGCATCACTGAGGTGGGGCAATGAGCGCGGTCCGTATTCAGCTTTTGGGCAAGGGCCTGAACCAGGACGGCTGGAAGCCGGTCATCGTCTTGCTGGAGTCCCTGGGCGCGGCCTGCACCGTTCACGAGGACCACACGACTCTGGACCCGTCCGGCGACATGATCGTCCTCCTGGGATACGACCGCATGGTTCCGGAATCCCTGGTTGCCGCGCCGAGGCTCGGCACCGTGCTTTTCCATTCCAGCGACCTTCCCGAGGGGCGGGGGTGGGCGCCCATATATAACACCATGATTCGCGGGCTGGGCCTGACCCAGACCATGCTCTACGCGGTCGAAGCGGCGGATGCCGGACCGATCGTGGCCAAGGCTCGGTATCCGCTGGCTGGTAACGAGATCGAGTCGGAGGTGCGGCGCATCGATGACCGATTGACCCTGCGGATGCTGGAAACGGTCCTGCCCGACCTCCTCCAAGGGAGGGTTGAAGGCGCGGTTCAGGATGAGGGAGCAGCCACTTACTGGCCCCGGCGCACTCCGGAGGAGTCGCGTGTCACCGAGGACATGTCCATTTCCGACCTGCTGCGCCACCTGCGTGCCTTGCCCGAGTCTGCGCCCGCCTTCATCTTTATCGGGGCAAGGCGGTTCCAGCTGCGTCTGGCGGCGGCCGAGGCGGGGGAAACCTTTGACCCGGACAGGGTCGTGATCGAGCGGTATTATGCGTGATCAGAGGGACGACAATTCGACCCGGCGGATCACCGTCCTGTGCGACGCCGTGTCCGAACTGGGCATGGGCCATCTGGTGCGCTGCTCGACCCTGTGCCGCGCCCTGGCCGAGGCCGGTGCCGGGGTGGACATGGTCCTGCTGCACGGCGGGCGCGCGGACCTGGTCGATCTGCCCGGCGTGGACGTCCGGGTCATGACCGTTGCACCCCAGGACGGCCCGGAAGCGGCTCGTGAATTTTTGTCTCTCATCCCTGAAGACGCAGCCCTGGCCGTGGTGGACAACTACCGGCTCGGCCGCGAGTTCTATCAGACCCTGCGCGCGCTTTGCCCGGAGTTGGGCGTGGTCGCTTATGACGATTTCGGCGAGAAGGCAGGGCTGCCCCTGCTCGGGGTAATCAACGGCGGCCTCTCTTCGGCAGAGGTGGCCTACCCAGGCCGGTATTCCCTGTACTCGGCCGTGGGCCTGGAATACGCGGCCCTGCCCGAACGCTGCCTGGCGGTTATGCCCAAGGCGGACTGGGCTGCGTCGGTCTCCCGCATTCTTCTGGTCATGGGCGGCTCCGACCCCGAACGCCAGACTCTGCGCCTGGCCCGCATCCTGGAGACCCTGGATCCGGCTCTGCGGATTGAGGCCGTCCTCGGTCCCCTGTTCGGGGAGCGGGACCCGGGCTTCGAGGCCCTCGGCCCGTCCGTGATGGTGCACGAGGCACCATCGGATTTCCTCGGGCTGGCGGCCTCCTGCGACCTGGCCGTGACCGGCGGCGGGTCCACCTGCATGGAGCTGCTCTACCTGGGCGTGCCCATGGCCGTGCTCTCCCTGGCCGACAACCAGGACCTGATGACAGAGACCATTGAGCGCAACCGCGTCGGCTTCTCCTTGGGGCGGTTCGACAAGGTCTCCGACCGAGCATTGCACGAAGCCCTGACCAGCGTCCTGGCCCGTCCGGACGAACTGGGCACCCGAGCCCGGCGCGGCCGCGAGACCGTGGACGGACAGGGCGCTTCGCGTCTGGCCCGGCGCATCCTGGCTGCGTCCGACCTGTTCAACGGGCGCGGCTTTGGCCTGGCCCAAGTGGTCCGCGAGTACCATGAGGCGTCGTTCAACGAACACCACCATGAGATGGGGTTGTGGGGTTCGGAAGAGGGCATGCGTAACCGTTTTCGGCTGGCCATGCAGTTGCTCGGCCCGGGGCGGGAGCCGTCCTGGCTGGACGTGGGATGCGGCCCCGGCGATTTTCTGACCGAGGCGGCCGCCGCGCTGCATCCGGCTTCCTTCACCGGTCTGGACCTCTGCGGCCGGACCTTGGAGCTGGCTCGTTCGGTGGTCCTGCCGGACACGGAGACCCGCCTCTTCGAACAGGATTTTCTGGAGCCGGTCCAGGGTGAGCCGTTCTCCCTGGTCACCGGCCTCGGCGTGCTGCACAAGTGCGGCCATTCCCTGGACACGGCCGCCCGCCGACTGGCCGGGCTGGTCGCACCGGGCGGCAGGTTGTTGCTGTCCACCAAGCATCTCGGCTGGAAACGCTTCGACGACCCCGATTTTCTGCCCTATGCCGGGCACGCCTGGTTCTTGCCGGAGCAGGTGGCCTCGGCCCTGGCGCGACACGGTCTGGAGGTGCCCGAGATACGCGGCTTCGAGCCGAGGACCGGGACCTGGGTTCCCCTCGGGGAGGCCCATTCCATAATGATCCTGGCCGAGAGGAGGGGAGCATGATCGACGCCCACGTCTATTCCGTGCCGCTGGATCTGCACGCAGAGACCCCGCTCGTTCGGGACGAGGGGGCGGTCCTGGCCGCGCTGCACCGCCACCCCGAGGGGCCGGACGCCCTGGCCTTGAGCCTGCCCGAGGCCATTGCCGAGTCCATGGACCGGGCCGGGATCGACCGCTCCGTGCTGGTCTCCCTGCCGTGGACGAGCCTCGACCTCTGCCGTCGCAACAACGACCACGTGCTGGCCGCAGCCGCCGGGTCCGATCGCTTTCTGGCCGTGTGCTCGGTCCAGGCCCTGGATTCGGGCTGGCGCACCGAGGTGGACCGGGCACGCGAGGCCGGAGCCGTGGGCATCAAGATCAACACGGGCTGGCAGGGAGGCGCACTCGATTCGTCCACGACGCATGATCTGGCTCGGTACGTCGCCGAAAGCGGACTCTTTCTAATGACTCATGTGGACCATGCCTTCCGGGCGTCCGATACCGGGCCGTCCGGGCTGTACGGGCTGGCCTCGGCCTGTCCCGGGACCCGGATCGTGGCCGCGCACCTGGGTGGGCTGCTCGGGCTGTACACGCACCATCCGCCTGTGGCCGAGGCCCTGGCCAACGTCTGGTTCGACACCGCCGTCTCCTCCACCCTGGAGATGGTCCGCTATTACGCCCAGGCGGGGTTGGGCGACCGGCTCCTGTTCGGCTCGGACTTTCCCTTCAACCACAGCCATTCCCAGGCGCAGGTGATGGCCGGGCTCAAGGCGCTCGATCTCCCGCAGACCGCGCTCGACGGCATCATGGAGAACAACTTTCTTGGGCTGGTGGAGCGGCAGAGGGGGCGGTCGTGATCGTGGTCAGCGGCCATCAGCCCGCCTACCTGCCGTGGCTCGGCCTGCTGCACAAGGCCAGCCTGTGCGACGTGTTCGTGTACATGGACGACGTCCAGTTCCTGACCCGGGATTTCAACCACCGCAACCGGGTGGTCACCCCCTCGGGCCAGGTCCTCTGGCTGACCGTGCCCGTGGACCGCAAAGGGTCGCCGTCCGACCGCCTCGCGGACATCCGCATCGGCCGTTCGCAGGACAGGAAGGGGTGGCAGGAGGAACACAGCCTGACGCTGCGCTCGTGCTATGGCAAGGCGCCGTATTTCAAGGAGTATTGGCCGTTCTTCGAATGGTTGTACCACGACAGTGAATGGACCCGCCTGGCTGATCTGAACCTGGCCATGCTCAAACAGGCCTTCGATTGGTTCGGGCTGAGTCCGCGCATCGAGATAGGTTCCGAGTGCGGGTTCACCGGGCGCAAGTCCGATCTGGTCCTGGAACATGCCGAGACCTTCGGGGCGGAAGTCGTCGTCACCGGGGCCATGGGGCGGGATTATATCAGGATCGAGGACTTCGAGGGCAAGGGGATCAAGGTGATTTTTCAGGAATACAACCACCCTGAATATTCCCAGGGTCGCCATGCATTCGCCTCGCCCATGGCCTTTGTGGACCTGTTGTTCCGTCACGGCCCTCAGAGCGCGGAGATCGCATTCGGGCAAAACATGATCAAGGATGAATTGTTGTGAACAGTGATTTCGCACGGACCCTGACTCTCGGCGAACGCGTCGTCGGCCCCGGCCATCCGGTGTTCATCATCGCGGAGGTCGGCGTGAACCATAACGGCGACATGGATCTGGCCAAAAAGATGGTGGACGTGGCGGCTGACGCCGGGGCGGATTGCGTCAAGTTTCAGACGTTCCGTTCCGAGGAGTTCATGGCCGACCGGGACATGATCTACGAATACCGGAATCGGGGCGAGACCGTTCGCGAGTCCATGTACGAGATGTTCAAGCGGCTGGAGTTCCCTCTGGAGCGCCATCGGGAGCTCTTTGACTACGCCCGAAGCAAGGGGGTCGTCCCCTTGACCTCGGTGGCCGATCCCATCTGCATGCGCGCCGCCATCGAGAGCGGGGCCACGGCCCTGAAGCTCGCCTCCGAGGACCTGATCAACCTGCCGCTGCTTGGCGCGGTGGCCGCACAGGGATTGCCGCTGATTTTGTCCACGGGTATGGCCGACGAAAGGGAGGTTCGGGATGCCATGGAAATCCTTTATGAAAACGGTTGCATGGATACCGCATTCCTGCACTGCGTCTCCCTCTATCCCACTCCGGACAGCGAGGCCAACCTAGCCCGTATGCGGGACGTGGCGAACCTGACCGGGGCCGTGACCGGATACTCCGATCACACCTCGGGCGTGGAGGCGTGCCTCGCGGCGACGGCGCTCGGGGCGCGCATCCTGGAAAAGCACTTCACCCTGGACAGGGGCATGACCGGCCCGGACCATGCCTTTTCCGCCGACCCGGTCGAGTTTCGCGCCCTGGTCGAAGGGGTGCGCAGGGTGGAGCGCCAAATGGGCGCGGGGGGCCTGGTGCCGGGTCCGGTCGAAGAGCATTTTCGGCATGAATTTCGCAGGTCAGTGGTTGCCGCACGGGATCTCCCGGCGGGCGCGGTCCTGGGACCGGACGATCTGGCCTTGAAGCGGCCGGGCAACGGCATTCACCCTCGGGATATGCGCTCGCTCTGCGGGCGGACCCTGAAAGCGGCCCTGCGCAAGGATGAACAGTTGACCAGGGAGACAGTCGAGTGATGAACCAGGCAACGAACCGATTTTTTATCTTCGGGGTCCCGAGGAGCGGCACTACCTTGCTTTCGAACCTGTTGTCGCAGCACCCCAACGTGCACGTGCTCATCGACAGCATGCTCTTCCAGAAGACCAAGCGCGCCTACGAGATGTTCGAGAAGCGCTGCTTCGTGGACCGGCGCCTGCCGGATGTGGACGCGCCGCTGACCTATCTCCAGGCCAAGTACGTCCTCTCCATCGTTATGTTTTGGCTTCTGGAGATTCAGTACGACATGCCCTTCCGGGACGACGTCTACGGCTCGTGGCTGCCGACCTACCAGCAGCGCATCGACCCGTATCCCTTGCTCAAGGAAGCCAGGACACGGGCCCTGACCCTGCGGGACATCCTGGACGCGGTCTATTTTCAGCTGCTTGGCGAGATCGACCCGGCGGTAACCTGCTTCGGCGAGAAGACCCCGTCCAATTCGCTGTTCTGCGACTGGGTGGCCGCGGCCTATCCCGAGGCCAGAATCATCCTGAACATGCGCAGCCCGCTGAAGAACATCGCCTCCATTCGCAACCGGTCCGTGGACCGCGATCTCGACGCGGCCATCGAGCTCTACCTGCGCTTCTACGCCTGCCTTGAGCGGATCATGGACCTGCCGCAGGTGCGGATTCTCCGCCACGAGGAGCTTCTGGCCGATCTCGAAGGGACCGGGAAGTCGCTTTTCGCGCATGTCGGCGTCGAGCCCATGGGCTTTCGGACGGAATTCAAGCCCATCCTGCGCAAGGATTACGTGGGCACGACCGTGACCAGCGACCGGGACAGGAAGCTCGGCGAGGCCTTCGACGACAAGGAAAAGGACATCATCAGACGCCGTTGCGAAAAGGCCTTCCGGCGTTTTTACCCGAAAGAGCTCTGATGCGGGCGGACCGCGTGCCTGCCACAAACACCCCTGGGAGAAGATATGAAACGATATGAAGCGGAAAGGCAGTTCGAGGCTCTGGTGGAGCGGTTCGTCTCCCAGGCCGTGTATTGCCGCGAACCCGGCGAGGAGAGCCCGTACTTTCCCGCCCAGGTCCACATAGAACCGACCAATTCCTGCAACCTGCGCTGTACCCATTGCCACCATTACCGGGACGAGCACGGCAGGAACAAGTATACCCGCAAGCTCGGGCTCATGGACGTGGACCTGTTCAGGAAGATCCTGGACGAGATCGGCCCCCTGGGCTGCTCAGTCACCCTGAACGTCCAGGGCGAACCCCTGCTGCATCCCCGTATCGTGGAAATGGTCCGCATAGCCAAGGGCCACGGCATCTATCTCTCGCTACTGACCAATGCCACCCGGCTGACCCGGGAGCTGACCACCCGGTTCCTCGACGCCGGGCTGGACCGCATGGTCTTTTCCTTCGACGCCTGCACCAAGGACGTCTACGAGTCGGTGCGGATCAACTCCAAGTTCGAGCCGACCATCGCCAACATACTCGACTTCCTGAACGAGAACGAACTGCGCGGCCACCCCACGCACGTCTGCGTCTCCGGGGTGCAACAGAGCCGGACCATGCCGCACACCGAGGAGTACCGGACGTACTTCGGCAAGCTCCCGGTGGACAAGATCTTCCTCAACCCCATGCTCAACCTGTGCGGGGTGTCCGGCACGGCCGACGAGATCGACATGGCCCGGTACATGGACATCGCCCCGCAGGACCGTCCGGTCTGCCGCATCAGCTGGGAGAATCTGGTGGTCAACTGGGACGGCCTGGTCTCGCCCTGCCCGGTGGACGTCAATGTGCTCGCCCCGGTGGGCGACGCCAACACCGAGCGGCTCCAGGACATCTGGAATGGCGAGCGCATGCGGGAGTTCCGACGGGCGCACCTGACGCGCGACTATTCGGCCATCGAAAAGAACGGCCCGGTGTGCAGCGCCTGCAACTGCCTGTTCGACGAGGAGTATGACCTCTTCAAGTTCCAGGGGTACGCGGTCAAGGCCATCGCCCGCGCCGCAATCCATCATGCGCATCACCTGGCGCAGGGTGCGGCCGAGGCCGGGGCGGACGATGAGGCGCGTGCCGCGTTCCTCCGCTCCGAGCGCGAGAAATACCCTCGCGAGGACCCGGCGTGACAGCGCCGGAAAGGGCAAGGCGGAGCGACATGACGCGGCAACCCGTACTGACCATCATACCGGCCAAAGCCCATTCGCGCAGGGTGCCGGGCAAGAACATGCGCTGCGTGGGGGGCGTGCCCCTGATGGTCCGCGCTGTGGAGCAGGCCCGCACCTCGGGTGTGTGCGGCCTGATCCACGTGGCCACCGACGACGAAGGCATCGCGGCCTTGGCCCGTGAGGCCGGGGCGGACGTGCCGTTCCTGCGCCGGGACGACGTGGACGACGTGACCTCGGTGGGCCGCGCCGCGGCTAACGCCCTACGCCGCTACCGCGAGGAACTGGGCGCGCGCTTCGATTACGTCTGCCTGCTGTTGGCGACCTCGCCCCTGCGCGCACCGGAGGACATCGTCGGCTGTCGGGATTTGCTGCTGGCCGATCCCGGGCTGGACGCCGCCGGGAGCGTGGTCCAGGCCGAGAAGCACCCGGCCTGGGCGTGGACCGTCGACGCCGCCGGCCGGATGGTCTCCCTGTTCCCCGAACTGCGCGACATGGAGCGCGAGGACTTGCCCCCGGCATATTTCTACGACGGGGCGGTCTACTGGGCCAAGGCCGATTTCTTCGAGTCCGTGGACGGCAACCAGTATCGGGGCGGGATTGCCCCCTACGTCATGCCGCCGGAGCGGGCGGTGGACGTGGACACTCCGCTGGACCTAGCCCTGGCCGACCTGCTCGCCCGCAAGGAGGACGCCCCATGCTGATGCTGGACAGGAACGCGCCGGTACTCGTCGTGGCCGCGCATCACGACGACGAGGTCCTTGGCTGCGGGGGGACCATGGCCCGACTGGCAGAAGCCGGGCATCCAGTGGTCTCGGCCGTGCTCGGGCAGGGCGCGGTTTGTCGCGAGTCGGCCATGGACGCGTCCGAACGGGAGGCCGTCGAGGCCATGATGGCCCGCCAGGCCGCCGCCGCCGCGCGCGTCCTCGGAGCGAAGTTCGTGCAGACGGGCATGTTCCCGGACAACGCCTTCGACTCGGTTCCGCTGCTGGACATTGTCCGCTGCGTGGAGTCCGTGATCGAACGGGTCCGGCCGCAGCTCATCCTTACGCACCACGGCGGGGACCTGAACGTGGACCATCGTCTGACCGCCAGGGCTGTGCAGACGGCCGCTCGTCCGCTGCCGGGGAGTGGCGTGCGGACCATCTTGGCCTTCGAGGTGCTCTCATCCACGGAATGGACCCCCGTCGAGGAGCCGGGATTCAGGCCGGACGTCTTCGTGGACGTGGCCGCGCGCCTGGACCGGAAGATCGAGGCCATGGGCTGCTACGAGAGTGAATTGCAGGCGTTTCCCCACCCCCGTTCCGAGGGGGGGATCCGCCATCTGGCCGGGTTCCGGGGCGGGTCGGCCGGGCTGGCTGCGGCCGAGGGGTTCGCACTGGTCCGCTCCGTGCCCGTTTTCGGCTTCAGCAAGGCGGAGGAGGGCGTCTGATGACGGATACCGTGCCCCAGTGGGAACGGGAGTTCCTGGATTTCAAGGAGCAGGTTTCGCTTGAGGGCCGGCCCGCACCAGCAACTCGCGAACCGATCCTGATCTGGTCCGTGACCTCGGGGGCGGTGCATCTGCT
This sequence comes from Pseudodesulfovibrio sp. 5S69, assembly GCF_037094465.1. NCBI lineage: Bacteria > Pseudomonadati > Thermodesulfobacteriota > Desulfovibrionia > Desulfovibrionales > Desulfovibrionaceae > Pseudodesulfovibrio > Pseudodesulfovibrio methanolicus. The sequence goes on from NZ_CP146609.1 coordinate 708,764, forward strand.
CAAGCGCGACCTGTTTTGGGGGCTGCTTGCGCGCAACCACGGTTACGACGCGACCATGGTTTTGTGCGACGGCTCGCTCGGGGCGTGCATCCTGAACAACGTCTTCGGCGGGGGCAAGCCGGACCGGTGGGAGCGGACCTGCGCCAACTGCCGGGTGATCGGCCGGGAGATCATGGAGGCTTCGGGCATGCCCTACGTCATGCTCGGGGACGCGCTCGAACCGGCTGACTTTGACGAGGCCGAGGCCTACGCCCGCGAATTCGACCCTGAGAAGCGGCTCCACGAGCAGCTCGCCGGGGTCAAGGTCGGGATGTACTCCATGGCCGCCCTGGGTCGGTACGGCCGCTGCCCATATCCCCTGGCCGTCGAACGCCACGCCGGGCTGATACCCCGGTTCGTCCGGAGCGGCCACCTGTCGGCCACGGCCTCAAGACGGCTGCTAGACAGGTTCGACCCCGCCCTCGTGGTCACCGGCCACAAAACCTACACCGAGTGGGGGCCGATCTGGGATATGCTTAAGGCTGAAAACCGCGCGGTCATGATCTGCCAGCCGGGCATCGTCGCGGGGAGCGTTGTCATGAAGGTCGTTCGGGACGAATACGCCTTCGGGTCCTACGCCCTGTCTGGCCCGGAGTGGGAGGCCCTCCTCGCACGCGGCATGGACGCCGGGCGCGTTGGGGAGCTGGCGGACTATGTGTCCCGCTACAAGGCCGGACAGAGTCAGCGCGAGAATTTTTTTGACGGTGACGAGCCCGAGCTTGACGACCTACGCCGCGAGCTGGGGCTCACCGAAGACAAACCCGTCTGGTGCGTCTACACCCACTTGGTCTGGGACGCCCAGATGTCCGAGGACATGGTCTACCCCGGGATCGACACTTGGCTCCGCGAGACCTGCCGCATCATCGCAGAGGTCACCGATGTGGACTGGATCATCAAGATCCACCCGTCAGAGCACCTCAACCAAACGGAGTCTGGGGCCCGGGAACTGGTGGACGAATTTTTCGTGGACGGTCTGCCCGGGCATATCCGGGTCATCCCGGCCACCAGCCGGGTGAACTCCTACCATCTCCACGAACTCGTCGACGGCGGCGTGACCGTGCGCGGCACGGTGGGCATGGAGCTGACCCTGATGGGCAAACCGGTCATCCTGTGCAGTGTCAGCCACTACGGTGGCAAGGGCTTCACCTGCGACTGCGCGACCGAGGATGAATACCGCGAGGCCCTGCGCACGGCGGCTGCCTGCCCCCGGCTAACCAGAGCGCAGCGGGACATGGCCATGACCTACGCGCACAGTTTTTTCGTGGATCGGCAGATCCCGATGGATTTCGAGGCGCTGATGCGGGGGCGCACGGCCCACGCGGATTTTGTCCCCGGGGCGGACCCCTTCAACGACAGGGTTCTCGAAGCGGTCATGGACGCGGTGCGCGGCGGGGGCTCGCACTGCCTCACTCGCACGGTACTGGGAACCAGCGACAAGCCGCACAGTTAAGGAGGACAACATGAACAAATCCGCTTGCCACCACGGCGACAACAGCTTTTTCCCCGAGATGAACGGATTGCTGCGGAGCCTGCATTCCCTGGCGCTGGGGATTCTCGACGACCTGCACAGCGAGGACCTGGATGCTGAAGCGGTCGGGCAGATCGTGGACGCCTCGACCTTCCTGAGAACGACCGGCCGGACCGAAGGGCGGGAGGACAGCCGCTCCCACTTCCTGAAGGGGCTGATCGATGACTGGCGCAATCACCTGGATGACAAGGCGCAGGATTTCGTCAGGGAGACCGGCGGGGAGCTGCTCGTCGAGCTCGGCTACGAGCGGAGCCTGAACTGGTAGTGGACGGACGCCGCGGGAGACGGATGGAGACCATGAAGGAAGAGGCGAATGGAGCTATGCTGCGTAGGACTTTTCCGGGGGTGACCTTCGGCGCGCTGGTCCAGGTCCTGGGCCTGGACGGGGTGTCCATCGGCGAGGGGACGCTCGTGGGCGACGGGACGTGGCTCAACGTCTGCTCCCGGGCCACGGGCAGCGCCATCTCGGTAGGCCGGTGCGTTCAGCTCGGCCGGTACGGCATGTTCAACTCGGGCGGGTCGATTTCGATCGGTGACTACTGCCTGTTTGGCCCCCATGTGGTCGTCTCCAACGCGGACCACGTCATTGACGACGTCACCCGGCCCTACGTGGACCAGGGAGCGCATCTGGGCGGGCGGACGGTCATCGGCGACAACTGCTGGATCGCGGCCAATGTCTGCATCCTCGGCAGCCTGGAAATTGGGCGGGGCAGCGTGATCGGCGCGGGCAGCGTGATCGCCCGCGACGTGCCCCCGTTTGCCGTGGTCGCGGGCAATCCGGGACGGGTGGCCAAGCTCTACAATCCGCTCTCCGAGCGGTGGGAGCGGGTGGCCAGCGAGGTCGAGCGCGCTGTGATTTTCGAGGCCCGGGAACGGGCCCCGCTGCCCGATGCGGAGACCTACCGGCGCCAGTTGGCCGAACGGAGCGCGACAAGGACCCTGCCCCCGGAATTCGCGGGCAACGGCGTCTGCTATTAGGAGGGAGCATGAAGCTTTTTGAAGTGGAGATAGAAACCCATACCGTGTGCAACGCGCGCTGCCGTTATTGCGCCTATCCGGGCATGGCTCGGGCCGTGGGCAACAAGTTCATGGAGCCGGAACTTTTCGACAGAATCCTGGAGGAATTGGATTTCGCCCGCGCCGACCTGGAGCGCATCCATCTGCACCATGTCAACGAGCCCTTTGTGAACAAGGACATGCCGCTTCTGGTGGCCAAGGCCAGGAAGGCGTTTCCCGAGAAGCGCGTGGGGTTTTCCACCAACGCCATCCTGATGACGCCGGAGCGGGCCGAGGCTGTGCTCAAGGCCGGGCTGAACATTCTGTATATCACCATTCCGAGCAGCGATCCCGAGGCCTACGCCCACATCATGGGCGTCAAGGCGGACGTGGGCCGGGTCATGGACAACGCCATGACCTTCATCAGCATGGCCGGGCCGGACGTGCGCATCGTGGTCCGCAGCCCGCTGGGGTTCGACGCGGGGCTGAACGAACGCTTCGGCCACCTGGACAACATCGTCATGGAGCACGTCCCCCTGTCCGACCGGCTGGGCAAGGTCGACGCGGATCTGCTGGACGGCAGGCCCGTCCGGCGGCCCGGCGAGCCGATTCCCTGCACCCGGTCGTGGATGTTCAACTCGCTGGTCATCCTGCACAACGGCGATGTGCCCCTGTGCTGCAACGACCAGGAGCACACGTTCATCGTGGGCGATATCCGGGACAGGAGCGTCGAGGCCCTGTGGACTTCGGAGCGTTACAAAAAGGTCCGGCGGTGGATGCGCGGCCAGGGCCGCCCGGCGGATATCCCCTGCAACGTCTGCGAGTACGGCAGCAAAGGCGGTGGGGCGTAATGGCGACGACGAAACCGGACCTGCGCACACGGGTGCGCCGCTTTTATCATCATATCAGGACCAATTGGCCGTGGACCCTGTACCAGCGCGCGGGCATCAACAACCTGGTCACCAACCGCAAGCTTTATCCCGTGGAGGGCGGTGACGGCGAACCGTGTCGCCTGGTCCGCGCCGATTACGACGCCCTGCTCGCCCTGGACGTCATGGAGCGCTTCAGGAAATACCCCTTCGTGTTCGACAAGGTCCTGGAATACGCGGTCAGCATCCGCCTGCTCGGGCTTGAGCCCGGCAAGGTCCTGCTGGATGCGGCGGGCGGCTTCGGCGAGTACGCGGCTGCGGCCCTGGAGTTGTGCGGCCTGGAGCGGGTCTACTGCCTGGATGCGGTCAGGCTGCCCGACCGGGGCGACGGCGTGGAGCGCCTGGTGGGCGACGTTTCGGCCATTCCGCTGCCCGACGCCTCCCTGGACGCGATCAGCTGCCATCACTCCTTCGAGCATTTTCAAGGTGAGGCCGACGTGGCCTTCATCCGGGAGATAGGGCGGGTGCTCCGTCCCGGTGGACGGGCCTGCATCATCCCGTTTTTTCTGTGCAACCGCTACGCCGAAATCCGCAATGTGCGCGGCAGGGCCCTGTTCGATCCCAAGGCCATGGCGGTCTACGACCCCTTCGGGACCTTCCCTGGCTGGGGGCCGTTCGAGCGGTTCGCCCGGGTCTACGACCGGCAGGCCTTCGAAGGGCGCCTGCTGCCCGCAGCCGAGGGGCGGCTCGACGTCTCGGTCCACCCCGTGTTCTTCGAGTCCGAGCCATGCCCGGACATGAGCCGCAACCATCACCAGCCCAGGCTCAACGGCCTGCTGAAGGCGCTGATCCTGACCCGGAGGGTGTGAGCATGACGCCGCGTAATAAAAAGACTGACACCTCGGCGGGGCCCCGCGCCGCCGACAAGCATGAGGAGCCGTCGTGAGCAAGGACCTGACAGGCATCGCCGTCAACGAGGAAGACATGGTCACCTATCTCCGGGAGCGGGGTTACGTGGTGGAAAAGGTCGTCGGCCCCGGTGAGATTCCGGACCGGAACAACTACCGGCCCTATGTCAACCCGTGGACGACCTTCCTGCCTTGGGTGGGCCGCGAGGACGTGTTCAGCCTGCACCGCGAGCTGGCCGAGAAGGGGGCCGCATCCCTGGTGGGCTCGGACCGCATGTGGACCTTGCGCACCTGCCTTGAGCAGGTCGCCACCCTTGACGGCGAGGTCTGGGAGATGGGCGTGTACAAGGGCGGCACCGGGCTGCTGTTCAAAAAGGAGCTGCTGCGCCTGCACCCGGACGACACGCCTCGGCTGCGCCTGTTCGACACCTTCGAGGGCATGCCCGAGGTGGAGGCCGAGGTGGACTGCCACCAAAAGGGCGACTTCGACGACACCTCCCTGGAGACCGTGCGCCGCGTGGTGGGCGATGACGAATTCATTCGCTACCACCAGGGCTTCATTCCCGCGACCTTCGCCGGGCTGGATGGTTACCGGATCAAGCTGGCCCACGTGGACGTGGACATCCACCGGAGCGTCCTGGACTGCTGCGAGTTCGTCTACCCGAGGCTGGTTCCCGGCGGCGCGATGGTCTTCGACGACTACGGCATCCACACCTGTCCCGGCGCGCGTCGGGCCGTGGACGAATATTTCGGGGACAAGCCCGAATGCCCGCTGATCCTGCCCACGGGGCAGGCCGTGGTCTTCAGATTGCCCTGAGGGGATGGAATGGACGGGACCCTGACCATAAAACGCACCCACGGCTTGGGCAATGTGCTGCTCCTGCTGCCGGTCCTGGAATTGCTGCGGGACCGGGGCGAGTCCGTCCGGTTGCTGACCCGTCTCGAGTGGGTCGGAGCCGTGGCCGCGCTCGTGCCGGGGGTGAAGGTCCAGCTTCTGGAAGGCCCGCTCCCCGCCGGGGCCGTCGACCTGGACGTCATGACCCTGTCCATCAAGCCGGTGGAGCACCGGACCCTGGAGCTGGCCCGGCTGCTCGGGATCGACGGCGACATTCCGGCCCGCAGATACACGGTCCCCGAGGCTTGGGGCAGGCCGTTCGACAGCCTGGCCGGATGCGTCATCCTCGCCCCCGAAGCGGGACATCCCGCCCGGCAGTGGGCGTGGAAATACGTCCGCGAGCTGGCTGCGAGCCTGACCGGCTCCCCTCTGGTCCTGACCGGGACGGCCCCCTCGCGGGAGGTGGTCTGCGACCGCGACCTGCGTGGTGAACTCGATCTGGCCGGGATGCTCGGCCTGCTCTCGCGGGCCTCGGCGGTCGTGACCCTGGATTCCGGCACCCTGCACATGGCCACCAGCCTCGGCGTGCCGAGCGTGGCCGTGTTCGGTGGTGTGAACCCGCGTTTTCGGGTGCGCGAGAGCCAGCGCGCGGTGGTCCTGCAGGCAGACATGGCCTGCGCCCCCTGCGACAAGAACGAGACGTGCGACGGGCGTGTGCCCTGCCTGCAGCGGCTGCGGCCGGAGCACGTTCTGGACGCCCTGCGCGCCCTGGACGGCTGTCGCGGCCTGGAAATACGAAGGATATAGCGAGGCCGACATGAGCAAGCATCTGCTGATCGTCCCGGAGCGCTGGGAACACCACATCGTCCAGTCGAGCATCGACTACATGCTCGAATTCCTCGACGGCTACACCCTGTTCGACGAACCCGAGGGCGAGCTGTCCAAACTCCCGCCCGACTTCTTCCGCTCCCAGGGCATGGTCCCCAATCTGCGCACGGCGTATGCGGAGCGCTCGTTCCGCCGCGAGCTGTCCCTGATAGCCCGCCTGGCCGGGGAATCCGGCACCCTGGTACATTTCCTGAACGGGGAGTCCGCGACCTACCTGACCCCGCGCCACAAGAACGGCAACACGGTCCTGGCCACCTACCACCAGCCGCCCGCTTTCATGGAAGAAATCATTCCGGACAAGTCGCACTACCCGCTGCACGACGGGGTCATCGTCATCGCGCCCAACCAGATCGACTATTTCGAGTCCATCACCGGCAAGGGCAAGGTCCACCTGGTCCCTCTGGGCGTAGAGCCCGCCTTCTTCCCCTTTGGCCGGCCGCAACAGCGCGTCCCGCGCGTCCTGTTCGTTGGCAACTGGCTGCGCGACTTCCCCACGCTGGTGGGCGCGATCTCGCGCATCAGGGCCGAAGCCCCCGAGGTCGAGGTCGTCTGCGTCACGCCGGAAAAGAACCACCCCCTGTTTGACGGCCTGGGCTTGCGGCTGCTGACCGGCATTCCCACCGACGACCTGCTGGAGCTGTATCGGACTTCGTCCGCGTTCCTCTTTCCCGTGGCCGACTGCACCGGCAACACCGCGCTGCTGGAGGCCATGTGCTCCGGCCTGCCCGTGGTCACCAACCGGAAGGTGCTGGAGACCGGCTACGTCAACGAGGAGAGTGCCCTGGTTGTGGACGATGGCGATGCCGCGGCGATGGCCCGCCACTGCCTGGACTTGGCCCGCGACGCCCGTTTCCGCAGGCAGCGGAGCGAGGCGGCCAACCAGTGGGTCGCGGACCGGTTCAACTGGCGGCGGGTGGCCGAGATCCAGAAGGACGTCTACGCTCGATTCGGCTGGCAGGGGTAGCCCGTGCGGGTGCTGTTGATTTCCGACACCGAAGCCAAGGGCGGGGCCGCCATCGCCGCTGCCCGTATGGCCTGTGCCCTGGGCAAGGCGGGCCACGAGGTCGGCATGGTTGTCAACGACCCGCAGGAGGGGCTCCCGGCTGGTCCGTGGCAGCGGTATGTGGTCCGGGCCGAGGAGAGCATCCCCTGGAACCGGGTCCCCGACGCGTCCCTGGAGGCCGAGGCCCTGGGCGGACTGGAGCGGACGCTCAACGAATTTTCCCCGGACGCGGTCTCGGTACACAACATCCACGGCGGGGCGCGGGTGGGCTGGTCCGTGGACCTGGTTCGGCTGTGCGCCGGGCGGGTCCCCACGGTTTGGACCCTGCACGACACCTGGAGTTTCACCGGGCGCTGCGCCTACCTGGACGGCTGTTCCCTGTTCAGGGACGGTTGCGACGAGCGCTGCCCGACCACCGGGGAATATCCGTTCCTGCGGCCGGGCGGGGTGTCGGCTGAATTTTCCCGCAAGGCCGGGGTGCTGCGGGTATCCCCCGGGCTGGCGGCGGCCGCGCCGTCTCGTTGGATGGCCGAGCTGGCCGCTTGCGGGTTGTGGCGTGGGCGTGAGGTGCGGCTACTGCCCAACTGCCTGGACACGGCGGCCTACGCCCCCGGCGACCGGGCCGAGGCCCGCCGTGCCCTGGGGCTGGCCGTGGAGGGCAGGGTGCTGCTCCTGTGCGCCGCGAATTTCGGCGACCCGCGCAAGGGCGTGGGCATGGCCCGGGAAGCCCTGAAACGGCTGGGCGCCCCCCTGACGCTGCTGGTCATGGGGCGGGCCGATGACTTGCCGGACCTGCCGGGCGTGACCGTCAAGCGGCTCGGCTTCGTGGCCGATCAGGCGCGTCAGATCATGGCCTACAGGGCGGCGGACGCTATGCTCCACCCGGCCCTGCAGGACAACCTGCCCAATACGGTGCTGGAGTCCCTGGCCTGCGGCACCCCGGTGGCGGGCTTCGATGTCGGCGGCATGGGCGATCTGGTCTTGGACGGGTTGACCGGCAGGCTGGCCGCAAGCGTCACGCCCGAAGGGCTGGCCGAGGCCGCGATCGACTGCCTGGAGCGTAGCGAGACTCTGGGCGCGGCCGGGCGGGCCCATGTGCTGGAACAGTTTTCCGAGGCGTGGATGGCGGCCCGCTGGACAGCATTGATCCAAACGCTGCAGGGAGGAGCGGCATGAGTCTGACTCTTGGCGTCCCCGATTCGGAATATGACCTGATCCAGTCCTCGGGGCAGTGCGCCGCCAAGGCCCGGGCGGCCCTTGAGCGGTTTCTGGAGCAATCCCCGTACAAGCGTATCCAGCTCTGCGGAGTGGCGACGGGTCATGGGCTACATTCCCCTGCACCTGCGCTACGAGGATTTTTATGCCGACTTCGACGGGACCATGGAAACCTTCGAGCGGCTGCTCGGAGAACGGCCCGGGTCTAGTATCCGGAAAAACGGGAGGCGTGAGATGCAATTTCTGAAACGGCTGCTGGATGAGTTTGAGGTGCGCGGCGGTGTCGCCGAGATAGGCTATTTCCATGGCGAGGGCTCCACCCCGGTCCTGCTCGACCACGTCCGGGAGCACGGCGGGAGCTTCTGCACCATGGATATCTTCCCGGAGGACGCGTATTACCGGAAGGCTCTGGATCAGGTGAGCCTGCCCGGCTGCCGGGTGATCAAGGGGTCCAGCGTGGTGGCGGGCAAGGAATGGGAAGGCGGTCGGCTTGACTTCCTGTTCGTGGACGGCGATCACGGGTTCCCCCGGATAGGCCCGGATGGCGAGCAGTCCGGCATCGCCCTGGATATCCTGGCCTGGCACGACCACCTCAAGGTCGGCGGGGTGATGGTCTTCCACGACTATACCGGCACGGAGGAGGCCTACGGCGAGGCCAGCCTCCTCGCCGTGGAGCACGCCGTGGACAGCCTGATGGGCGAGCCCATATACTCCTTCATCGGCCGCGATACCATCCTGGTGGCCTTCCGCAAGGAGCGCGAGGGCGTGCTCCTGCCCCAGTGGAGGCAGAAGCGCGCCCCCTTGGAATACGCCGACGCCTGGGCGTCCCTGGACAAACAGCGCGGCCGGCTCGGTGAGTTTCTGATCTACGGCACGGGCTCGGCGGGCAAGCAGGTCATGGACTGCATCCGCCAGGTCTTCAGCAGGGAGGCGTCCATCTCCTTCACCAACTCCACGGCCGCAGAGCCGGGCAGCGTCTTCGGCTGTCCGCTCATTCCCTTTGCCCAAGCCGGGGATTTCCCGGGTACGGTGGTCATCGCCTCGATCCACGAGCGGGCCATGGGCGAGGCCCTGGAGGGCATGGGCAAACGCCGTCTCAAGGATTTTTACCGCTACTACGAATTCGTGGGCTGGTGTCACGTGGGCCGCTACGGATACTACGGCGGGGGAGCCTAGCCGGAATCCGTGCAAAGCGGCGCAAAAGGCCGTATGCTCCGGCCATGCGCTTCACCCATCCCGAACCGCCTCCGGCGTCCGCCCGCATCTGGCCGGTCTTCCTGCCGTTTGCGGGCTGTCCGCACCGCTGCGCGTTCTGCGCCCAGGACAAGCAGACCGGGCGGGACCATGCGGACCTCTCCGCCATCGCCGAGAGTCTCGAAACCGATCTCCAAGCCGCTTTGGACCGGGCGCGCGGGCCGTATGAGCTGGCCTTTTACGGCGGCACCTTCACGGCCCTGCCCGCGCCGTGGCCCGAGCGGTTCCTGAACTTGGCGGCGGACTTCCGCTCGCGGGGGCTGATTTCCCGCGTGCGCTGCTCCACCCGGCCCGACTGTGTGGACCCGGACGACCTGAAACGCCTCGCCGCCCTCGGCCTGGACATGGTCGAGCTGGGCATCCAGTCCTTCGACGACGAGGCCCTGCGCGCCTCGGGACGGGGGTATTCCGGGGCGACGGCCCTGGCGGCCTGCGAAACCGTGCGCGCCTCGGGCCTGGCCCTCGGCGTCCAGCTCCTGCCCGGCCTGCCCGGCGACCGGCCCGGCCTGTTCCAGGCCGACGTGTGCGCGGCCGCCGACCTCAAACCCGAGACGGCCCGGCTCTATCCCTGCCTGGTGGTTCGGGGCACGCCCTTGGCCGACCTTTGGGGGCGGGGCGGATATCAACCGTGGAAAACGGACCGTGCGGTGCGCGAATTGGCCGAGGCCCTGCCCGTGCTCTGGACAAAAGGAGTCCGGGTCATCCGCCTGGGGCTGGCCCCGGAGCCGACCCTGGATGAGAATATCTTGGCTGGGCCGCATCATCCGGCCTTGGGTCAATCCGCTCGCGCCCTGGCCCTGTTCGAGGTCGTCAAGGGCAAGGTCCGGGAGCTGGGCCGCAGGCCATCCTTCCTCGAAGTCCCGCGCCGTTACTCGGGCGAGTTCTACGGCCATGCGCGGGAACTGGCCCCGGCCTATTTCGAGCTGGGGCTTACCAGGGACTCGATCCGGTTTGCGGAGGCGGAGCGCTTTCTGCTGGAGTGACCTCGTCCGCGACCATGGCCAGCCGGAAGCCCTTGAACCGTTTCCGGAAGGCCGTCTTGACGATGAGCAGGAAAACCACGTTGCCGACGATAAAGCCGGTGACCTGGGCGAATCCCGTAATGGATTCCTGCGGCATGCCCATCAGGCCGCCGATGACGCCGACGAAGGCCCCGAACAGGCCGCCGCCGAGGACGGACAGGGTCAGGCTGCGCCAGAGCAACAGCCACCAGACTTTGAATGTGCGGTTCCAGGTCACGGGCAATTCGGTCACGGCAAAACTCCTTTTTACGATATCCGTTGTCTTGTAGGCGGTGCGGGCGGCCCGGTCAACCGTCGAGCGTCTTGCCGGTTTTTCTTTACCCCGGCCGCAAAACATACTACGAAATATTCTCAGCCCGTGCGCGGGCACTTCACCGTAGACATCAAACCGAAAGCAGGGGAGACGAATTAACCGAAATGGTTGAACTCGTTCGCGCGGCCAGAGCCGCGACCATGATACCCGGCGCGCCCGTCATCGACGACGCCGCCATCCTCGTCGAACAGGGGATCATCAGGGAAGTCGGCACGTTCGGCTCCCTGCGCAAGACCCATACCGACGGCGTCCTCGATCTCGGGGACGTTTTTCTGTGTCCCGGGCTGGTCAACGCCCATTCCCATCTCGAACTGGCCCACCTGCGCGGCAAATGCCCCGCCGGGCAGGGGTTCGTCACCTGGGTGGAAGACCTGCTCAAACAGCCCATCTTCGACCTCGAACCGGACCTGCTCGACCAGGCCGTGCAGGAACTCAAACGAACCGGCACCGTCATGGTCGGGGACATCGCCACCCGTTTCGCCAAGGAGATGGCCGGAATGCTCGAAGCTTCCGGCCTTTTTTTCGCGGTCTTCTGCGAGGCCATCGGCGAGACCGTGCCCAAGAAGACCTTCATCCCGTCCGGTGAGTTCCAGGCGGGCTTCATCTCCGTGGCCGGACATTCGCTGTACACCACCCACCGCGACGTGCTCCGGGCGGCCAAGGCCGAGTCGCGCGAAAAGGGGCTGCCCTTTTCCCTGCACCTGGCCGAACACGACGACGAGACGGCCATCATGGCGGGCGAGCCCAGCGCCTTCCTGGACCTGCTCCAGGCGCGCGGGCGGCTGCTCGACTTCGAACCGCCGGGCAAGCGCCCGGTGGAGCAGGCGTCCGCACTGGACTTGCTGGACGAGACCACCCTGGCCGTGCACTGCGTCAAGGTCACGAGTGATGACATCGACACCGTGCGCGGGTCCGGGGCCACGGTCTGCCTCTGCCCGCGCTCCAACGAGTTCATCGGCGTGGGCCGCGCCCCGTGGGAGAAGTGGTTCGCGTCCGGCACGCCCCTGTGCCTGGGCACGGATTCTCTGGCCTCGAACACCGACCTCGACCTGTGGAACGAGGCCCTGTACCTCAAGGAAAATTTCAACGGCGGGCTGTCCCTTGACGACGTGCTCGCCATGGTGACCCGCAACCCGGCGCGAATCCTGGGCGCGGGCAACACCCTCGGCACGCTGGAACCGGGCAAGGTCGCGGCCTTCGCCATGGTCCCGGAGACACTGCAAGCGTTATTCTAGGATGCCGGAGGCAAGAAACGACATGAAATGGTTACACAAGGATCTCCTGGACGTGTCCCAGCTCTCCAAACCGGAGGTCATGGCGATCTTCGAGACGGCGGGGCGGTTCCAGGAACTGCAGGAGAGGCCGGTCAAGAAGGTGCCCACCCTCAAGGGCCGCAGCGTGGTGCTCTTCTTCGCAGAACCGAGCACGCGCACCAAGACGAGTTTCGACGTGGCCGGAAAGCGGCTGTCCGCCGACACCTTCTCCCTGGCCAAGAGCTCATCCAGCCTGACCAAGGGCGAGTCCCTCAAGGACACCGCCCTGACCCTCCAGGCCATGGCCCCGGACGCCATCGTCATCCGGCACTGGTGCTCGGGCGCGGCCCGGTTCATGGCCGACCGGCTGGATTGCTCGGTCATCAACGCGGGCGACGGCCGACACGCGCACCCCACCCAGGCCCTGCTCGACTCCTTCACCCTCCACCAGGAGTGGGGCGACGTGGCGGGCAAGACAATCCTCATCCTCGGCGACATCGCCCACAGCCGCGTGGCCCGGTCCAACGTCATCCTGCTGACCCGGCTCGGGGCCAAGGTTCGCCTGTGCGGCCCGCGCACCCTGCTGCCCCCGGCGCTGAAAACCTGGCCGGTCAAGGTCTTCTCCGACCTGAACGAGGCGGTCAAGGGCGTGGACGCGGTCATGTGCCTGCGCCTGCAACTCGAACGCCAGAAGGACGGACTGCTGCCCGACCTGCGCGAATACTCCCGGACCTTCGGCCTGGGCGCGCGGCACCTGGAACGGGCCAACCCGGACGTGCGCATCCTGCACCCCGGCCCGCTCAACCGGGGCGTGGAAATCAGCTCGGAACTGGCCGACTCGGCGGGCTCCCTCATCCTCGACCAGGTCGCCAGCGGCGTGGTCGTGCGCATGGCTTTGTTGTTCCTGTACATGACCAGGAAGGGCGAAGAATAGGGGATGCCGCCTGCGGCGGCGATAGTCGGGTGACTTCGCCTCCGGCGGGCAAAGGGCGAGCCCTTTGCAATCCCATTGTCGCCTTCGGCGAAGTTGTTCATTCAGGGAAAGGCCGTTGCGGGTGATACTCCCCGCGAGGCGGCGACAAAAAGTTTTGGAGATCCCTAAGAACCTTTTCCAAAAGGTTCTTAGGCCCCCGGAGGGGCCCCCGGCAGGGCCGCCGGAGGCACACACAGGAGGCTCAATATGGCCAAGATCGATTTGATAGTCAGGCGCGCCAAACTGGGCGGCAAGGACGTGGACGTTTTCGTATCCCGGGGCAAGATCGTCGAGGTGAAACCCTCGGCCGAGTCGCTGGACGCGGGCGACGCCACGGTGGAGGAGGCCTTCGGGCTGACGCTGCTGCCGTCGTTGACGGATGTGCACGTGCATCTGCGCGAGCCGGGGTTCGAGTACAAGGAAGACGTGGAGTCCGGTCTGCGGGCCGCGGCCTGGGGCGGATTCTCGAACATCATGTGCATGGCCAACACCAAGCCGGTGAACGACAACGGCTCGGTGACCGAACTGATGCTGGAGAAGGCCCGCAGGTACTGGCCCAAGGGCCCGAGGTTGTTCCCCATCGGTGCGTTGACCAAGGGGCTCAAGGGCCAGGAACTGGCGCCCATGGCCGAGTTGGCCCAGGCGGGCTGCGCGGCTTTTTCCAACGACGGCGTGCCCGTGGAGTCGACCAAGATTTTTCGCCTGGCCGTGGAGTATGCCTCGGACTGGGACCGCGTGGTCATCGACCACTGCGAGGACCCGTACCTGGGCGTGGGCGTGGGCGTGAACGAGGGCGAGGTGTCGAGCCGCCTCGGGCTGCCCGGCCAGCCGGATGTGGCCGAGGCGTTGCAGGTGGCCCGCGACGTATTGCTGGCCGAGTACCTGGACCTGCCCATCCACCTGGCGCACATCTCCTGCCGCAAGTCCGCGGATCTCATCCGCTACGCCAAGGCGCGCGGGGTGAAGGTCACGGCCGAGACCACGCCGCACTACCTGACCATGACCGAGAACATTTTGGAGGCCGAGGCCACGGAATACGACGCCCTGGCCAAGGTCAATCCGCCCCTGCGCCCCGAGGACGACCGGCTGGCCATGATCGAGGCATTGAACGACGGGACCATCGACTGCCTGGCCACGGACCACGCGCCCCACGCGGGCCACGAGAAGGAGACCGAGTTCGACGTGGCCCCATGCGGCATCACCGGCCTGGACACGGCCCTGTCCGTGACCTGGGGGCTGGTCAGGGACGGCGTGTTGACCCGCGAGACCTTTCTGCGCGCCTGGACCACGGCCCCGTGCAAGGTCTTCAACCTGCCGGTGAACACCTTCGCGCCCGGCGATCCGGCGGACTTTTTCCTGTTCGACGAGGCCGAGGAATGGACCGTTTCGCCGTCCACCCTGCATTCCAAGGGAAAAAACACGCCGCTGCTCGGTTCTGTGCTGAAAGGGCGGGTAAAAACCCATTTCATTGCGGGCAAAAAGATTGTATAAAAGGGATTCCCGCCGGCCGACTAGGAGCCGGGGAATCGCGCCGGGGCAGAGCCTGTCCGCGGGGCGCCACCTTGCAACGATTCAATGTGAGGCCGTACGCCCCGAAGCGGCGCGGGCGGCCGAGAGAGGAGAGATATGAGTCAGCCTTTCAAAGATGCTGTCGGCTTTTGCAAAACCATAATGCGCAACGGGTTTGATGCCTATATCATCAACGTCCGGCTCCAGGCGCTCACCCTGGACGAAACGGGCAGCGAGCAGGAACTGGATATCTGCACCGAGGCCCCGTTCGACGAGTTGAAGAAATATTTTCCCAGCATGGAGGAATCCGGTGACAAGGACATGGTGGGCACCCTTGTTGAAGGGGGCGTGACCTACTATTTCTATCCCGCTTCCACCGAAGAGGCCGCCTATACGGACGAGGCGGTCTCGACCATGACCCCGCGCCTTTTGAAGCGGCTGGAGCAGCGCGGCGACATCCCGTTGTCCTCGGTCTGCCCGTTCATCCCCCGGGCCAAGGAGACCTACGCCGATTTTGCGGACTTCTCCGAGGGCCAGATCCGCTTCAAGGGCATCCCGGACCAGGTCCTGAAAAAGGACTACTCCCTGGCCTACCGGGCCATGCGCTTCGCCGCCAACTTCGACAAAGAGATCGAGGCCAACTCCTGGGCCGCCATCGTACGCTGCTCCCGGCGCGTGCTCGACTACGTGCCCATGTCCGACTTCCTGGACGAGTGGCGCAAGGTCGAGGCCGAGGCCATGTACAAGTTTTTCGGTCTGCTCTTCGACTCCATGCTCCTGCACGGGCTCATCCCCGAGATCGCGGCCCTGTCCCGCGTCTCCCAGATCAAGAATCCGGAGGAGGGCACCGAGGAGACCGTCCTGGTGCACACCCTGGACGTCATGAAGACCTATCCCGAGGAGCTGCCTTACGACTGGTTCGGCACCGTGGCCTGTCTGTTCCACGACATCGGCAAGCTCTACACCGCCGAATACTACGACGGCCGCTGGAATTTCCTGCAGCATCATCGCGTGGGCGCCAAGGTCACCCGCAAGGTCCTGAAAAGGCTCCATTTCGAGGAGCAGGACATCGATCTGATCTGCGATCTGGTCCAGAACCACATGCGTCCGCACTTCATGCTCACCGACAAGGGCATCCGCCGACTGCGCTCCCTGGACGAATACCCGCGCATCATGGAGATGGTCCGCGCCGACATCAAGGCGCGCAACGGCTCCTGGCGCGAGTTCAACCACAACCTGAAGATGGCCGAGCGCGCGGATATCCCGGACCTTGAGCTCGAACCGCTGCTCGACGGCAACCGGATCATGGAACTGGCCAAGCTCAAGCCCGGCCCGACCATCGGCAAGATCCGCGACCAGCTCCTTGAGGCCCAGGTCCGCGACGACGTCTCGACCGTCGAAGAGGCCGAAGACTTCGTCCTCGATTACGTAGAGGAACACCGCCTGTACTAAAAAAGGCGACAGCACACTGAGAAAGCCCCGGTCCGGCCCCGCCGCACCGGGGCTTTTGTCGTGCAGCCGCCTCCGGCCCCTCCCCATCTCCTCTTCCTTCCTAAACTTTTGGGTGCCGTTTTGCGGGGGAGCGGGGGCGGGGAATTTTTTTTTGTTACGGGCATAAAGAAAAGGGGAGGGGCGTCGATAAAGTGGGTATGCAAATCTCCGGCGCACATATGAACTATGGGTTCATGCACCAGCTCAAGACGCGGAAGGACCAGGGCCAGGACGTGGGGACCGCGGCCTCGCTGCTGGATAATTCACCGGGCATGCGCCTCGGGAAGATGGCGGAGATCAATCCGGCCAAGGACGGACTGACCCCGGCGGCCATGGCCCTAGCCAATGCGCCGGGTCAGGCGGACAAGCTGTCCGAGGACTTCCCCCGCACCCTGGGCGAGACCTTCGCCAACGAGATCGTCCGCCGCATGGGCGAGGTCAAGGACGAAAACGGAGAGGTCAAGGACAGCGACGGCCTGCGCGACCAACTGGCATCGACCATGGACTGGGTCCGCGAGAAGTTCGGCGACGAAACCGCCGCAGCGGCCGCGGGCATCGTCATCAAGGCCACCTCTTCGGGCGTCAACGAGGACTCTCTGGGCAACGGGCTGCTCAACGTCCTCAAGTTCATCGACCGGAACTTCGGCACCAACGCGGGCGACACGGCCATTGCCCAGTTCAACTCGGGCATCAACACCGCCCTGAACGATTTCTTCGACAACGGTCAGAACGAGATTTTCCACGTGGCCGAGTCCACGGGCGAAGCTTCGGCAACCCAGGCCGCCGGGGCGCGCATCTTCTCCCAGATCGCCCAGGAAACGGACTCCGCCGACACCCTGGACCAGCTCAACCAACTGCTCGAACAGCTCAAGGGCGAGCTGGACAACACCGCCCAACTCCAGGATCTGACCACCCAACTGGAGGAGCAGTTCGACCCGGCCAACGCAACCATGGACCAGGCCGTGGCGGCCTACCAGAAGGTGCCGGGCGACACCTCGCCCCAACTGACCAGCATAACAGTCTAGGCTCCACCCTGCCGGACTTTTTGCGAGCCGACTCGTCGTGAGTCGGCTTTTTCGTGCGCAAAGTCCGGACCCCGGCGGATCAAGCCACCATGCGCCGGTCCACGTCCCAGACCGTGCGCACGGCGTCGCGGAACTCGCGGATGGGCGAGCGCGCCCCCTGCGCCTCAAGGAAGGACAGGCAGAGCGGGACCTGAAGGCTCTCGGGCCAGAGCACGGCCAGACCGGCCGCCGCCAGCCGCCTGCCCTCGTCCTCGCGCAGGACGGCCACGCCCATGCCCTCGGCCACCAGCTCGCGCATGATCGCCTCGTCCACGGTCTGCTCCACCGGGTTGGGCTCCACTCCGAAGGCCGACATGCGCTGGCGCAGGGCCACGTGGAAGGGACAGCCCCGGAAGGTGTAGATCCACGGCAGGGCGGCCAGGGCGCGCCAGTCGCCGGGGACCAGGCCCTCGGCCAGGGCCGTGGGCACGGCGATGACCAGCGGCACCGAGGCCACATACTCGTCGTGCACCCCCTCTTCGTTCCACAGGCCGAAGCGGAAGCCCACGTGCATCTCGCCGGAGCGCAGGGAGGCCGCCGTGTAGCGGCTCTGCGAGACGATGAACGACGGCTGGACGCCCGGTGCGCCGGCGCGCATGATCCGGGCCAGCTCGGCCATGCGCAGGAAGGCCGGGTCCGAGTTCAGCCCGATCACCAGCCTCGAGGACGCGGTCCGCTTGAGCCCCTCGCCCCGGACGCGGAAATCCTCCATGGCCTGGATGGCGGCCCGGGCGTATGGCAGCAGCGCCTCGCCCTCGGGGGTCATGAGCATGCCCCGGGCCTGGCGTTCGAACAAAGGGTAGCCCAGCGTTTCCTCAAGTTGCTTGATCTGTCCGCTCATGGCCGATTGGCTGAGAAAGACCGTCTCGGCCGCCCTGGTCAGGTTCCCGGCAAAGGCCACGGCCACGAAGCACTGCAAGTTGCGTATATCCACGTCATCGCCCCTTTCCGCGTTCCGGTTTTCCGAAGGGATGCCCGGAAAATTCGAATTGGATTTTTCATTCTTTCGCATGATAGCAGTGGCAAATCAAGAAGGAGAGGTTTGATGAGCCAACGGAAAATCGGAACGGTTCCTTTATCCTGTCTGATGACGGGGGCGGTGCTCGGCTCGGGCATCATCATCCTGCCGCCCCTGGCCATCGAGGTGGCCGGGCCGTGGGCCTTGCCCGCCTGGGGCGCGACCATGCTCTTCGGCGCGGCCTTCGCCTACATCTTCGCCAGGGTGGGGACCCTGTTTCCGGGCGAGGGCGGCGCTGCCGACGCGGTGGCCAGGGCCTTCGGGCCGTGGGCCAGGGACCTGGGGGCCTACGCCCTGGCCGGGGCGGCCCTGTTCGGCCCGGCGGCGGTCATGTTGACCGTGGCCGACTACCTGCCTCCGGGCCTGCTGCCGGACACCCCGGCCGCGCACGGCGCTGCCGCCGCAGCGGTCCAGGTGGGCAGCGCCCTGCTCCTGGCCGGAGGGCTCAGGACCATGAGTCGCGTGACCACCGTCCTGGCCGTCTCGGCCACCATCCTGCTCCTGGCCGGGGCCGCGGTCACCCTGGCCTTGCATCGATCGTCCGAGGCCGCGGCCGCGCTGCTCGCTCCGCCGCCGCTGTCCGTCCCGACCCTGGGCTACACCCTGCTTTTGCTCTTCTTCGCCGTGGTCGGCTGGGAGGTGGTCGGCAATTACGGGGCCGAGGTGCGCGACCCGCGCCGGACCATGGTCCGGGCCGCCCTGCTGGCCGGGGCGGTCGTCGGTCTGGTCAGCCTGGCCGTGGCCGCCGGGCTCCAGCTCGGCGCCTTCCCGCAAGGGGCGGGGCACGGCGTGGCCGGGCTGCTCCACCCGTTGTTCGGCCCGGCGGCCCCGTGGATCATGGCCGCCCTGGTGGCGGCCCTGTGCGTGACCACTTACCTCATGTTCGTGGGCGCGGTCGTCCGCCTTGTGGCCCACCTGGCCCGGCAGGGCGGCCTGCCAGCCTGGGTCGGCCGGCGCAACGGGCGCGGGGTGCCGGTGGCCATCCTGGCCGTCTACACCCTGGTTCACCTGGGCCAGCTCGCCCTGGTCTCCCTCGGGGTGCTCGACATGGCGGGCATCCTGGCCATCGCTGACGGCTTTTTTCTGGTCAACGCCCTGCTCGGGGCCCTGGCCGCCGCCAGACTCCTGGCCGCGCCCCTGCCGCGCGTGGTGTCACTGGTCCTGGCCCTGTGCCTGTTCGCGGTCCTGCTCACTTCCCGCTGGCCGGTGCTGGCGGCCATCGCGATCATGGCTCTGGCCCTCGGCCTGCGTTCCGCACGGCATCGGCGTCCCGCACGAAAGGGGCCTGTCGTGGAGCGGGTCAAGCCCGGACCGTAGGCCCGCCGCCCCGTACGGTTTTCGCCCAATGAAAAAGGGCCGGATAATTCCGGCCCTTTTTCATTTTTTCTACTCCCCCTCGCGGCAAGGCTTGTGCGGGTGGGGCGGGTGTGGCGTTCGTCTAGGCACCCACGTGGAGCTTGAAGGCCTCCAGCGTGTTGACCATGAGCTGGGCGATGGTCATGGGGCCGACGCCGCCGGGGACCGGGGTGATGGCGTGGACCTTGTCCTTGAGGGCTTCGAAATCGCAGTCACCGGCTAGGCCCTCGTCGGTCCGGTTGATGCCCACGTCGACCACGACCGCGCCTTCCTTGACCATGTCGGCGGTCACGAACTTGGGCTTGCCGATGGCCGCGAAGATGTAGTCCGCTTCCAGGCATTCGGCCTTGAGGTCCGGGGTGCGCGAGTGGCACAGAGTCACCGTGGCGTTGGCGCAGGGGCCGCTCTGGGAGAGCATCATGGCCAGGGGCTTGCCCACGATATTGGACCGTCCGATGACCACGGCCTTCTTGCAGGCGGGGTCCAGGCCGTAGCGTTTGAGCAGGTTGATGACGCCGGCCGGGGTGCAGGGCTTGAAGCCGGGCAGGCCCAGCGACATCTTGCCCACGTTGACCGGGTGGAACCCGTCCACGTCCTTGTTGGGGTCGATCATATCGAGAATCTTCTGGGAGTCCAAACCCTTGGGCAGGGGGAGCTGGACCAGGATGCCGTCCACGGCGACGTCCTTGTTGAGCTCGTTGATGAGGCCTTCCAGCTCAAGCTGGCTGGCGGTCTCCAGGCGGTGGGGGATGGAGCGGATGCCGCAGTCCTCGCAGGCGCGCTCCTTGTTGCGCACGTAAACCTGGCTGGCCGGGTCTTCGCCCACCAGCACCACGGCCAGTCCGGGCTTGCGGCCGTATTTGGCCGTGAGTTGGTCCACTTCTTCCCGTATCTCGGCGCGAATGGTCGCGGCCGTTTCCTTTCCGTCAAGCAGGATCATGTCTCTCTCTCCGCGTTTGAAATATTGGGATGCCGTACACGTGCTGGTCGCTACGTAGAGAAAAAGGCACCGGATGGCAAGCCGCCGAGGGCGCTCGCCCGATTTTTCGCCGCCCGCCGCTGCGCGGCGCAACGAAGAGGGGGAGAGCCGCGCGGCCCTCCCCCTTGTCGTTTTCTTCTATTCGTCGAAGAAACTGCCCGCCAGGATGGGGCCGTAGTAGACGCCGTCCTCGTCGAGTTCCTCCTCGATGCGCAGGAGCTGGTTGTACTTTTCGAGCCGGTCGGAGCGGCACAGGGAACCGGTCTTGATCTGGCCCGCGTTCACGGCCACGGCCAGGTCGGCGATGAAGGTGTCGCCGGTCTCGCCCGAGCGGTGGGAGACCACGTTGGTGTAGCCTGCGGTCTTGGCCAGCTCGATGGTGTCGAGCGTCTCGGTGACCGTGCCGATCTGGTTGAGCTTGATCAGGATGGAGTTGCAGATGCCGCGGTCGATGCCCTCGGCCAGGATGTCCGGGTTGGTGACGAAGATGTCGTCGCCCACCAGTTGGATGCGGTCGCCCATCTTCTCGGTCATCAGGGAGAAGCCGTCCCAGTCGCCCTCGGCCAGGCCGTCCTCGATGGAGATCAGCGGGAAGCGGGAGACCAGGTCGTCGTAGAAGTCGATGAGCTCCCCGGCGGTCAGGATCTTGTCCTCGCCCGCCAGGACGTACTTGCCGTCCTTGTAGAACTCGCTGGCCGCCGCGTCGATGGCCAGGCCCACGTCGCGGCCGGGTTCGTAGCCCGCGGCCTCGCAGGCGCGGATGATGTACTCGAAGGCCTCGGCGTGGGAGGCCAGGTTCGGGGCGAAGCCGCCCTCGTCGCCAACGCTGGTGACGTGCTTGTCCTTGGCCAGGATGGATTTCAGGTTGTGGAAGATTTCCGCGCCCATGCGCAGGGCCTCGGCAAAGGTGTCCGCGCCCACGGGCATGATCATGAATTCCTGGATGTCCAGGTTGTTGGGCGCGTGCTCGCCGCCGTTGATGATGTTCATCTGCGGCACGGGCAGGAGCTTGGCGTTGGTGCCGCCCAGGTACTGGTACAGCGGCATGCCCATGAAGCTGGCGGCGGCGCGGGCCGCGGCCATGGACACGCCGAGGATGGCGTTGGCGCCCAACCGGTCCTTGTTCTCGGTGCCGTCGAGGTCGATGAGCGCGTTGTCCAGGGTCAGTTGGCGCACGGCGTCCATGCCGATGACCGCGCCGGCGATCTCGCCGCGCACGTTCTCCACGGCCTGGAGCACGCCTTTGCCGCCGTAGCGCTCTTCCTTGTCGCGCAGCTCAAGCGCCTCGCGCGAGCCGGTGGATGCGCCCGAAGGCACGGCCGCCCGGCCGATGTCGCCGGATTCCAGAACCACTTCGCACTCCACGGTGGGATTGCCGCGCGAGTCGAGAATCTCTCGCGCCCAGACGCCGGTGATGATGCTCATATCGAACTCCTTGAACTCAGGGTTGTACACGTTGCAAACAGCGAAAGCGGGCGGATTCTAGAGGATTTTCGCCCAATGCTCAATTCCTTACTACGGATGCGCGGAAATGGGCAGTTATTATTTTTGAAACGATACGGCGACAGAGAACGCTCCCGGCGGGCCCTCGCCGGGCGGGCGCCTCCGGCGGCTGGGGGCGCTGCTCAGACCCGCCAGGGGAACCCTTGAAGAGGGTTCCCTGGACCCCTCCCGAGCTTTTTGCGTGCCTTCGGCAGGGCGTGCGGACGCGAGGTGACGAAGTGTTGCGCGTGGAGTTGGGAGTAGCTTGGCAGGGCGGTGTCCCGAAGTGTTCGCGCCGGGCATCTTCGGCGCGCGGAAAGCTGCCCGGCGCGAACCCTTCGGGACGGTAGCCAACGCCGCTGGCGGGATGCCGGACGCGGCAAATCGACTTTGCGGCGTTTTCGGTCGGTGGCGAAGAGTTTTTTTTAACGGGCAACTTTCTCTTTCAACAAAAACCGCGAGTTCGGATAGAAAAAACGGCGTGCGCCTTCATGCGAAGAGGCACGCCGTTTCACCCGTTTTTTCTATCCGAAATCGCCAACCGGCACGGCGGAAGGTGTCCCGAGCCAGCCTTTCGCGTCCGCACGCCCTTGAGCGCAGCGAACATGGGGGTGCAGGGGGCTTTGCTCCCTGCCGGGTCCAGGGCAGCGCCCTGGTCTCTCCGAAGGAGACCGCCGGTAGGCCCGCCGGAGGCATCCTCCAAGCCGGGCCCCGATCGGCCTATCTGTTGTAATAGGCCATCCACAGTCCTTCCATGACCAGGTCGGGGCGCAGTTCGTTGATGGACTCGGAGAGCTGGGCGATGGTCGGGGCCAGGCCGCCTGTGGCGACCACGAAGGGGGTTTTGAGCTGGACGGAGAGCTTTTCGATGAGGCCGTCGATCATGGACGCGAACCCGAAGACGAAGCCCTGGTTGAGGCACTCGGCCGTGCTGGTTCCCCAGTGCAGGGTCGGGCCGGTGACCGTGAGGTCCACCTTGGGGAGCTTGGCCGTGCCCGAGGCCAGGGCCGAGGCCGAGGAGAGCAGGCCGGGGCAGATCAGGCCGCCCTTGAAGGCGTTGCCCTGGATGCAGGCGCAAGTGGTGGCCGTGCCGAAGTCCACCACGATGAGGTTCTTCTCGTCGTAGGTCATGCGCGCGGAGTAGCAGCCGACCAGGACGTCCGCGCCCACCTGTTCGGGATGGGCGTACTCGTTGTCGATGTCCAGTTCCAGGTCGCGGCCCGCGAACAGGCACTCGCACTCCAGGAAGCGGGCGGCCATGCTCTTGATCAGCGGGTCGAGCGGCGGGACCACCGAGGAGATGACGCACGCCTCGATGTCGGTCGGCTCCACGCCCTCGCGCAGGAGGATGGATTCGATCTTGAGGCCCCAGTCGTCGTCGGTGTTGGCCGGGCGGGTGGGGAGGGTGTAGCACTCGTTGAGTCCCTGGTCGTCGGCCAGGCAGAGCTTGGTGTTGGTATTGCCCGCGTCGAACAGCAGCGTCTTGCCCATAACGTGTCTCCTTTCGGAGTGTTTCTATCCTTTTTCAGGCAAAAAACAAGGCCCGCGCCCTGGAGGGAGGAGGCGCGGGCCTTCGGTCTGCGGGACCGTCAGAACTTTTCGAAGTCGGTGTCGTCGTCCATGTCCCGGGCCATGTCCAGGTCCAGGCCGCCCGCGTCGGCGTGGCCAGGAGGCATGGCCTTGGGCGTCGCCTTGTGCGCGGCCTTGGCCGGGCGGGAGGGCAGGGGCTTGGCTTGGGGCCGGGAGGCCTTGACCGAGACCTTGGGTCTGGCCGGAGCGGCGCCGGGGCTGCCCAGGCGGAAGTAGCCGATGATCTGCTGCAACTGCATGGCGTGCCCGGACAGGGTCTCGGAGGCGGCGGCTACGTGCTCGGACTCGGCCGCGTTCTGCTGGACCACCCGGTCCAGCTCCAGGACCGCGTCCTTGATCTGGGTCGCGCCCGTGTTCTGTTCGTCGGAGCTCGCGGCGATTTCCTGGATGAGTTCGGCGGTGCGGGTGATGTCCGGGACCATCTTGTCGAGCATGGACCCGGCCTGTTCCGCGATGGCCACGGAGTTGGCGGACAGTTCGCTGATCTCGGCCGCGGCCACGCCGCTGCGCTCGGCCAGTTGGCGGACCTCGGCCGCGACCACGGCGAAGCCCTTGCCGTGCTCGCCCGCGCGAGCCGCCTCAATGGCCGCGTTGAGCGCCAGGAGGTTGGTCTGGCGCGCTATCTCCTCGATGATGGCGATCTTGTCCGCGATCTGGCGCATGGCCTCCACGGTCTGGGTCACGGATTTGCCGCCTTCCTCGGCGTCGCCCGCCGCCTGGCGGGCGATTTTCTCGGTCTGCTGGGCGTTGTCCGTGTTCTGTTCGATATTGGCGGTCATTTCCTCCATGGAGGCGGAGACCTCTTCCACGGCGCTGGCCTGGTTGGACGCGCCCTCGGCCAGGGCTTGGGAGGTGTCGGTCAGCTCGCCGCTGCCCAGGGTCACGGACTCCGCCGCAGCCTGGACCTCGGAGACCACCTCGCGCAGCTTGTCGCCCATGGCGTTGACCGCCGCGCCCAGGTCGTCCATCTCGTCGCGCATGCGTCCGGTGCGCGCGGCCAGCCGGGGCACGTCCAGGTCGCCCTGGTTGATGTCGGCCATGACCGTCACCGTGGCCCCGATGGTCCCGCTGACCTTACGGGCGAAGAGGATGAAGACGAGCACGCCCAGGAGGAGCATGACCACGCCGATGCCCACGGTCCACCAGTTGGTGGACGCGAGCGCGTTCTCGGTGGCCCGCTGGCCTTCCATGAACTCGTCGAGATAGCCCGTGCCGAGGATGACCCAGTCCCATGGCTTGAAATACACGGCGCTAAGGATGGCCGTGCGAGACCCCTCGGACGCCTTCAGGTCGGTCTCGATGGTGACCACCTTGCCGTTCCCTTCCTTGGCCCGGGCGGCCAGGTCCCTGTACACGGGCCTGCCCGAGGCGTCGGTCTCGTCCAGGAGGTTGGTGCCCTCGGCCTTGTCGTCCTTGTGCATCTTGACGATGCCTTCGGACGATCCGGACCCGCCGAACACGGTCAGGAAGCCGGTGCGCCCGAGCTTGACGTTCTTGAAGGCGCGGCGCAACTGCTCCACGCCCTCCTGGAGGATGCCCACGTACAGGCAACCGATGACCTTGCCGGACCCGTCCTTGATGGGCCGGTACTGGGTCAGGTACCAGGCGTTGACCACGAACGCCGTACCCCGGTAGGTCTCGCCGGACATGACCGTTTTGGCCACGATCGATGAACCGGGGATGTAGGTGCCCACGGCCCGCTTGCCGTCGGTCTTGAGGATGTTGGTGGCCACGCGCAGGAGGTCTCCCTGGTCGTCCATGGTCTGGAAGACCGTGCAGGTGGTCCCGGTCAGCTTCATGATCTCGTCCACCAGGGGGGTGGGCGTGTTCGGGTCGCTGTTCCGGCCCAGCCAGGTGGACCCCAGGGCCATCCTGGGCAGGGACACGGTGGTGGCGGCCTTGGTTATCTGGTTGACCGCGTTCCACTCCACGGTCCCGTCCAGGAGCTTCAGCCCGCCGCCGCGCCTCTCCAGGTCGAGGACCACGCGCATGTCGTTTTCGAGCTGCTTGGCCAGGGTGGCGTGCTGGGTGTCGAGCAGATTGCGGGCGTCGGCCACGGCCAGGGTCATCTCGGCCTGGGCCTGGAGATTGAAATATTTAGTCAGTGTTTCTGAGACTTTGGAGCTCTGCCACAAGAGGATGCCGAGGATGCAGGCCACGGTCATACTTACGAGGGCGGTGCCGAGCATTGTCAGTTTGGGACCTATCTTCAAGGAGTTCTCCCCGTTTCGAATTGTTATATTTGAATAAATGATAGCAGGGCGGAACCGTGGAGCAATTATAATTCAAGCAAAAATATAACCGTGCACATTCTCGATAATGACCGGCCTTGTTGTGCCCGCTCATGAAATCACCTATAAGGTCAAAGTCGTACCAGTCATGCCACAAGGAGTGTTGTCGTGAATCCTGCCTCCCTCATCCCGATGGCCGAAGCCATACCCATACATTGGGCCTGGTTTGATGTGCTGCTCATAACCACCTTTGCGGCCCACGTGCTGTTCATGAACGCCCTGCTCGGATCGGCGGCAATCGGGCTGGTCCAGGCGGCGCGCGGCCAGGCCGGGCTCATCCGCGAGGTGGGCATGAAGCTGCCCCCGCTGCTCGCCCTGACCATCAACCTGGGCGTGGCCCCGCTTCTCTTCCTCCAGGTCAACTACGGCAACTTCGACTACGTCAGTTCCGTGCTCATGGGCGGCTGGTGGTTGGCCGTCATCTTCGTGCTGCTTTACTCCTACTACGGGTTCTACCTGTACAAGTTCAAATACGAGACCATGGGCAAGGGGTTGCGCCTGGTCCTGTTCGGCTCGTCCGTGCTCGGCCTGGTCTATGTGGGCTTCATGTTCTCCAACAACATGACGCTGATGCTCCGGCCCGAAGGCTGGCAGCCCTATTTCGACGGCTACGGCGGCTTCCTCAACTGGCGCGACCCGGCCCTCTATCCCCGCTTCCTGCACATGATGGTCGGAGCCCTGGCCGTGGGTGGGCTGTTCGTGGCCCTGCTCGGGAAACACATGAAGAACGACGGGTTCGTCGAGACCGGCATGTGGTGGTTCATCCGGGCCACCATGGTCAACCTGGCCGTGGGCGTCTGGTTCCTGATGGCCCTGCCGGACAAGGTCATGCTGGCCTTCATGGGCGGCAACCTGCCCGCCACCCTGACCCTGGTGGCCGGATTGGCCTCGGCGGGCGTCCTGCTCTACGCGGGCTTCCGCATGGAACCCATGCGGGTCGCGGGCTGGGCGGCGCTGACCGTCTTCCTCATGGCCTTCGTCCGCCACTGGGTGCGGGTCCTGTACCTGGACCCGTGGTTCACCATGGACTCCGTGCCCGTGACCAACCAGTACGGCTCCTTCTACCTGTTCCTCGGCTTCGTGGCCGGGGGCGGGGCGCTCATCGCCTACATGCTCAAGCTCTACTACAAATCTAGGCAGGGGAGGGCGTAGACCATGGAATATCCCATCTGGCACCTGACCACCCTGGGCGGCGGCTTCTGGATCGCGCTGATCGCCACCCTGCACGTCTACGTGGCCCACTTCGCCGTGGGCGGCGGCCTGTTCCTGGTCCTGACCGAACGGGCGGCCTACAAGTCGAACAACATCCACCTGCTGGAGTACGCCAAAAAGCACACCCGCTTCTTTCTGCTCCTGACCATGGCCTTCGGCGGCGTGTCCGGCGTGGGTATCTGGCTGACCGTGGCCCTGCTCGCGCCCGAGGCGACCATCACGCTCATTCACCAGTTCGTCTTCGGCTGGGCCGCGGAGTGGGTCTGCTTTCTGGGCGAGATCGTGTCCCTGATCATCTACTACTATGCCTGGGACCGCATGGACCGCCGCGACCACATGATCGTGGGCTGGCTCTACTTCCTGTTCGGCTGGCTGTCCCTGTTCCTGATCAACGGGATCGTCGGCTTCATGCTCACCCCCGGCGACTGGCTTCAGACCAAGAGCTTCTGGGACGGCTTCTTCAACCCGTCCTTCTGGTCCTCGCTGGTCTTCCGTTCGTTCTTCTCGGCCGTGTGCGCCGGGCTGTTCGGCTTCGTCACGGCCACGCGCATCCCGGACGAGCCCACCCGCCTGCACACCGTCCGGGTCTGTTCGGCCTGGACCGTGCTCGGCGTGTTGGCCGTGTTCCTGTCCGGCTGGTGGTACGTGGCCTCCATGCCGCCCGAGCAGTACGAGATGATCGTCTACAAGTCGAACCGCGTCGCCCAGTTCATGCAGTACTTCTGGATCTTCGGCACGGCCACCTTCATCGGCGGGCTGCTCATGGCCCTGAAGACTCCCAAGACCCTGTCCTTCACCATGGCCCTGGTGGTCCTGCTCATCGGCCAGGGGCTGTTCGGCTCCTTCGAATTCATCCGCGAGGCGGGCCGCAAGCCGTACCTCATCTGGGATACGGTCTACTCGTCCTCCATCCTCAAGGCCCGCGTCCCGGTCATCGACCAGAAGGGGGCCATCGCCTCGGCCAAGTGGGCTCCGCCCGAACTGGCCGGCGGGGTCACCGACGCGAATGCCAAGGCCGCCGGCGCGTTCCTGTTCCAGCTCGAATGCGCGGCCTGTCACTCGGTGCACGGCCCCATGAACGAGATCACCGGGCGCACCGCCCAGTACGACGTCAACGGCATGGATGCCTTCCTGACCGGCATGGGCAAGCTGAACAAGTACATGCCGCCGTTCATCGGCACCCCGGCCGAGCGCATGGCCCTGGCCCGGTACATCGCCGAGGACCTGAACGGCAACGCGCCGGTGGAGGCCCCCCCGGCCCCGGAGCAGGCCGAACCCGCGTCCGCGCCCTTCGATCCAGCGACCTCGGAGTACATCCTGGTGGGCTGGTGTTCGCGCGGCATGGGCTTCTTCTCCCAGAACGACACATGGACCCTGCTGCCCCCGTCCAATGTCATCCGCGCCCAGCTCGTGCGCCGCGATCCCTCGCCCGAACGGGTCATGGACGACGTGACCATCACCTACGCCATCGAGCCCGACCAGGCCGACCAGGCCCTGACCGGCACCCTTGAACTGAACGAGGACGCGGGCCGCTATGAGGCCAGGGTGGCCATCCCGCCCTACGTCAAGAACGGCGATTACAACCCCCTGCCGCTGGTCACCCTCACGGCCACGGACGGTTCCGGCAAGGTCCTGGCCACGGCCAAGCTGGTCGCGCCCACCTCGGACCAGATGGGCTGCTTCAACTGCCACAGCGGCAAGTGGCGGCAGGACGGCTCGGGCGTGACCAAGGGCACGGTGGAGAACATTCTGGTCACCCACGACCGCATGAACTCGACCCGGCTCGCCCGGACCCAGGGCGTGGTCGAGTGCACGGCCTGTCACGACGATCCCATCCAGGGCGTTGAAGAGAACAACAACAAGCCCAACCTGTCCGCCGCCATCCACGGCGTGCACGCCATCTACATGGCCGGGCGCGGGGCCGAGGGCTCCTGTCTCAAGTGCCACCCGCAGTCCACCCTGCGCGGCCAGCACGAGGCCGTGGGCTTCACCTGCACCGACTGCCACGGCATGATCGAGGATCTGGCCATCTCCCTGCTCAAGGCCGAACAGGCGCGGGACGTGCCCGGCGCGGGCCGCATCATGGCCCGGATCACTCCCAGGACCCTGCCCAACAAGGAGGCCATCAAGCCTCGCAAGCCGTGGGTCAACGAGCCCGACTGCCTGACTTGCCACGTGGACTTCGGCGCGCCCGACAAGGACTCGGCCTTCAACGTCTGGACCAAGGACGCCGACGGGCTCTTCGCCGCCCGGCGCGATGACATGGACGCCATGCACTGCGGCGCGTGCCACGGCTCGCCCCACGCCATCTACCCGGCAACGCCGCGCGACAACGTCATGCCCCTGCAGTACATGAAGGAAGCCAGGCCGCTGGGCGCGGGCGGCAACTGCACCGTCTGCCACAAGGAAGCCATGGATTACCCGGCCCACCATCCGGGCATGGGACTGGAATAGGGCGGAACACCCGCCGGAAGGAACGGAACGGGCGGCGCGGCCGCCGGGAGGTCATGATGCAACGGACGATCAGGCAGGTCTTCAAGGGACACCCCGTCACCGAGGGCGCGGGCGTCAAACTGCGGCGGCTCTTCAGCAACTACGAGACCGAGCTGTTCGATCCGTTTCTCATGCTCGACGACTTCCGCTCGGACAATCCCGAGGACTTTCTGGCCGGGTTCCCCTGGCACCCGCACCGGGGCATCGAGACCATCACCTACGTGACCATGGGCGACGTGGAACACGGCGACAGCCTCGGCAACAAGGGCGTCATCACCACCGGGGCCGTGCAGTGGATGACCGCCGGGAGCGGCATCATCCACCAGGAGATGCCCAAGGGCGACGCCCAGGGCCGCATGCACGGCTTCCAGCTCTGGGCCAATCTTCCGGCCTGCGACAAGATGATGGACCCGCGCTACCGCGACATCACCGAGGCCGACATCCCCGTGGTCCGGCGGCCGGACGGGACGACCATCAAGGTCATCGCCGGGACCGTGGACGGCACCAAGGGCCCCATGGATGAGATCGTCATCGAGCCCGAGTACCTGGACTGCGCCCTGCCCCCGGACAGCGTCTTCCTGCACCCGACCCGGCCCGGCCACACCGTGTTCGCCTACGTCATCGGCGGCGGCGCCGAGATCGACGGCATGACCGTGGCCGACCGCGACCTCGTCCTGTTCAACGACGGCTCCCAACTCCTGGTTCAGGCCGGGGGAACCGGCGTCCGCTTCCTGCTCCTGTCCGGCGCGCCCCTGCGCGAACCCGTGGCCTGGCGCGGGCCCATCGTCATGAACACCGAGGAGGAACTCGACATCGCCTTCGAGGAATACCGCAACGGCACGTTCATCAAACACGCGCCCGAGGGCAAGGCGTAGGGGATGCCTCCGGCGGGCCCTCGCCGGGCGGGCGTCTCCGACGGCCAAAGAACCTTTTGAAAAAGGTTCTTGAGAATCTCCCAAATTTTATGTGTGCCTTCGGCAGAGGCGGGCAAGCGCGTAAGGACGTCGTGTCCTTACGCGCTTGGTGGTCTTGCTGTATCTATTTTATTCACCGCGGATCATGGTCAGGAGCATCTTGAATTTTTGCTCCGCCTGGAGGGCGTGCGGGACATTCGCGGGCATGATGACCATCTCGCCCGCGCCGACATTGAGGGACTCTCCGCCGATCGTGATTTTGGCCTGCCCATCCAGGATGAGGACAACGGCTTCAAAGGGGGCCGTGTGTTCGCTCAATCCCTGCCCTTCATCAAAGGCGAAAAGAGTGATCGTTCCCGTATCCTTGTTGAGCAGTGTCTGGCTTACCACGGAGTCGTCGGCATATTTGATGGCTTCCTCCACAGGAAAAGCGACCCCGAGCTTTTTCGTATCACCCATATCAACTCCTTTCGGTTATAGATGGTCTGCGAGCTGCCGGCCGTAGGCTTCGCATTCGCGACGGCCCGCATCGTCAGGTTTCCACAATGTCTTCAATCCGTCCGCGACCACTTCGATCCCGGCCTCCGCAAGGCTGTTGGAAATCATTTTCACACTCTCGCCGGACCAGCCATAGGACCCGAAGGCCGCGCCTTTCTTCTTCTTGAAGGAGAGCCCGTGGATCATTTCGAGCATGCCCGCCATATGGGAGAGGATTCCCTTGTTGATGGTGGAGCAGCCCGCGACGACCATTTTCGAACGGAATATCTCGGTGAGAATGTCATTCTTGTCCCGTTGTCCGACATGGAGCACCTTGATGACGACGTGCTCGTTGGCTTGGCGGATGCCCGCCGCGACGGCTTCGGCCATGTCCCGCGTGCTGTTCCACATCGTGTCGTAGATTATGGTCACCTGATCTTCCTGGTAGTCGTCCGCCCATTCCAGGTATTTCCGGACGATCTGGAGAGGATCGTCGCGCCACATGATGCCGTGGCTCGGGAAGATGAAGTCGACCGGCAGGTTCATCGCTATGATTTCGTTTATTTTCTTGGTCACCAATTTGCTGAAAGGGGTGAGAATGTTCGCATAATATTTGATGCACTCGTTCATGAGCTCGTCCTGGTCCACCAGGTCGTTGAACATCAGGTCGGACGCAAGGTGGTGCCCGAAGGCGTCGTTGCTGAAGAGGACGTTTTCCTTGTCCATGTAGGAGAACATGGAGTCGGGCCAATGGAGCATGGGGGCGGACACAAAGGAAAGGGTCTTTTCCCCCAAAGAGAGGGTGTCCCCTGTTTTGACCACCCGGAAATTCCAGTCCGAGTGGTAGTATCCCTTCAGGATTTTCACGGCTTGAGCGGAACAATAAATCGGGACATCCGGAATGCGGCGCATGAGTTCGGGAAGGCCGCCGCTATGGTCCACCTCGCAATGATTCATGACGATATAGTCAATCATGTCCAGGTCGGTCTCTCTTTCCAGGCCGGCAACGAATTCTTCGCCGAACGGGCCATAGACGGTGTCTATCAAGACTGTTTTTTCGTCCCGGACCAGGTAGGAATTGTAGGAGGACCCTTTGAAGGTTGAGTATTCCTCTCCATGGAATTTTTGCAATTCCCAATCTGTCTTGCCGACCCAGGTGACGCTCTCCGTCAGTTCAACACGCATTTTTCCCCCCTTTTTTGGGTAGCCTTCGTTCACTGTAACGGACCCCATGGCCCGCTGAATTATTGTATCGCCCGGCCTCGGAAATTCTCCGAAGGGGCCGCCCGAAACCTCATTCGCTCAGCACGGGCGCTATCCGCTCCAGGGCCCAGTCTACGTCCTCCTTCGTGATCACCAGCGGCGGGGCGAAGCGGATGATGGTCTCATGGGTCTCCTTGCAGAGCAGGCCGACTTCCTTGAGCCGTTCGCAGTATTGGCGCGCGCCGCCCGCACCGGGGTGGAACTCGACGGCGATGAGCAACCCCTTGCCCCGGACATCCCTGATTTTGGGATTCTCTATCCGTCTGAGGCCGTCCAGGAAATAGTCGCCCAGGGCACGGGCGTTCTCCACCAGGTGCTCCTCGGTCAGGACCTTGAGCGCGGCGCGGGCCACGGCGCAGGCCAGCGGGTTGCCGCCGAAGGTGGAGCCGTGTTCGCCGGGTTTGAGCACGCCGAGGACCTCGGTGTTGGAGAGCACCGCCGAGACCGGGTAGAAGCCCCCGGACAGGGCCTTGCCGATCAGCGTCAGGTCGGCCTCGATGCCTTCGTGCTCTTCGGCCAGGAGCGCGCCGGTGCGGCCCAGGCCGGTCTGGATCTCGTCGAGGATGAGCACGATGCCCGCCTTATCGCAGATGCGCCGGACCTCCTTGAGGTAGCCTTTGGGCGGGATGATCACGCCCGCCTCGCCCTGGATGGGTTCCACGAGGAAGGCCACGGTGTTGGGAGTGATGGCCTCCTCAAGGGCCGTTGCGTCGCCGAAGTCGATGACCTTGAAGCCGGGGGTGAACGGGCCGAAGCCGGTGGTGGAGACCGGGTCGGTGGAGAACGAGATGATGGTGATGGTCCGGCCGTGGAAGTTGTTGCGGCAGACGATGATCTCGGCCTTGTCCTCGGGCACGCCCTTGACCTGGTAGCCCCACTTGCGCACGGCCTTGATGGCGGTCTCCACGGCCTCGGCCCCGGAGTTCATGGGCAGGACCTTGTGGGAGTTGGTCAGGTCACAGAGCTCTTTGTAGAGCGGCCCGAGCTGGTCGTTGCGGAAGGCGCGCGAGGTCAGGGTGAGCCTTTCGGCCTGTTCGACCAGGGCCCGGCGGATTTTCGGGTGGCAGTGGCCCTGGTTCACGGCCGAGTAGGCGGACAGGCAGTCCATGTACTTGTTGCCGTCCACGTCCCAGACCCAGATGCCGCGGCCGCGCTCGATGACCACGTCCAGGGGCTTGTAGTTGTGCGCGCCGTATTCGTCTTCGAGCAGGATGTATCGGTCGGATTGCATGGCGTTCCTCGGGGTTGCGGTTGTCTCGCGGCCCGCTCGGCAGAGAGGGGCCCATCAAACCTACCTTTCATTTCCGCCGGATTCAACACGGAACGAAATATTGTGGGTTTTTGAGTGGAAAGAAACCTCAAAATCCAGTAGGTGATAGGTACTGTTACATGGAAAGGGCCTATGACGCATCCTGAAGCGAGCGAAAGGGACAAAAAACCTCCCGAAGAATCGCCCCGGTCCTGCCGGGGAGAGTCCTTTATCGATCCCGCCTGTTTCAAGGGGCTGTGTGACGCATTGGGCGACGGCGTGGTCAAGACCGACGCCAAGGGGGTCATCCTTGAGGCCAACCGGGCCTTTTGCGGTCTGATCGAGCGCGACCGGGAGGACGTGATCGGCAGGACCGTGCTCGACTTCACGCCCGAGAGCGAGTGGGAACGCGAGCGCGGGATACTTCGCCGCCTGTTGAAATCCGGCCATTCCTCCAACGATTTTGAAAAGAGGCTCGTCACCGGCGGCGGCCGGGAGCTGCTGGTCCAGGTCAGTTGTTGGCTGCAACGCGGCGAGTCGGGGGAGCCCGCGGCCCTGTGGGGCATCTTCCGGGACATCACCGATCGGCGCAAGGCCGAGAGCATGGCCCGCGACCACCTCGAAAAATTTCAGTTTCTGGCCGACAACGCGGCCGACGTCATCTGGACCATGGACAACGATGGCCGGTACACCTACGTCAGCCCGTCCGTGGAGCGCGTCCGGGGGTTCACTCCCGAGGAGATGATCGGCATGAGTGCCAACGAGGCCGTGTCCGCCGAATCCCTGACCGCCAGTCGACAGGCCTGGATCGACGTGGACGCCGGCGCGGACGGCCCCGTGGACACCTCGTCCACCATACGGCTGGAGATGCGTTTCCGGAAGAAGGACGGCTCCATGATCTGGGGCGAGTCCGTGGCCAAGCGGCTGTGGGACGGTGGCGGCAACGCCGTGGGCTATATCGGCACCACCCGCGACATCACCGAGCGCAAGCGGATCGAGGAGCGGTTGCGCACCAGCGAACATTTCCTGCAGGCCATGATCAACGCCACCGAGGATTCCGTGGGGCTGTTCAAGGTGGACGGCACGGTCCTGGCGATGAACAGGAACATGGCCCGGTTTCTCGGCCTGCCCAAGGAGGCGGACGCCGGGCGGAGCGTCTTCGATTTCATCCCGGAAGGGGTGCACCCCATGATCCGCGAAACTTTTGCCCGGGTGGTCGAGACCTGCGCCCCGGTGACCGAGCAGGTGGTCTGGTCCGGCAGGATTCTCGACGGGGTCATCTATCCCGTGGTCGACGGGAGCGAGGCCACGGCCATCGCCGTGTACGGCCGGGACGTGACCGAAGCGCGGTTCGCCGAGGAGGCCCGCAAGAAGACCCAGGAGCAGTACCGGCTCATCGTCGAGACCGCCAACGAGGGCATCCTCGGTCTGGACGCCAACCAGGTCATCACCTACGCGAACAAGATCGTGGCCGACTTCTTCGGCTGCCGGGTGGAGGAGATCATCGGCCGGAGCCTGCTCGACTTCGTGGCCCCGTCGGACTGGGAGGACAACCTGCGGCGCATCGAGGAGCGTCGGCTGGGCCAGCGCGAGCGGTACGAACGCCGGTTCCAGCGCAAGGACGGCACCGAGGTCTGGGGCATGGTCTCGTCCACGCCGCTCATGGCCGAGGACGGCAGGCTGCTCGGGGCGTTCGCCATGATCGCGGACATCACCGAGGTCAAGCAGGCCCACGAGCGGCTGCTGAACATCCTGGACGGGATCAGCGCGGACATCTACGTCAGCGATTTCGTGACCAACGAGATCCTGTTCATGAACGCCGACATGCGCGATCACTACGGCCCCATCCAGGAGGGTATGGCCTGCCACAAGGTCATCCGAGGCCTGGACGAGCGCTGCCCGCGCTGCCCCAAGCCCGGGCTGGTGGACGAGAACGGCGAACCCGTGGGCACCCTGGTCTCGGAGCGGTACTACGAGAAACTCCAGCGCTGGCACCTCAACCACGACCGGGCCATCCGCTGGCTGGAGGAGCGGCTGGTGCACATGCACATGGCCGCGGACATCACCGAGCTCAAGACCATGGCCGCCGACCTGGAGAAGGCCATGGCCAAGGCCGAGGCCGCCAGCCTGGCCAAGAACGAATTTCTGGCCAACATGAGCCACGAGATCCGCACCCCGCTCAACGGGCTGCTGGGCATGCTCCAGCTCATGCAGTTGAGCGAACTGGAGCCCGTGCAGCGGGACTATCTGGAAACGGCCCTGAACTCGGGCCGCAGCCTGCTCCAGGTGCTCAACGACATCCTCGACCTGTCCAAGGTGGAGTCGGGCAAGCTGGAGTTGGAGTCCATCCCCTTCGAACTGGGCGAGGTCCTGGACCAGGTGGTCTCCACCTTCCGCCATTCGGTGGAAGAGCGGGGCGTGGCCATGCGCTGGGAGATCGGCGAGGACCTGCCCCGCCATTTCGTGGCCGACAAGGGGCGGCTGCGGCAGATCCTCTTCAACCTGGTGGGCAATGCGGTCAAGTTCACGGAGACCGGCTCCATCGTGGTCAGGGCCCACCCTCTCAACGTGCCTGCGGAGGACGGCTCGGTCCGCCTGCTCTTTGAGGTGGCGGATACCGGCATCGGCATCCCCCACGACAAGGTCAACGCCGTGTTCGACCCCTTCACCCAGGTGGACGGCTCAACCACCCGCAAATACCAGGGCACCGGCCTGGGGCTGGGCATTGTCCGGCGGCTGGTTCAGCTCATGGGAGGCGCCATCAGCGTGGACACCGAGGAGGGCGAGGGGACGGTCATCTACTTCACCATCGAGGCCCGTCCGGCCGAGCCGCCGGACGATCCGGCACGCGCCCCTGCGGCGTTTTCGGACAACGGCGGCCTGTCCATCCTGGTGGCCGAGGACGAACGGGTCAACCGCGTTGTCGTCCAGCGCATTCTGGAAAAGCTCGGCCACAGGGCCGTGTGCGTGGGCAGCGGGGAGGAGGCCATCAAGGTCCTCAAGGAACGGTCCTTCGACCTCTTCCTGTCGGACATCCAGATGCCCGGCCTGGACGGCGTGGCTACCACCAAGGTCATCCGTGGCGAACTCGGCCTGGACATCCCGGTCATCGCCCTGACCGCGCACGCCATGCAGGGCGACCGCGACCGCTTCATCGCGGCGGGCATGAACGGCTATGTGTCCAAACCTTTCGAAATAGACCGGTTGCAGCAGGAAATCGAACGGGTCCTGGACGGATCCGAATCCCGGGAATCCTAGACGATGGCCAGGGGCAGGTCCCCCGGAGGCAGCGCCTGCCCCACCAGGGCGGCGGGTTCGCCTGCGTCCAGGAGCATGGCCATGGCCCGGTCCACGAGCCCCGGTGCCACGGCCAGGAGCAGGCCGCCCGAGGTCTGGGCGTCGAACATCATGTCGAAGTGGATGGGGTCGAGCCCGTCCGCGGATTTGACCTTGGGCAGGTAGTGGCGGCGGTTGCAGATGGACCCGGCGGGCATCAGCCCCATGGAGGCCATGTCCAGGGCACCGGGCAGAAGCGGCACGTCGCGCATGCGCAGCTCAAGCGTCACGCGGCTGGCCTCGGCCAGCTCGATCATGTGCCCGCCCAGGCCGAACCCGGTGATGTCCGTGGCCCCGGTCAGGCCGAGTTCGCGGATGACCGTGCCGCCGGTCTTGTTCAGCCGCCCGCAGGTTTCGAAGAGCAGGTCCTCCATCTCGTCGCAGCCGGGCATCTCGCCCTTGACCGCCGTGGCCAGCACACCCGTGCCGATGGGCTTGGTCAGGATCAACTGGTCGCCGGGCTTGACGCCCCGGTTGGAGGCGAAGCGATCCGGGTCCACGGCCCCGGACACGGCCAGGCCGTACTTGATCTCCGGGTCGTCCACGCTGTGCCCGCCGCTGGGCACCGCGCCCGCCTCCTCCACGGTGTCCTTGCCGCCGCGCAACACCTCGGCCAGCACGGACATGGGCAGCCGGTCCGCCGGAAAACAGACGATGTTCATGGCCGCCCACGGTTCCCCGCCCATGGCGTAGACGTCGGACAGGGCGTTGGCCGCGGCGATGCGCCCGAAGCGGTAGGGATCGTTGACCACCGGAGTGAAGAAATCCACGGTCTGGACCAGGGCCTTGCCCGCGGGAAAAGACAAGATGGCCGCGTCCTCGTTGTCGCCGGGGCCTCCGGCGAGCACGCGGTTGTCGGGCCGGACCCCAAGGCCCGAAAGTGCGATCTCCAGGTCCCCTGGAGTGATCTTGGCCGCTCAGCCCGCGGCCTTGACCATCTGGACCAGCTTCAGCTTTTCCATGGCTTTCTCCCTAAGGTGTTTTCTAACAGAGGCCGGGGCGGAGGGGAAGGGGGCAGGGGAGCGGCCTTCCCTGGGGGAATCCGGGAGGGTACGGGAGACCGTCCCGGGGCGCAGCCCGTACCATTTTCCCTGCGCCGGAGACGGAGGGAATACGCACCATGCACAAAAGGCGCGCCCGGGGCGCGCTCTCCAAAATACGCGGGGCGAACCCCGCGATGCCGCCGTCTAGTCGTTGCCGAGGGTTATTTGGAACGCAATGGAATAGAGATGATCGAAGAAGTCGACGTACTCCACCGGGATGTGCTTGGGCACATTGATCCTCGACGGGGCGAAGTTGATGATGCCCCGGATGTTGGCCTCCACCAGGTGGTTGGCCGCGCGCTGGGCGCGATCCGGGGGCGTGGCGATGATGCCTATCTCAAGGTTGAGCTCGGGAGCCTGCTCCTTGAGGTGCGTGGGGCAGATGATCTCCATGCCCTCGAACTCGAGCCCGATCTTGTCCGGGTCGCAGTCGAAGGCCGCGCAGATCTTGAACCCGCGTTTCTCGAAGTCGTGGTGCCTGAGCAGGGCGCTGCCCATGTTGCCCACGCCGATCAGGGCGCACTTCCACTGCCGGTCGATGCCCAGTGACTGCTTGATGGAGGTGATCAGCTCCTGGACGTAGTAGCCCACGCCGCGCACGCCGAATTCACCAAAATAAGCAAGGTCCTTCCGGATCTGGGACGAGTTGACAGAGCAGGCACGGGCCAGACGCTCCGAGGAGATGACCTCGTTGCCGTCCCGCAACAGGTTTTCGAGGACCTGGATGTAGACGGCAAGCCGTCCGATGGTCGCTTTGGGGATGTGTTCGCTTTTCATATTTTAATGCTCTTCCCGGTCAAGATCGGCCCAGCCATGTGAAATTCTTAACATGAAAGAGGCTGAAAAAGGGAGGCCGAAGCCTCCCCTTCAAAAGCTTTTCGTAAACCTGAAACTAGACGACGAAGAGCAGGATCAGGTTGACGACCAGGGCGTAAATGGCCAGAGACTCGATGAAGGCCAGGCCGAGGATCAGGGTGGTGGACAGCTGGCCACCGGCTTCGGGGTTGCGGGCGATGCCTTCGCAGGCGCCCTTCACGCCCATGCCCTGGCCGATACCGCACAGACCGGCGGCGATGCCCATGCCGATGGCGGTGGCGTAGGCCTTGGCGGCCATGACCGGGTCACCGGCGCCTTCGGCGGCGAAAGCAACGGAAGAAACCAGGACCATAGCCAGGGTGGTGAACAGAATCTTAACGGTTTTCATGTGAATCCTCCAAAATGGATACGTAATATTGTTTTGGTCCAAGGACCATTTCCCCAAGGTAAGCGGTCTTCCTCTAGTGCGCGTGCTCGATGGCACCCTGCAGGTACAGCATGGTCAGCATGAAGAAGATAAATGCCTGAATGGTCTTCGCCAGGATGAACAGGAAGTACATCGGCAGGGAGCCGAGGACCGGCGCCAGGAAGAACATCAGGATCAGGACGATTTCCTCGCCGCGGATGTTGCCGAAGAGACGAAGCGTCAGGCTGAGCGGGCGGGCGATGTGGGAGATCGGCTCAAGGATGAGCATGAGCGGGGCCAGGAAGCCGACCGGGCCCATGAAGTGCTTGATGTAGCCGAAGCCCCATTTCTTGATGCCCACGAACTGGTAGAAACAGAACACGATGATGGCCATGGCCGCCGGCGTGTTGATGTTCGCGGTGGGCGCGTCGCAGCCCGGCACCAGGCCGAGCCAGTTCATGCCCAGGATGAAAATGAAGATGGTAACCAGGAGCGGGATGAACTGGCGGCCTTCCTCGCCCAGGTTGGCGATGACGAAGTCTTCCAGCCCGCCGATGATGGTTTCGAACACGTTCTGCATTCCGCCGGGAACCAACTGCAGGCGGCTGCGGACCATCAGGCCCAGGCCAAGGATGATGGCCATGACCAGCCACATGTAGAGGACGTGGTTGATGCTGTCCACGCCCAGGGCCTGTTCAACGTGTGCGCCCCAGTGGCCGATGCTTTTCAGCATGTCCATGTACAAGAGAGGATGCGGCAATCCGCCTGCAAAACCCATATCGAAGCCTCCTTAAAAGCAGCTCGGCTATTTTTTCCCCAACTGACTCAGGCCTGTTGCCGTGATGTTGACCACCACGGTGCCCAGACCCGCTATCAACCCCCAGTGGGGAACCCGTTCGACTCCAATCAGCCACCAGAGGGCCAGCCCGCTCAGAGTCATTTTTCCCATGAATATGACAAACAGTAGGTATGGTCCCCTCTTCCGGTCATAGACCAACGACTGGGTCACGCGGGCGAGCGTCCAGAAGTTGGCCAGGGCGATGACCGCCCCCGCCAGATAGGCCAGGGACCACCGGGAAAACAGTGTTATCAGCATGATCACTAGAGAGGTCCCCAGCGACACATAGATCTGATTGCGGACAACGATGCGTACGTCCGGTTTGGTGAAGCCGCTCCTGACGAGCAGCCGCTCAAGCCTTTGGTTCATCCTGCCCAGCACTCTCTTCTCCGTCCTGTTTCAAAGAACTTGCTTTACTTGCCTCTTCGCGCCTCTGGAGACGTCGGAAATCCTCGAACATCATCTTGAACCCGGCGATGACCCCCAGAAAGAAAAAGATCATTATCAGCCAGGGCTTGGTCCCGAAGTAGTCATCCAGGAAATACCCGATGGTCAGGCCGACGACGGTGGCCGACACGATGTGCAGTCCCATCGTTCCGGCGGTGCCACCCAACTGGGTGATCCTGACCACCTTGTCGTCTTTTGAAAAGAGCATGTTCGCACCTCGCGAAGATTGTTTCCCACGCACGCCAACGGCGGTCTAAAACCCTGCACCGGCATTTCGTGCAATCCTTCACAAGTGGAGGAGGAGTAGCACACGCCGTCGATTCCCGTCAACGTATTTTTCCGAAACA
This sequence comes from Pseudodesulfovibrio sp. 5S69, assembly GCF_037094465.1. Taxonomy (NCBI): domain Bacteria; kingdom Pseudomonadati; phylum Thermodesulfobacteriota; class Desulfovibrionia; order Desulfovibrionales; family Desulfovibrionaceae; genus Pseudodesulfovibrio; species Pseudodesulfovibrio methanolicus. The sequence continues at coordinate 749,481 of NZ_CP146609.1, forward strand.
ACGGGACTTTTCCGCGTCCTGAACCATGGACAGAATGTCTGTGGTTCCGCAGGGTTAGGGCCTGTAAAAAAGCTACATGTGAAAATTATCCCGATTTTTGTTCCGGGTCGATAAAAAAGCGGGTGGACGTCGGTATCCACCCGCTGAATTTTCCGTTTTGCGGCCGGCCGGGCTCCCTATTTCGGGTCGCCCACATCCACCACCTTGACCATGAACTCCTTGACCCCCTCGGGCGGCGCGAAGAACACGGCCATGAACGGCGTGGACGCGCCGGGCCGGATGAAGGTGTTGTTGGACAGGATGCCCACGTCCGAGGCCAGGCCGTCCTTGATTTCCTTCTCGGTCTGCACCTGGAGCTGGAACTGGGAGAGCACGTTGCCGCAGAGGAAGGATTGGGAGGTCAGGACGTTGTTGGCAGCATCGTAAAGGATGACCTCGACCTTGATCCGCTCCTTGGGCTTGGAGAACTTGTTGACCGCCTTGCCCTCGACCACGAACAGGTTGCCTACCTTCTCATTGGCCACGTAGTACTGCTTGACGTTCTTGAGCTCGATCTTGCGTACGCGCTCGGCCGGGGACTCGCCCGGGGCCGGGGCCTCGTCGCCGCCGGTCTTCTCCATGAACATCTGGCCCACGAAGGGCACGTTCTTGAGCATGTCGGCCAGGTCCACGCCCACATAGGTCCAGACCCGGAAATAAATGGCCGCGCCGATGCCCACCGCCAGGACAAGCAGGACGATCAGGCAGCCCAGGGATTTGCGGTTGCCGGGTTCCGGCTCCTCGTCGAGTTCCAGGCTGCCGCCCAGTCCGCTCACCGGCTCGTCCTGGTCCGGTTCCTCGTCCTCCGCGCCGAACACCGCCTGGGAGTCGTCCTCCTCGGTCTCGTCGCCGTCCTCGAAAAGATCGCCGTCGTCCTCCTCGCCCTCGTCGGCGAACAGGTCGTCGGACTCCTCGTCCTCCCCGCCCATGTCGGCGAACAGGTCGTCCTCGTCCGCTTCCGTGCCCCCTTCCGCTTCGGGCTCCTCGTCCGCGTCGTCGAAGAGATCGTCCGTGTCGGGCATATCCTCCACGACCTCGTCGGCCGGGTCGGACACCGGAGGCTCGGCCTCGCCGGGCTCCGCGCCGTCATCCTTGGCGATGCCGGCGGCCACGTCGTCGAAGGTCTCGTCGAACGCCTCGCCCGCATCGGTGCCCACGCCGCTCCCCTCGTCCTCGAGCAGGGCCTCGACCTCCTCTTCGGGAGTCGCGGGGGGCAGGTCGACCTTGAACACATGCGCGCACTTGGAGCACTTGACCTTGGCTCCGGCGGCCGGAATTTTCTCATCGGGCAGGTTGTAGCTGGTCTCGCAATTCGGGCAGGTGACGATCATAGCAAGATCTCCAGAAAATCCGGTTAATTGGCTCTAAGACTCGTTGGACAGCTCGAAGATTCCGCCCAATTCCCTGTACCGCTCGTCATAGTCCAGGCCATAGCCGACAATGAACCCGTCGTTCAGCTTGAAGCCGGCGAAATCGACGGTCACGGCTTTTTCCCGTCGCTCATGCTTATCAATAAGCGCACAAATTTTCAAACTCTTTGGATTTCTCCGTCTGAGCACATGGAGCAGGAAATCCATGGAGTGGCCGGTGTCCACGATATCCTCGATGACCAGGACGTCCTTGCCCTCGATGGAGATCTCCAGGTCCTTGGAGAAGACGATGTCCTCGGAGCGTGACGTGGCCGAGCCGTAGCTGGCCAACCGGACGAAATCGATCTCTATCTCCCGGTCGATCCTGCGGATGATGTCCGCGAAGAAGAGGAACGCGCCCTTGAGTACGCAGATGCAGACCAGGGGATCGTCGCCAGAGTAGGATTCGGTGATTTCGCGGCCGAGTTCCACATTGCGTCCGGCGATCTGTTCGGCGGTGATGAACGGTGTGAGTTTATGTGCCATTGCGCTGTCGGGGTTTACAGGTTGATGATCATGGCTACTTCGTTGCAGTGGTCCGGGAACCTCGGGCAGTTGAGGCAATCCAGGAAGATCTTCTGGTTCAGGGTATCCATCTCCTCCTGCGCGAAGCCCACTCTTTCGAAGAAGCCGGGCACCTCGGTCAGGGTATAAACCTTGTAGATGCCGAGCGTGACGGCCTCGGACAGGCAGGTCTCGACCAGCTTGCGGCCGAGATTCTTGCCGCGGTGCGTGGAGGTGACCACCAGGGAGCGGATCTCGGCCAGGTTGTCCCAGATGATGTTCAGGGCGCAGCAGCCGATGATCGTGCCGTCGTCGTCCGTGACGACCACGAAGTCGCGCAGGTGCGAGTAAAGCTGGCTGAACGACCGGGGGAGAACCAGGCCGTCATGCTGGTCGGTGAGCATGAGCAGCCCGTGGATGGCCTTGACGTCCTCAATGCGTGCCTTGCGGATCATGTTTTCTACTGGTTCAGTTTGTCGGCCATGGCGCCGAGCATGGAGGCGGGGAAGACCCCGGCCTGGGCGAAGATCTGTTTGCCGGTCTTGTCGAAGATGATCAGGGTGGGGATGGCCTCGACCCGGAACTTGCGCGCCAGGTCCTGGTTGCCCCAGTAGACGGGCACGTCCATGGGGTGCTTGGCCAGGTACCGATCGAGGGCGCTCTCGCTCTCGTCCACGGACAGGGCGACGAGGTTGATCTGGCCGCCCTTGTCCTTTTGCAGCGTCTCCAGCTCGGGGATCTGCTGCTTGCAGGAGGGGCACCAGGAGGCCCAGAAGAAGAGCATGGTGGGCTTGCCCGCGTTGGTCTTGAGATATTGATCGAGTTCGGCCACGCCCATGTACGGACGGGCCTCGCCGGAGGAGGCGACCGCCGCGTGGGAGGGGGCCATGGCCGTCCCGCCGGTCTTGGCGTCGTCGCCGGATTCGCTTGAACAGGCGGTCAGGGCCAGGAGCCCCAGGGCCAGTGCGATGATGAGCCACGTTTTTTTCATGAAGCACCTCGGGAGTGTGTTTGCGCCACTCTACCAGAGTTGATTGCCAAATTGAAGCAAGGCCCTCTCTCAAAACATTGACGGCCCTCAAGGTCAAGCAACTTTATCCGGGGGCGGCTTCCGATAGCGGCGCATCTGCACATTTTTCCCAGGAGGCTTTTATCCTCACGTAGACGGCTACGCTGCGGTGAAAGCCCCCTGGGGGAAATGCACAACTGCACCACTCTCGAAAGCCTCGGCCTTGGAGCACGCGCGGGGAGAGAGCCGCTGTCGGGTGCTGCGCACCCGAATCGCTCCAAAGAATGAAGAATTGTGTCCTCGGCCCAAGAAAAGCCGAAAATCCATATATACGGTTCCCGCCCCGCGAAGCGGTCACAAAAAGTTTAGGAAGGAAAGGGGGATGGGGGTCCGGGGAAGGGGAAGGGGAAGGGGGAAGGGAAAGCTCTTTTCAAAGGGTTCCCTTTCCCCCTTCCCCCGGCCGCCGGAGGCACGCTTACTGCGTCAATCTTTGCGCCAGCTTGACGGCGGCGACGGCGTCGGTGGACCAGCCGTGGGCGCCGATGGCCTTGCAGAATTTTTCCGTGACCACGGCCCCGCCGATGATGACTTTCGCGCGAAGATTGCGCTCGGCCACAAGTTTGACGGTGTCTTCCATGCGCACCATGGTGGTGGTCATGAGCGCGGACAGGCCGATGAGCGCGGCGTCGTGTTCCTCGGCCGCGGCCACGATCTTGGCGGCGGGCACGTCCTTGCCCAGGTCCACGACCTCGAAGCCGTAGTTCTTGAGCATCAGGCAGACGATGTTCTTGCCGATGTCGTGGATGTCGCCCTCCACCGTGGCCATGACGACCACGGGCTTGGCCCCGGCCTCGCCGTCCTCCTCCAGCAGCGGCTTGAGGCGCTGGAAGGCGGTCTGCATGGTCTCGGCGGACTGGAGGAGCTGGGGCAGGAAGTATTCCTTGGTCTCGTACTTGTCGCCGACCACCAGGATGCCGGGGATGAGCAGGTCGTTGACCACGTCCATGGCGGACACACCCTTGTCCAGCTCGGCCTCGACCAGCCTGACCACGTTGTCCTTGTCGCCCTTGACCACGGCGGCCTGGACCGGCGGCATGGCAGCGGTCCCGGACGGGGCGGCCTGACTCTGCGTGGCCTGGACCCCGCCCCCTCCGGTCCAGCCGGAGAACCTGTCGATGTAGCGCGCGGCCTGGGGGTCGCGGCCGAGCAGGACCTCGGCGGCGTGCAGGGACTCCTGGATGCGCGCGGAGTTCGGGTTGGAGATGAACGAGCACAGGCCCGCGCCCATGGACAGGGAGAGGAAGGTCGAATTGAGCAGTTCGCGGGCAGGCAGGCCGAAGGAGATGTTGGACAGGCCGATGGTCGTGGGCAGGCCCCATTCGTCGCGGCAGTGGCGCATGACCTCCATGGAGTGCCGGGCCGCCTCGGGCTTGGACGAGACGGTCAGGGCCAGGGCGTCGACCATGATCAGGCGGCGCGGGATGCCCAGCGCATCGGCCTGGGCCAGGAGGTCTTCGATGACTTTGATCCGTTCGGCCGCGGTCACCGGGAGCTTGTTGCCCACGATGGGCAGGAGGATGAACGGCGCGCCGAAGAGCTTGCACAGGGGGCCGAGCCGCTCCATCTTGCCCGGTTCGCCGGAGATGGAGTTGACCAGGGGGGAGCCGGGATAGGCCCACAGCCCGGCCTCCACGGCCGCGGGGTCGTTGGAGTCGATGGACAGGGGCGTGGTCACGCGGCCCAGCAGGGAGGTGATCAACTCGGGCAGGAGCGCGACCTCGTCGACCAGGGGCGCGCCCACGTTGACGTCGAGCACCGGCGCGCCCAGCTCGGCCTGTTCGGCGGCGAAGCGGTGCGCCTCGGTAAAGACGGACTCCTGGAGTTCGGCGGTGAGCTGCTTCTTGCCCGTGGGGTTGATGCGCTCGCCGATGATCACGCCGGGGTGGTCGAAGCCGACCGGCACGGAGACCGAGCGCGAGGTCAGGACCAACTGGGCGTTGTCGGTCTTGTGCGGGCGCTGCCAGGCCGCGTCGCCGACCTTGTTGCGCAGGGCGCGGATGTGGTCGGGCGTGGTCCCGCAGCAGCCGCCGATGAACTTGGCGCCCAGGTCGACGAACTGCGCGGCCTGTTCGGCAAAGGGCTCGGCCTGGAGCCGGAAGGCGGTGTTGCCGTCCGCGTCCAGCTCGGGCAGGCCTGCGTTGGCCTCGGCAAACGTCGGGGTCTGAAGGCGCGGGGCCCAGGCGCGCAGGGTGTCGCGCATCTGCTCGGGCCCGGCCGAGCAGTTGGTCCCGATGAGCTCCACGCCCATGTTCTGCATGGTGTCCACGAAGGTCTGCGGCGAGGTGCCGGTCAGGGAGGCCTCGCCCTCGAAGGTCATGGAGACGGCCACGGGCAGGTCGCAGACCATGCGCGCGGCGATGACCACGGCCTTGGCCTCGGCCAGGTCGAAATGGGTCTCGCCGAGGATCAGGTCCGCGCCCCCGGCCACGCAGCCCTCGATCTGCTCCTTGAAGATGTCGACCAGCTCGCGGAAGGTCATCTCGCCGAGCGGCTTGACGAAGTGCCCGGTGGGGCCGATGGACGCGGCCACGAAGGCGTTGTCCCCGGCCACCTCGCGGGCGATGGCGGTCATGGCCCGGTTGAGCTCGAAGGGATCGGCGTTCAGGCCGAGTTTGGGCCGGGACCCGCCGAAGGTGTTGGTGGTCAGGATGTTCGCCCCGGCCTCCAGGTAGTCGCGGTGCACGGCGCGGATGACGTCCGGCTCCTTGAGCCCCCACAGCTCCGGGGAAAGCCCGGCGGGCAGGCCCCGGCTCTGCAACAGGGTGCCGTAGCCGCCGTCGAAATAATAGATCCTGTCGTCGTCGAGTATTGACCTGAAATCGGGCACTGGTATCCTCCGTCTGGTCGGGCGCGCGGCCGGCCGGAACCCCGCCGGTCGATCCGGCAGTGCGTCCGGGCCGATGTATTCTTATATCAAGATATCTCGATATAGCTTCGGCGCACCCGGAAATCAAGCTTTTTTTCGTTTGGGGCCGGTCCCTCCGAACGCGGTGGACGCATGGTTTTGCACAAGTTGCCCTTACCTGAAAAACATTGATAAGGTCGGACAAAATCTATAGTGTGTTTTTCTTGCTCTTATATTTGTATTGAACCGGGCGCCCTTGCGCCGCATCCATACGTAACAATGACATCTGAAAAAACGACCGCGGTGGTCGAACCGGAAATCGTCGAGGACGATCTCGAGGAGACCGACTTCAACGAAGACGACTTCAATGAAGACGACTTTGACGAGGATGAACTCGACGACGACGTTGCCGCCGATATATCCCCCAATGCCCCGGCCAAGGCCGAAGGGCTGGAGAGCAAGCTCCCGGCGCTGAATCTCGCCCCGTCCTCCAAGGCGGTGCGGATTCGCGATCCGTTGCAGTTGTATCTCAAGGAGATCGCCCGGTTCCCCATGCTGGAGCCGGAAGAGGAATACGCCCTGGCCAAACGGGTCCAGGAGGACAACGACCAGGACGCGGCCTTCAAGCTGGTGTCCTCGCACCTGCGCCTGGTGGTCAAGATCGCCATGGACTTCCAGCGCCGCTGGATGCAGAACGGCCTGGACCTCATTCAGGAGGGCAACGTCGGCCTGCTCAAGGCCGTGACCAAGTTCGACCCGGAGAAGGGGATCAAGTTCTCCTACTATGCGGCCTTCTGGATCAAGGCGTACATCCTGAAGTACATCATGGACAACTGGCGCATGGTCAAGATCGGGACCACCCAGACCCAGCGCAAGCTGTTCTACAACCTGAACAAGGAGCGCCAGCGCCTCCAGACCCTGGGGTTCGACCCCTCGACGGAAGCGCTGAGCGAGCGGCTCGGCGTGTCCGAGGCCGAGATCGACGAAATGGACCAGCGCCTGTCCAAGAACGACATGTCGCTGAATACCCCGCTGGGCGAGGATTCCGACGCCACCAAGATGGATTTCCTGCCGTCGCTCTCTCCGGGCGTGGAGGAGTCCATCGCCAACGACCAGATCGTCGACCTGCTCCTGGACAACATCAGGGAGATTCGCTCCTCCCTGAACGAAAAGGAAGTGGCCATCCTCGACCGCAGGCTGCTCTCCGAGGACCCCGTGACCCTGCGGGAAATCGGCGAGGAGTTCGGCGTCACCAGGGAGCGGGTGCGCCAGATCGAGGCCCGGCTGATGGCCAAGATCCGCGAGCACCTGACGGACAAGGTCAAGGATTTTTCCAGAGACTGGGTGCTGGAACACGACTAATCGGCGGCGACGCCAATCGGGACGGACGGATGAAACGATTCTCTAGGCCTGACTCACATACCGCACTGGCTGCCCTGGCGCTCTTCGCGCTCCTGGCCGTGGCCGGTTGCGCCGCAAGGACGGGCGCGACCCGGTCCCTGCCCGCGCCGCCCATGACCGACACGGCCCGGCTCGACTACGACTACCTGGTCTACCAGGACCTCCTGCACCAGTTGCAGAAGCACGCCCAGGAGGGCGAGCGGTCCACCCTGACCAAGCAGGAAGTGGGCGACATCCACGCCCGTGCCGTGGCCGCGCTGGACCGCGTCCTGGCCGCAGCCCCCACGCCCGAGCTGTACGTGGAGAAGGCGGGCATGTTCTGGAACCACCCCGAGGGCACCAGCCGGTCCCGCGCGGCCCTCAAGGAGGGGCTCGACAAATTTCCGGACAACCGGCTGCTGACCGTGTACCTGGCCAACTCCTACGTGGCCGACAACCGCCCGGACGACGCCATCGCCATCATGGACGGCTTCCTGCGGCGGCATCCGGCCGACATGGAGGCCCGCGAGCGGCTGGGCCAGATGCTCATGGACGCGGGCCAGGACGCCAAGGCCCTGGATGTGCTTAAGAAGATCCCCGAGAAGCAGCGCTCGGCCGACGCCCTGTACGCCATGGGCCGGGTCCAGGGGAACCTGGGCATGCGCAAGGCGGCCATCGGCAACCTGAAGAAGGCCGTGGCCATGGACCCGGAGTTCACCGAGGCCATGGTCGAGCTGGCCTACCAGTACGAGCTGGCCAAGGACTACGTGGCCGCCGAGCAGATCTACGGCTCCATCCTGGAGCAGAGCGACTCCTTCCCCGAGGCGCGGCTGCGGCTGATCAACCTGAACCTCAAGCTGAACGACCCGTCCAAGGCCCTGGAGCTGGCCCTGGACGGCCCGCCCACCAAGTCCTTCATCCTGGACGCGGTGCTCTTGTTCATCAACGACGGGTTCTTCGCCCAGGGGTCCACGGTCCTGGACCGGCTGACCACCGGCGGAACCGTGCCCGCCGAATACTATTTCTACAAGGCGGTCATCGCCGACGAGGGCGAGAACGACCCGGCCAAGGCCCTGACCTATCTCGACGAGGTCAAGGCGGCAGACCGGCTCTACCCCCACGCCCTGCGCTTCAAGGCGCAACTGCTGGCGGCCCAGGGCAAGGAGGACGAGGCCCTGGCCCTCGCCGCCCAGGGCAAGGGGCTCTACCCGGACGCCTCCATCTTCTACATCCTTGAAGCCGGGCTGAAGAAACAGCAGGGCGACCTCAAGGGGGCCGAAGCCTCCCTCAAGGAGGGGCTTGAGCACCTCAAGAACGATCCCGAGCTGACCTACGAACTGGCCATGATCTACGAGGTCACGGGCCGCCGTCCGCAGGGGCTGGCCCTGATGGAGAGCGTAATCCGCGCCCACCCCGACCACGCCAACGCGCTGAACTACGTGGGCTACACCCTGGCCGAGGAGGGCCGCGAGCTCGACCGCGCCCTGGTCCTGGTGACCAAGGCCTCCAAGCTCGACCCGGAAAACGGCTACATCCTCGACTCCGTGGCCTGGGTCCATTTCAAGAAGAAGGAATTGGAAAAGGCCTGGGAATACATCGGCTACGCCGTGGACGTGGTCGACAAGGACCCGACCATCTGGGAGCACTACGGCGACATCGCCGCGGCCATGGGCAAGACCAGGGAAGCGCGCAAGGGCTACAACTACGCGCTCAAGTACCACTCGCCCGAGGCCAAGGCCGTCAGGGAGAAGCTGAAGAAATTATGAGCCGCCTCGGATCGACGCTCGTTCCGGCGGCGACCCTGGCCGTCCTGATGCTGGCGGCCCTCTCGGGCTGCGCCACCAGGATACCGCCCGGCCTCGCCCTGGACACCCCCAAGGCGGCCTGGTCCGCCTTCCGCCAGCACTACTGCGTCCGGCCCGAGGGCAAGGCGCTGCGAGTCCGGGCCAGCCTGTACTATTCCCGGACCCGGCCGACCAGGCGGACCAACCGGACCCTGATCTCCCTGTGGGGCGACTTCGACGGGCCCATGCGGCTCGACGTGTCCGCCTCCATCGGCACGCTCCTGGCCCACATCCGCGAGGACCGGTCCGGGCTGCTGGTCTTCTACCCCGAGGATCGGAAGGCCTATGCGCACAAGAACTCCGTACTCGGGGCCACGCGCCTGGGCATGCCCTTTCCCTTTTCCCTGGCCGAGCTGGGGCACGCCCTGATGGGCGACTTTGCCGCGCTGGCCCCCCGGCGCTACGCCACGGCCGAAGCCGAGGGCGAGAACTACGCCTATACCTTCTCCGGCGGGCTGACCCGGCGCATCGTCCTCGACCGTCTGGGCCGCCCGGTCCGGCTGGAGGGGCTGACCACGGACGCGCAGGACGCCCGGCAGTGGGTCTTCACCATCGACCGCTACGAGGACGTCCCCGCCGGACAGGTCCCCCTGCCCGATAAGCTGACCCTGTCCATGGACAACGGGGAGCGCGGCGTCTTGCACATAAAGTCACGGGAGCTTATGCTGGCCTCCTGGCCCGCCCGGTCCCTGGCCCTGGAATTGCCCGAGGATATCGTCCCCATCCGGCTGGACAACGGGTACACGGATGAAACAACCGGGGATATCCCCGTCGCACACGAGGACAAGCAATGAACGAACAGCCGCGGGAAACCGTGATGGAAATTTTTTTGCTCGGCCTGAAGACGTGGCTGGCCGAGATGAAGTGGCTGGTCCGCTCCCTGTCCGGGAGGTTCGAGGTCGGCAGGCTTGAAAAAGAACTGGAACGGGAATATGGCATCCTCGGGCGTATCGCGGAGGCGCCCCGGGGCAAGAAGGCGGAGAAGGAACTCTGCCTCAGGCAGATCGACTTCCTGAAGGAGGAGATCGCCGCCCTGAAGGAAGAATTGGCCAATGACCGCGAAGAGCGCATGAAGCACGTCCGCCGCGAGGACGGCGGCGCACAAGGGGAGGAACAGTGAACAAGACCATCGTCATCGGCTCCGATCACGGGGGCTACCATCTCAAGAAAGCGTGCATCAAGGCTCTGACGGACTGGGGCTACATCGTGGAGGACGAGGGGCCGGACTGCCTGGACTCCTGCGACTACCCCGTCTATGCGGCCAAGGTCTGCAACAAGCTCAAGGCGGACGGGACCAAACTCGGCGTGCTCATCTGCGGCACGGGGCAGGGCATGACCATGACCGCCAACCGCATGGGCATCCGGGCCGCCCTGTGCACCAACGAATTTCACGCCCGCATGGCCCGTGCGCACAACGACGCCAAATGCCTGTGCATGGGCGAGCGCGTCACCGGGCAGGGGCTGGCCTTGAGCGTCCTCAAGGTCTTCCTGGAATCGACCTTCGAGGGCGAGCGGCACCAGCGGCGCATCGACCTTATCGACACCGTCTCCCAATAACCTCACTAACCAAGGGTATCGACCAATGACACAGACGGACAAGACCATCGCCGTGGTCAAGGGACTGATCATGGACGGCGTGGCCAAGGCCAACTCCGGCCATCCGGGCGGGGCCATGTCCTCCGCCGACTACGCCACCATCCTCTTTTCCGAGTTCCTGAACTTCAATCCCGACGACTCCAGGTGGTTCAACCGCGACCGCTTCATCCTCTCGGCCGGGCACGAGTCCATGCTGCTCTACAGCCTGTTGCACCTGAACGGCTTCATTTCCATCGAGGACATCAAGAATTTCCGCCAGTTCGGCTCCCTGACGCCGGGCCATCCCGAGGTCCATCTGACCCCCGGCGTGGAAGCCACCACCGGCCCGCTGGGCCAGGGCCTGGCCATGTCCGTGGGCTTTGCCACGGCCGAGGCGTACCTGCGCGAGAAGCTCGGCGCGGACGTCATGGACCACTACACCTACGTACTCTCGTCCGACGGCGACCTGCAGGAGCCCGTGGCCATGGGCGCGGCCGCCCTGGCCGGCCTGTGGAACCTGGGCAAGCTGATCGTCTACTACGATTCCAACAAGATCCAACTGGCCGGACCGACCTGCAAGGCGGACTGCACCGACCACCGCAAGGTTTTCGAGGGGCTGTGTTGGCAGGTCCTGGAGGTGGACGGCCACAATCACGACGAGATCCGCAAGGCCATCCGCGACGGGCAGCTCGAAACCGGCAAGCCCACCCTGATCATCGGCCACACCACCATGGCCAAGGGCTGCGCCACCATGGAAGGCAGCCACAAGACCCACGGCGAGCCGCTCAAGGCCGACGAGATCAAAGCCACCAAGAAGAAGCTCGGCCTGCCCGAGGAGGAATTCTACGTGCCCGGGGACGTGGTCGACGCGTACCGCTCCCGCTTCGACGGGCTGCGCAAGAACGCCGCCGACTGGCAGGCCATGGTCGACGGCAAGCTGGCCGACGCCGGTTTCGCCGAGATGTGGGGCCACGTGACCAAGCCCCGGCCCGAGCTGTCCATCGACTGGCCCGAGTTCACCCCCGGCGAGTCCATGGCCACCCGCAAGGCCTGGGGCACCTGCCTGGACGCGGTCATGGAATCCCTGCCCACCCTGGTGGGCGGCTCCGCCGACCTGGACCCGTCCAACCAGACCGCCAATTTCCGCAACACCTACGGCGACTTCGCCGTGGACGGCTTCGGCGCGCGCAACCTGGCCTTCGGGGTGCGCGAGTTCAACATGGCCGCGATCATGAACGGCATCCAACTGCACGGCGGCCTGCTCCCGTTCGGGGCCACCTTCCTGACCTTCTCGGACTACTGCCGCAACGCCATCCGCATGTCCGCCCTGCAGGAGCTGCCGGTCCTGTATGTCTTCACCCACGATTCCTTCTGGGTGGGCGAGGACGGTCCCACGCACCAGCCCATCGAGCACGTCAGCTCCCTGCGGCTCATCCCGGACCTCATCGACCTGCGCCCGGCCGACGCCAACGAGACCAAGGCCTGCCTGGACATCGCGCTGAAGCAGGAGAAGATGCCCTCCACGCTGTTCCTGACCCGCCAGGGGCTGCCCATCCTGGATCCGGCCGAATACCCGGCCGTCACGGACGGCCCGCGCAAGGGCGGCTACGTGCTCAAGGACTGCGAAGGCACTCCGGACCTGATCCTCATCGCCTCGGGCTCCGAAGTCTCGCTGTGCCTGGAAACGGCCAAGCTGTTCAAACGCAAGGTTCGTGTGGTATCCATGCCTTCGGCCAAACTGTTTGACGATCAGCCCGAATCGTATAAAAATGACGTATTGCCGCCCGAAGTGACCGCGCGGGCCGCGGCCGAAGCCGGCCGGACCACCCTGTGGCACAAATATGTCGGCCTGAACGGCGTTGTTCTCGGCGTCGACCATTTCGGCGCCAGCGCCCCGGGCAAGATCCTGTCCGACAAGTACGGGTTCACCCCGGAGAACTTCGCCCGGATGATCCGGGAGAAATACTAGGAGACGCACATGGAAGCACCACAGAAAAACCTCGCACTGGACCTGGTCCGTGTCACTGAAGCCGCCGCCCTGGCCTGCGCCCGCTGGCTCGGCAAGGGCGACAAGATCGCCGCCGACCAGGCGGCCGTCGACGCCATGAGGCTGTGCTTCAACACCCTGGAGATCGAAGGCCAGATCAAGATCGGCGAAGGCGAGAAGGACGACGCCCCCATGCTCTACGCCGGGGAGAAGCTCGGCCTGGGCTCCGGCCCCAAGGTGGACATCGCCGTGGACCCGCTGGAGGGCACCAACCTGCTGGCCAACGGCCGGCCCAACGCCATCTCCGTGGTCGGCGTGGCCCCGGCCGGCGCCATGTTCGATCCGGGCCCGAGCTTCTACATGCAGAAGCTGGTCGTCCCGGCCCACGCCAAGGACGTGGTCGACATCGAGGCCCCCACCGGCCACAACCTGAAGCTCATCGCCCGCGCCCTGGACAAGGATGTGGACGATCTGGTGGTCTTCGTCCTGGACAAGCCGCGCCACAAGAAGCTGATCTCCGAGATCCGCGAGGCGGGCGCGCGCATTCAACTGCACACCGACGGCGACATCACCGGTTCGCTCATGGCCATCGACCCGCGCTGCGAGGTGGACGTCATGATGGGCACCGGCGGCACCCCCGAGGGCGTGCTCTCGGCCATCGCCATCCGCATCATGGGCGGCGAGATGTTCGCCAAACTCGATCCCCAGAAGCAGAAGGAAAAGAACAACCTGGCCGAGTTCGGCATGGACATCCGCCGGGTCCTGACCGTGGGCGACCTGGTCAAGTCCGACGACCTGTTCTTCGCGGCCACCGGCATCTCCGGCGGCACCTTCCTCAAGGGCGTGACCTACCACGGCCACGGCGCCGAGACCTCGTCCCTGGTCATGCGCGGCAAGACCGGGACCATCCGCTACGTGGAGGCCATCCACAACTGGGATACCCTGATGCGCTTCTCGGCCGTCGAGTACGACTAGGCCGATCTTCGCAACGACTTCAAAAGGCCGGTTCCCACAGTGGGGACCGGCCTTTTTATGGCGATCCATCACGCTGCGAGCGCATCGACGGGGACGAGGGGCGCACTCTTGTCCGGCGCGGCCAATCCCTTCACGGAAACGTTGAGTCCGCTCCGCTTATTGTGATATGGTTCCCAGTAAGAGGACTCCGCCATGGACAGGAACAAGCGAAACAGCACCCGCATAGAGGCCGATTTCGAAGCCTATATCACCATCGGCGAGGTGGTCACGCCCGTGTCCACCCGCAATCTCAGCCTCAAGGGCGCGCTGCTCTACGGCTGCGAGGACTGCGTGGCCGGGACGCCGTGCGAACTGCACCTGCCGCTGTCGCCGGGCATCCGCATCGTGGTCTCGGGCGAGATCGTGCGTATCAAGGGAAGCTATGCGGCCATGTCCTTCAAGGAGATGGACGAGTTGTCCTTCACCTTTTTGCACCGGCTGGTGACGCTGAATGCGGACCACCCCGAAGAAGTGGACGAGGAACTCTTGCGGATATTCGAGAAGTTCTGAGCCCGCCGGATCAGGCTGCTTCGCGCTCGCGCAGCCGCTCCCGGACCCCGCTGCGCCCGAGCAGGAGGATGCCGAAGACGATCAGCGTCCCCCCCCCGATGGTCCACAGGTCCGGGATTTCTCCCAGGAACATCATCCCCCACATGGCCGCGAACACGATCTCCAGGGTGGACACCCCGCTGATGCGCGCCGCGGACTCAATGGCGTATCCCTTGGTCATGAAGAACTGGCCCACGTTCATGAACAGTCCCACCCCGCAGAGCACCCCCCATTCGGTGAGGGTCGGCGCTACCCAGCCGTCGGCGAAGAGCGGCGAGAGCAGGGAAATGGCGATGGGCGGATAGAGCATGACCACGGCGGGTCGTTCGGTCTTGGCCAGGACCCGTACGGCCAGGATGGCCCAGGAGGTCAGGAACACGCTGAGCAGTGCGGCCAGCAGCCCCCAGGTGTCCAGGTCCGGGCTGCCCGCCCCGAACAGGAAGTCGGGCCGGCAGACCAGGGTCACCCCCGTCACGGAGGCCAGGATGGCGGCCACTCCGCCCCTGGACAGCGTCTCGCCCATGAGCAGCCAGGCCAGCAGGGCCACGGTCACGGGATGGGAGAAGATGAGCACCAATGCGTCGGCCAGGGGCAGGTGCACGATGGCGTAGAAGTCGGCGAACATGGCCCCGAACCCGAGCAGCCCGCGCGCGGCCAGCAGGAACTTGCGCTTGCCGAACATGCCCGCGCCGGACTTGCGCAGCATGATCAGGCACAGGACCACGCCGATGAGCCCTCTGAAGAAGAGGATCTCCATGGTGGGCAACCTGCTCCCGGCCAGTTTGACGAAGAGCGAGCCGAAGGAGAAGAAGAAGGTGCCGAGCAGCATGAAGCGCATGCCGGGAGTCAGAAAATTCATGGGCGGAGACTATGCCTTTCCCTTTCCGAGTCAAGCGGAAAGCGCTACTGCGCGGCGTCGAGCAGGGGACAGGAACCGGCCAGCTTGCCATAGTGCACCTGCATCATGTGCAACTCGATGTCCTTGATCCGGCCCTCGGCGGCCATGTCGTGCAGCACGGCGTCGATTTTGGGCACCAGGTCCGCGTGCCGCCGGTTCAGATAGTGGTACATGGGGTTGACGGCCATGGGCTCGCAGAGCATGCGTACGCCGCCCATGTCGATCTTGCCCAGGGTGGGCAGGATGTCGAAGAACTCGGCCAGGGCCACGTCCACCCGCCCGTTTTTGAGCAGGTCGAGCATTTTCTCGTAGGACGAGACCTGGTGGCAGTTTTCGCCCTGCACCCGGCTCTCCAGGAATTTGTAGCCGTTGCGGATGCACGTCCGGTAGTGGGCGAACTGAGCCCACCCCTTGGCCGGATCGATATCCGCGTTCACGGTCAGGACCGCGATGCGGTTGACGTAGATCGGCGTGGGCACCCGGATGAGGTCCGGGTAGCTCTTTTCCACCACGCTCACCCGGCCTGCCTCGCCGTCCACCAGCCCGTCGTTGGCCATGAGCAGGGCGCGCTCGGCCGGGTAGCCCTGCAATTCGACCTCGTAGCCGAGCCGGGCGTAGGCCTCGCTCAGGATGTGGTCGAACAGGTCATGCAGGCCGCCCGCGGGAAAGGTGGAGAAGACCAGTCGATGCTCGATGCCGTGGCGCTCGGCCCAGGCCCGGTGCGGTGAAAGCAGGAGGGCCAGGCCAGCCAGGGCAAGGCAGGCCAGCACGAGCACCGGTACCCGGCGGAAGGGGGTGCGGCGCCACAGGGCGACTGAAGGGGGGGCGGTTTCCAACATCGTAGGCAACCGTAGCCTCAAATCGCCTCCAGCGGAAGGGGGTTGCGAAATTTTTTGCGCCCTTCGGCGGGCCGGTCAGGGAGGCGCCTACAGGCCGAAGAAACGCCGCGCGTTGTCGCCGGCCATGCGCCAGACGTCCTCCAGGGGACGGCCCTTGATCTGGGCCACGCGGCGGGCGGTGAACACGGACAGCGCCGGGTGGTTGCGCTTGCCCCGCCACGGCTCGGGCGCGAGGTAGGGACAGTCGGTCTCAACGAGCAGCCGCTCGAAGGGGATGCGCGCCACGGCGGCCTGCACGTCGTCGGAATTCTTGCGGAAGGTCACCGGGCCGGGGATGGAGATGTGCCAGCCGTTGGCCACCATCCGCTCGGCCAGGCCGATGCCTGCGCCGAAACAGTGCCACAGCAGCGGGTAGTCCCTGAATCCCTCGGCTTCGAGGATGTCCACGGTGTCGTCGTTGGCGTCGCGCGAGTGGATGACGATGGGCAGGGAGAGTTCGCGGGCCAGGCTTATCTGGCGGACGAAGGCGTCTTTTTGCACGTCGTGGGGTACGCGCTCCCAATAGTAGTCCAGGCCGATCTCGCCCACGCCCTTGAGGCGCGGGTCCGCCCGGAACTGGGCGCGCATCCGTTCCAGCGCCGCGTCGGTCAACAGGTCCGCGTCGTTGGGGTGCACGCCCATGATGAAGCTGACCTCCGGGTGGGCGTCGAACAGCCTGCGCCCGCGTTCATAGGCGTCCGGCCCGAGGAAGACGTTGACGATGCGGCTCACGCCCGAATCCAGGGCGCGGCGGATGATCTCCTCGCGGTCGTCGTCGAAGTCCTCCAGGTCCAGGTGGGCGTGGGAGTCCACCCCCACCGGCGGCAGGTTCAGGGATTCGGGTTCGGGTCGCTTGGTCTTTCCCATCGGTCCGCGCTCACAGTTGTTCCCACAGGTCGAGGATGGCCGTCTTCTGCGCTTCGAGGGAGTAGGCGTTGGCGGTCTTCTGGCCCGCGGCCAGGGCGACCATCAAGGACGGGTCCCGTTCCTGGAAGAGGGTCATGGCTTCACCCAGGCAGAGGGCCGCGTCGAGCACGTCGCTGTCCGCGCACCACAGGCCGTTGCCCTTCCATGGGACCTTGCGCAGGGGAATCCACGGGGTGTAGCGCGGCTTCTCCTTCACCTGGCGCATGTAGTCCCAGCCGCCGAATCCGGCGAAGCCCACGGGCAGGCAGCCGCAGGCCATGGCTTCGAGCGGCGGCAGGGGGCATCCTTCGGGAAAGCCGGTGGCCAGGAAGATGTGCGCCGTGCGCAGAGTCTCGGCCACGCCGTGGGCGTCCATCCCGTCTATGGGCATCCAGTTGACCTGGTGCGCGCCGCAGCGGTGCTCGTGGATGGCCTTGATCTGCTCCACCAGGGCCTTGTTCTTGCGCGGCATGAAGGCCACGTTCACCCGCCCGCCGGGTTTGGACTCGGGCGCGTGGAAGATGGACCGGTCGATGCCGGGGCGCAGGATCGGGGCGTCCTTGCAGGTGGTCTCCTTGATGAATTGGGAGACCGGGTCGGACACGGCCAGGAATTCCACGGGCAGGCTGTGCCAGTCCACGCCCTCGGGCATGGACGAAAAGAGGTAGGCCCAGTTCTGGACGTAGCTGAAACAGTGGGCGTTGGCGTACAGCCCCGGCGCCAGGGCGTTGATCCACCCCTCGGGGACCACCCAGGCGTCGGATTCCCTGAGTTTCAGGGACTGCCATTCCAGCACCGGGGCGGCGTCGGCCAGCCCCTGGGGCCGCCAGCCTCCCCGTTCCCGGGCCACGAGAAACGCCTCGTGACCGGATTGGTGAAGGATGTCGGCCAACTGCCGAAGCACGGTGACGCCCCCGGTCGGTTTGGAGACCGGCGGCAGGAAGATGTAAGTTCGCATGGTCGCTTTCTGTGAACCACAAACGGGCATGTTTGGCAAGGAGAGGCTGCGGGGCGGGTGTGCAATGGGGAGGCCCGCCCCGCAGGGAGGGAAGGAGTTTTACTTCCGTGCTGGCTGAATATGTTCTACCCGCCCTTCGGGCGGTGCGCCCGTCGATTCCATCACGACCGGGCGACAATCGCGCAACGTCGGCGTGCCGGGAGACCCGGCGTCAATAAAAAAAACTCCCGGCGAACACAGGGCTCGCCGGGGAGTCGGTCATGGGCAACGGGTGCCGGCTAGGCCTTGAAGCGGTAACCCACGCCCCGGATGGTCTCGATCCAGGGAGCGTAGGGGCCGAGCTTCTGGCGCAGCCTGCGTACGTGGGTGTCCACGGTGCGGGAGTAGCCCTCGAAGTGGGTGTCCCAGACCGTGTCGAGCAGATTGTCGCGGGTCTGGACCTTGCCCGCGCCGGACACGAGCACGGTCAGGAGCTTGAACTCCGTGGCCGTGAGGGCCGTCTCCTCGCCGTCGATGGTGATCTGGTGCGCCTCGAAGTCGATGCGCAACCCCTCGCGCTCCCAGAGCTTGGGGGCGTTGGGTTCGGGCGCGCCGTAGCGGCGCAGGATGGCCTTGATGCGCAGGACCAGTTCGCGCGGGGAAAAGGGCTTGACCACATAGTCGTCGGCCCCGAGTTCCAGGCCCACGATCTTGTCGACCTCCTCGCCCTTGGCGGTGAGCATGATGACCGGGATGCGGGCCGTGGCCGGGTCGGCCTTGAGTTGGCGGCAGACCTCCAGGCCGTCGGTGCCGGGCATCATCAGGTCGAGGAGCATGATGTCCGGCTTGAAGGCATGGGCCAGGTTGAGGCCGAGCTGGCCGTCCTCGGCGGCGGCCACGTCGAACCCGGCGGCGGTGAGGTTGTATTTCAGCAGTTCACGCGTGTCTCTGTGGTCTTCGACCACCAGGATTTTCTGGGCTGACACTGTTGGCTCCTTTCGGTGTGATGGGACTGCTATACCCCATGTCTGTAACAATCAGTGTTACATATGGGCAACAATTTCGCAACTTGGCATCCCTGCGGCATCGTTTCGGAAACGACTGCGGGCCGGGAATCGACCGTCTATCCAAGCCGTTGAAATCATGTGCCAACAATCTCGTACGCGGGCATAAAGGGGATCGCCCGGGCGGCCGATAAGTAGGCATCGTCCGGAACCATCAAGCATCATCGGAGCACGCCGCATGTATTATCACGGATTCGACAAGAAGTTTCCCTCGGGCAGCAAGTACTGGACCCTGTACGACGACCAGCTCATCGGCATGCTCTTCTCCAAGATCGTGAACAAGACCGTGAGCGTGGAGTCGGACACCGCGAGCCGGGAGGGCATGGTGGACGAGATGGTCCAGAACCTCTTCGACCTCTGCTTCTACATCAACAAGGATTTTCACGACTGCTAGCCGCAGCCCCGCCGAACATGTTTGAAGAGCCCGGTTCTCCGGGCTTTTTCTATTTTCGGCGGGGTAACAATTGACTCCGGTGCGGACTTGAGCAAAAGTCTGGATTGTCGAAATAGTCTTTGCGATATCCTGAGCCGGAGGGCCCGCCCATGCACATGCAATCCAAACTGACCGCGAGCTTCGCCGCCATCGGCATCATCGCCTGCCTGACCGCCGTGTTCATCGCCCGGGACATGATCCGGAGCGAGTTCGGGGACTATGTGTTGCAACGGGAATTTTCGCTGTTCCGCGCCGACTTGGCGGAGTATGCCGCCCGGTACGGCGGCCTGGATCGGGCCATGCACATGGCCCCGTTCAGCACCTTCGCCGCGCCCGCCGAGGAGACCCGGCGGTGGCAGGGCCAGCCGTTCCGTTTTCTGGTCATGGACCAGGCCGGGACCGTCCTGTTCCCCGCGGGCGGGTACAAGGCCGGGGAAACCGTGCCCGGCGAGGTCCTGGCCGGGGCCGAGCCCGTGACCGTGGACGGCAAGGTGGTGGCCCTGGCCGCGCATACCGGGCTGCGGCGGATGGCGGCGGGCGACGCGGCCTTTCTGGGCATGGCCGATTCGTCCCTGGCCATCGGCGCGGCGTGCGGGGCCGGGCTCGCCGTGCTCCTGGCGCTGGCCCTCGGGTGGCGGCAGTCCGCCCCGGCCCGCAAGGTGATCCGGAACGTCCGCACGCTGTGCAGCGGGGGCGGCGAAGGCACCTGCATCGAGGTGCCCGTGGACGAGGACATGGGCGAACTGGCCGAGGCCTACAACGCCATGAGCGAGGAGCTGTCCCGCTGCCGCTTCGAATTGAGCGAGCTGTCCGTGCTCGACCCCCAGACCAGCCTGTACAACCGCCGCCATTTCGACGAGCAAGCCCGCCAGTTTTTCGAGAACGCCAAGCGGTATGAGCAGCCCATGTCCGTCGTGATGGGCGACCTGGACCATTTCCGCGCCCTGAACGAGAGTTTTTCCCGCGAGGTGGGGGACATGGTCCTGGAAAAGGTGGCCGAGCTGTTCACCCGGAACACCCGCAAGAGCGACGTGGTCGCCCGCTACGGGGGCGAGGAGTTCGTGGTCCTGTTCACCAACACCGCCCGCGACAAGGCGGCCATCGCCTGCGAGAACATCCGCCGCGTCGTGGAGGAATATCCCTGGGAGGAGTTCCATCCCGGCCTGAAGGTCACCCTGTCCATGGGGCTGGCCGACAACGCGGACCTGGGCAGCGCCGCGTCCATGGTCGCCCGCGCCGACCAGTACCTGTCCGCGGCCAAGGCCGGCGGCCGGAACCGCCTGGCCGGGGCCGAGTAGGACCGATCGGCCGTCACCGCCCACGCTGGCTCCGCCACGGATTGGAGCGGGAAGAGATGCCCGTCTTCAATGCCGGTGCAGGATGTTCAAGCGTCGGGAAAAGAAGAAATTTCCTTTAACACACTGAGAGATATATGCCGCATGCCATGCCGGATGGAATCAACGTATTGTTTGTCGCCGGGTTCGGCCCCATTGTGACCGACCAGGAGAAGAGCGAACAGCTTTTTAAGGATATCCTGGGCCTGCCGCTGGTCTCGATCGAAGGGTATGCGGGCTACCTGTATTCCGCGGACATCCAGGGAGTGAAGCACTTTGCGCTGTGGCCGCTGGACAAGGCGGCGCTCTCCTGCTTCGGCAAGCCCGAATGGCCGGAGGACGTGCCCGTGCCCCAGGCGTGGCTCGAGATCGATGTCGCCGACATCGAATCCGCGACGAAAATCCTGGAAGCGCACGGATATGACCTTCTGACGCGCTTGCGGGAAGAGCCCTGGGGGCAGACCGTCACGCGTTTCCTCAGCCCGGAAGGCATTCTTCTCGCCGTTACCCATACACCCTTTTTGAGGGACGAGGAAACGGACTAGGCACGGCGGACGAGCGACCCTCTCCCCGGGGGCGGCAGCCGGTCTTCCGGGCGCGGCGGCGCTAGGCCCCCAGGCAGAGGTTCACGGCCTCGATCACGTCGGCCACGTCGTCGTCGGTCAGCTTGGCGGACAGGGGCAGGCTCAGGGTCTCGCGGCCCAGGGCCACGGCGTGCGGGGTGTCTTCAAGCTTCCAGCCATAGCGATCCCGGTAGTAGGGATGCTCGGGCACGGCCAGGTAGTGGACGCCCGCGCCGATGTTCTCTTTCGTCAGCCGGACCAGGACCTGATCGCGGTCCAAGCCGCAGGCCACGGGGTCGATCATCAGGGTGTACAGGTGCCGGGCGTGGCGGGTGTCCGGCTCTTCCGGGGCCGGGGTGCCGACCGGCAGGGCGCGGAACGCCTCCTGGTACATGTCCCAGATCTCGCAGCGGCGTTTGAAATTCTCCTCCACCCGCTTGAGCTGGTGGATGCCGATGGCCGCCTGGATGTCCATCATGTTGTATTTGAACCCGGCATGAACCACCTGGTAGTGCTTGTACCCCTCGTCCGAGAACCGTTTCCAGGCGTCGGCCGACATGCCGTGCAGGCCGAGCACCTTGATGTTCCGGATGTCCGCCTCATCCCGGGCGATGACCATGCCGCCCTCGCCGGTGCAGACGTTTTTGGTCACGTAGAACGAGAAGCAGCCGAAGTCGCCGAAGGTGCCCGCGTGCCGCCCCTTGTAGGTGGTCTCGATGGCGTGGGCGCAGTCCTCGACCACCTTGAGGCCGTGCTCGTGCGCGATGGCCATGATCGGGTCCATGTCGCAGGACCGGCCCGCGAAGTGCACGGGCAGGACGGCCTTGGTGCGCGGGGTGATCTTCTCGCGGATGGCCTCCGGGTCGATGTTCTGGGTGACCGGGTCCACGTCGGCCAGCACGGGCGTGCCCCCGGCGTGGATGATGGCGTTGACCGAGGCGCAGAAGGTCAGCGGCGTGGTGATGACCTCGTCGCCGGGCTCAAGGCCCAGGGCCACCAGGGAGAGGTGCAGGGCGGCCGTGCAGGAGTTGCAGGCCGCGGCGTGGGTGGCGCCCACGTAGTCGGAGAAGTCCTTCTCGAACCGGGCCACCTTGGGGCCGGTGCCGAGCCAGCCGGACTTCATGGAAGCCACGACCTCGTCGATTTCGTCCTGGCCGATGAGGGGGGCGCCGAAAACCAGAAAATTATCCTTGGAACGAACGGGCATGTCCGTATCTCCTTGTATGGGTTGCGTGTGGCGAGGTTTAGCAGATTCCCGCCGGGGGGTAAACGTTGACCGTCCATCCCGCCGTCGGCTATCGAATACGGGTCGCGTTAAAACCTGACAAGGGGCTCCCGTGGGTATTCTGCTCTTCCTCATGGCCGTGGTGCCGTCCGCCGTGCTGCTGTGGCTCTTCCTGTCCAGCGACAAATATCCGGAACCGGCCGGGGCCCTGATTTCGTCCTTTCTCCTCGGGGTGCTCATCGTCCTGGGCATCTATCTGCTTTATCCGTTCCTGTCCCTGGTGGCCTCGGGCCTGCCTGCGGGCAACCCCTATGTGGTGGGCGCGACCCACGCCTTTCTCCTGGCCGCCGTGCCCGAGGAGGCCTTCAAGTTCATCATACTGCGGCGCTACTGCGTCAACCACCCGGCCTTTGACGAGCCCATGGACGGCATCGTCTACGGCGTGACCGTGTCGCTCGGGTTCGCCACGGCCGAGAACCTGCTCTACGTCCTGGACGGCGGCATGCACGTGGCCGTGGGCCGGGCGTTCCTGGCCGTGCCGTGCCACGCCCTGGTCGGCGCGGTCATGGGCTACCACGTGGGGCTGGCGGCCTTCTCGCGCGGGGAGCGCAGCGGGCTCTACGCCAAGGCGTTGCTGCTGTCCATTCTGTTTCACGGGCTGTACGACTTCGTGCCCATGACCTTCCGCAACGCCCAGGCAATGGGCGTTGCCATCCCCGCAACGGTGTCGTTCGGCCTGAACATCCTGTTCGGCGCGGTCCTCTTCGTCCTGATCCAGTACGTGGCCGTGCTGACCCGGTCCATGAAGGCCATCCAGCGCGAGCAGACGGGCCCGAGCTTCGGCTTCAGCCGGGTCCTGCCCAACCGGGTGCGCACCCTGGACCCGGCCGTCCGGCGCAGCCGAGTCCGGCGGTGGATCAAGGCCTACAAGGACGAGACCGCGCCCATGGACCTGCTCTTCTCCGCCCTGTGCCTGGTGGGCGTGTTCTGCGCCCTGGCGGGCGCGGCCCACATGGGCGCCCCCGGCGACCCCCTGTCGCGTATCTCCCTGGTCGTCGCCGTAATCTTTTTTGTCTACGGCATCGGGTTCGCGGCCCGGGGCATGGGCAAGCTCACGGTCAAACTGCTCCGGGACCGTGACGGCCGATGACGATCGGGTGACGCCCGGGTGCGCAGGTTGCGCTTTGGCACGGCATTGGCTATATAGCCTCCCCCGGCCCAATCCAGGGCCGTTGAAACACATCTGATACGAGGTACCGCAAGTGATCAGACCAGATTTCGAAAAGATGAACGGACTTGTGCCCGCCATCGCCCAGGACGCCGAGACCGGCGAAGTCCTGATGATGGCCTACATGAACGAAGCGTCCTGGGATAAGACCTTGGAGACCGGCGAGGCCCATTACTGGAGCCGCAGCCGTCAGGAGCTATGGCATAAGGGCGGTACCTCGGGCCATACGCAGAAGGTGAAGTCCATCCGCATTGACTGCGACGACGACACCTTGGTACTTCTGATCGAGCAGATCGGCGGCGCGGCCTGCCACAAGGGTTACCGCTCCTGCTTCTACCGCGAACTCAAGGACGGCGTGGTCAGCGAATGCTCGCCCTACGTCTTCGACCCCAAAGAGGTATATAAGAAATGAGTGAACAATTCCTTCGACTCGGCGTTCCCAAGGGCTCCCTCCAGGACGCGACCATAAAACTGTTTGAAAAGGCCGGCTGGAAGATCAAGCTGCACGAGCGCAACTACTTCCCGGATATCGACGACGACCGCATCAAGTGCTCCCTGGCCCGCGCCCAGGAGATGTCCATGTACGTGGAGAACGGCACCTTCGACGTCGGTCTGACCGGCATGGACTGGATCCGCGAGAACAAGTCCGACGTGGTCGTGGTCGACGACCTGATCTATTCCAAGGTCTCCAACCGCAAGGCCCGCTGGGTGCTGTGCGTGCGCGGCGACTCCCCGTACAAGCGGCCCGAGGACCTGGACGGCAAGAAGATCTCCACCGAGCTTATGGGCTTCACCAAGGAATACTTCGAGTCCCAGGGCATCAACGTGGACGTCTCGTTCTCCTGGGGCACCACCGAGGCCAAGGTGGTCGAGGGACTGTGCGACGGCATCGTCGAGATCACCGAGACCGGCACGACCATCAAGGCCAACGGCCTGCGGATCATCGCCGAGCTGATGCAGACCAACACCCAGATCATCGCCAACAAGGACGCCTGGGCCGACCCCAAGAAGCGCCAGCTCATCGAGGAGATCAACCTGCTCCTCCAGGGCGCCCTGCGCGCGGGCAAGATGGTCGGGCTCAAGATGAACCTGCCCAAGGACAAGCTGGCCGAACTCAACGGCACGCTGCCGTCCCTGAACTCCCCCACCGTGGCCGAGCTTCAGGACCCCAACTGGCTGTCCGTCGAGGTCATGGTCGAGGAGAAGATCGTCCGCGAGCTGATCCCCAGGCTGGTCGGCTTCGGCGCAGAGGGCATCATCGAGTACCCGCTCAACAAGGTCATCTAAACGGACTGACCCTGTTTTTGAAAGAACAGGCCGGGAGAAGCGTTGCTTCTCCCGGCTTTTTTTGTTGGCCGCGCATTCGCGTCTGGGTTGAGATGGTCCGCCTGGCGGCGGGCCTTGTTGCGCTCGGGGGGATGGCCGCGCATCCGCGTCCGGGCGTTTGGCTGTCCGCCTTACTTAATGATTTCGCCTTTACGGCGACTTCCTTTTTTGCTGGCGCAGAAAAAAGGAAGCAAAAACTGCGCTGCGGTGCGGCCGCGCGGAAGCGGACCCAAGAGCCCGTAGGCGGCTTTCGCTGGCCGGATGGATGTCTGCTGTGCAGACGCGATCCGGCCTGCGCTTCGCCGCCGGGAACGGGCTCTAGGGTTCGCTTCCGATTGCTGATCTCCGTTTGTTGGGAATGCATTGCCGCGAAAAGCCCGACGTAAGAAGTCGTACACCGATGATTGGCCGCGCATCCGCGTCGGGGTTGGGGTGGATCGCCTGGCGGCGGGCCTTGTTGAGCTCGGGGGATTGTCCGCGCATTCGCGTCCGGGCGTTTGGTTGTCCGCCTTATTTAATGATTTCGCCTTTACGGCGACTTCCTTTTTTGCTGGCGCAGAAAAAAGGAAGCAAAAACTGCGCTGTGGTGCGGGCGCGCGGAAGCGGACCCAAGAGCCCGTAGGCGGCTTTCGCTGGCTGGATAGATGTCTGCTTCGCAGACGCGATCCGGCCTGCGCTTCGCCGCCGGGAACGGGCTCTAGGGTTCGCTTCCGATTGCTGATCTCCGTTTGTTGGGAATGCATTGCCGCGAAAAGCCCGACGTAAGAAGTCGTACACCGATGATTGGCCGCGCATCCGCGTCGGGGTTGGGGTGGATCGCCTGGCGGCGGGCCTTGTTGAGCTCGGGGGATTGTCCGCGCATTCGCGTCCGCGCGTTTGGTTGTCCGCCTTATTTAATGATTTCGCCTTTACGGCGACTTCCTTTTTTGCTGGCGCAGAAAAAAGGAAGCAAAAACTGCGCTGTGGTGCGAGCGCGGCGGAAGCGGACCCAAGAGCCCGTAGGCGGCTTCCGCTGGCCGGATGGATGTCTGCTGCGCAGACTCGATCCAGCCTGCGCTTCGCCGCCGGGGACGGGCTCTAGGGTTCGCTTCCGATTGCTGTTCTGCGTTTGTTGGGAATGGGGCTGCCGCGAATGGGCTGGCGGAAGAGGCTTTGCGCGGGAGTTTGGCCGTACTTTGCGGCAGAGTGGATTGGCCTTCCGCGTTCGGCTCGGCAAAAGGCCCGGCAGGAACTCACTACTGTGGCCATGGAGCGATTCGGACGCGAGCGTCCGACAGCGGCTCTCCCCCGCCCCGCGCCATGGCACGCCTCACCGCATCCAACCACACCTCTTCCCTGCACCCAAACGAGCCCTTGATCGGGGGGGTTAGAAGCTGACGATTCGGGGCGGCGGCTCTTCGATTCGCAGCGAGCGCAGCGAGCCTCGAATCGGGAGCCGACCCGAATCGATCAGCTTCTTATCCCCCGATCTCCGGGCGGCCGCGTCCCCCCCCCAAGGCCCTTTTTTTCGTCTATTTTTTTGGGCCAGCAAAAAAATGGACCCCGCCGGGAGGGCAGGGAGAATTGTGTGGGGCTTCAGCCCCACACAGCGGCTCTCGGAGGTTGAAGGGGGGCAACCCCTTCACCGGCTCTCCCGCGTCGCAGGCGCGTCCCGGAGCGAGCGGGCTCTGCCCGCAAAGCGGCTCTCAAGCGCCGCAGGCGCGCTCTTCTCTTCCATTTCGCCTAAGTTCAGGAAGCGGCCGCCTTCCCCCGCTTCCTGACCTTGAGATTCATGAACTCCACGAACAGGGAAAACGCCATGGCGAAATAGATGTACCCCCTGTCGATGTGCTTGTGCATGCCCTCGGCCATGAGAAATATGCCGACCAGCAGGAGGAAGGAGAAGGCGAGCATCTGTACCGTGGGGTGGGCGGACACGAACGTGGAGACCGGCCCGGCGAACAGCAGCATCACCCCCACGGCCACCACGATGGCCGCGATCATGACCGTCAGGTGCTGGGCCATGCCCACGGCGGTGATGACCGAGTCGAGCGAGAAGACCATGTCCAGAAGCACGATCTGGATGATCGCCCCGGCATAGGAGTGCACGGCGCGGGCCGCGCCCTCGCCCGCGGGCGGTCCCTCCAGCTTGTCGTGAATCTCGTGGGTGGCCTTGGCCAGGAGGAACAGCCCGCCGGTCAGCAGGACCACGTCGCGGCCCGAAACCACGTGGCCGAACACGGTGAACAGCGGGGCGGTCAGGCCCATGATGGCCGAGATGGCCAGCAGAAGCGCGATGCGGGTGAGCATGGCCAGACCGATGCCCAGCCGTCGGGCCGTGGCCCGCGATGCCTCGGGCAGCTTGTTGGTGACCACCACCACGAAGACGATGTTGTCGATGCCGAGCACGATTTCGAGCCCGGCCAGGGTGATCAGGGCGATGAGGTTTTCCAGGGTCCACAGTCCTTCGAACATGACGCTCCCTCGGTCGGAATTTTCGATGTGGAGACTATGAAGAATGCCGGGCGCGAAATCAATCGCTTCGGGACGCCGTGGACAGGTACAGGCCGACCCAGCCGTCCATGAAGGTGCGTTCGAGCCGCTCGGCCAGCCCGGCGCGGACCAGGAGCGGAACCGCGCCGCCGTTCGCCATGTACTCCAGGAAGCGGGCGTGGTGGTCGCGCCCGGCCAGCCGTTCCACCAGCCGGATGGCCCGGCCGGTCAGCCAGGACTGGCCGGGGCCGGGCGGCAGGTAGTCGGCGACCAGGACCGGGCCGCCGGGCCGGACCACGCGGCGCGCCTCGGCCAGGATGGCGCGGGCCGTGTCGAGCGGCTTTTCGTGCAGGGCAAAGCTGATGGCAGCGCCGTCAAAGGCGTTGTCCGGCAGGGGCAGGGCGGCGGCGTCGGCCAGGATGTATCTCGCGCCGGGCCGCTTGGCGCGGGCCACGGCGAGCATGTGCGGCGAGAGGTCCACCCCGGTCACGGCCAGGCCGCTTTCCAGGGCCTGTTCGGCCAGCAGGCCGGTGCCGCAGCACAGGTCCAGGACGGTCACGGCGGTCCGGGCCAGCCGCTTGGCCATGGCCCGGTGGATGGGGCGCAGTGGGCGGCCCACCAGGGGGTCGTACACGGAGGCGATGCGGCCGTACTCGTCCATGGTCAGGGTGCGTCGGCGTTCAGGATGTGCCGGATGCGGTCCTCGGGCAGGCCGTATTTCCGGAAGATGGCCGCCCGTTCGCCGGACGCGGCCAGGGTGGGCTGCGCGGCCAGGAGCAGGGCGAACAGTACGCCGGCGAGTATCCGCAGGGGTGTCATGGACAGGGATGCTATCATCCCCGGAGAATCAAGTCACTCACCTTGCCCGGTGTCGAATCGGAACACGGGCGCGGCCATTGGACGTCGTATCGGCAGGCATGCTATCTTGATGGATCAAAGGGGGAAGGCATGAAATTCACCGGGGTCAATCTGCTCGATGAGTTGGAGCGGCCGGAACTGGCCGACCTGCGCGCGGTCTTTCGCAAACGGGCCGTGGACAAGGGCGAGGTCGTGTTCCGGCCCGACGGGTCCGAGGACCTGGTCTTCGTGGTGGCCAAGGGCAGGATGCGGGTCTACCTGGCATACGAAGACAAGGAATTCACCCTGGCCATCCTCAACCCCGGCGACCCCTATTCCACCCACTCCGGGTGCTACATCCAGGTCCTGGAGGACGCCGAACTGCTGCTCACGGACGTGCGCTCGGTCAAGCGCTGCATGACCGACATCCCGCTGTTCACCCGGACCATGGTCCGCGTCCTGGGCCACATCCTGCGCAATTCGTTCTCGATCATCGGCGGGCTGGCCTTCAAGGACATCTATAACCGGCTCATGGATTACATCCTGAACGAAGCGCGCACCTCGGGCACACCCGAGAACGGCGGGCGGCTGCTCGAACTGAACCTGACCATTGAGCAGTTGTCCCAACTCATGGGGGCCACCCGCCAGACCGTGTCCACACTGCTCAACGATATGGAGCGCGCGGGCCTGATGTTCAAGCGCGGGCGCGGCGTCTATTTCATCCCCAACCTCGACGCTCTGGCCGAGGCCGCCGGGGATGATTTGAAGTGATCAATCGAACCAGTTGGTGATGCGCTCATAGACCGGCCCGCTGACGACCAGGTCGCCGCTCGCGGGGAAATCGCCTCTCCAGAAACGGGCGCGGGTGTTGATCGCCCGGAGCACGTCCCTGGCCTTTTTCTCCGAAATGTCCAGTTCACCCACAATGTCGGCAACCGTGAAGCTGAAGGAGTCGTCGCCGTCGGAATAGCCTTGCCGGATGAAGTCCAGGGCCCCTTTGATGTCATGGTGTTTCGCCATCTTTCTCTCCTCGGTACGAAGTGTATGCTGATATCCGTTCGTTGGTGTCCCTCTGCCGATAGAATTACGCCCAGCCTATGACACTTGGCACAATGTGTCACCAGGGAAGTTGGCGATTTCTTCCGGATTGTCCCTCCCGGCCCGCGACACGCGCCTTCAGGCTTCCTTTTTGACTGAACGGATTTTCATCTGTTCACGCTTCCAGGGTCAAATTTGATCCGTTTTCCTGCCGGTTTTATAAAAAATCACATTCAGAACCCCTCTTTTCGTTGTTGTTTTTTCGGTAAAACCGATTTTTCGGCCTGTTTTGTCGGCCAGCCGACATACAGGATCGTCCCGATCTGATACCCTGAAATCCACTATCGGCATTACCAATTGTACGGCCGGGGGGTTGCTATTGATCGGACCCGGCGAAAAGGGACAGGAGGTACATTTTGGCTAAGGAACCGAGACCTATTGATGAACTGACCATTTGGGACGACGCGAAGGCCATGCTCAAGAAGGCGCGCGCCGAAGGCATCCAGACCGTGCACGACCGGCTGGACCGGCAGACCCCGCACTGTAAATTCTGCGAGCTGGGGACCACCTGCCGCAATTGCACCATGGGCCCGTGCCGGGTCAGCGAGAAGAACCCGCTGGGCGTATGCGGGGCCGATGCCGACGTCATCGTGGCCCGCAACTTCGGCCGGTTCGTGACCGGCGGCGCGGCCGGCCACTCCGACCACGGCCGCGACCTGATCGAGGTCCTGGAGGCCATCGTCGAGGGCGAGACCAAGGACTACAGGATCACCGACGAGAACAAACTGCGCGCCATCGCCGGGGAGATCGGCATTCAGACCGACGGCCGCCCGGTCATGGACGTGGCCCGCGACGTCATGGAGTGCTTCTTCGCGGACTTCGGCTCGCGCAAGAAGGAGGTCTCCTTCCTGTCGCGCGTGCCCCAGGTGCGCAAGGACAAGTGGGCCGGGCTCAAGATGACCCCGCGCGGCGTGGACCGCGAGATCGCCGAGATGATGCACCGCACACACATGGGCTGCGACAACGACGCGCCCAACACCATGGTCCACGCGGCCCGCACGGCCCTGGCCGACGGCTGGGGCGGCTCCATGATCGGCACCGAACTGTCCGACGTCATTTTCGGCGTGCCCACGCCCAAGATGTCCACGGCCAACCTGGCCGTCATCAAGGCCGACAAGGTCAACCTCCTGGTCCACGGGCACAACCCCGTGGTCTCCGAGATGATCCTGGCCGCCGCCCGCGAACCCGAACTGGTCGCACGGGCCAAGGAGCTCGGCGCCACCGGCATCAACGTGGCCGGGCTGTGCTGCACCGGCAACGAACTGCTTATGCGCCAGGGCATCCCCATGGCGGGCAACCACCTGATGACCGAGCTGGCCATCATCACCGGCGCGGTCGAGGCCATCGTGGTCGACTACCAGTGCATCATGCCCTCGCTGGTCCAGATCTCCGGCTGCTACCACACCAAGTTCATCGACACCGCCAACAAGGCGCGCTTCACCGGTGCGATCCACTTCGACTTCCAGCCCAGGACCGCCATGAAGCAGGCCCGGGAGATCGTGTCCATCGCGGTCGAGGCCTTTGCCCAGCGCGACGCGAGCCGCGTCGACATCCCCGGCGAACCCATCGAGATCATGACCGGCTTCTCCAACGAGGCGGTCACGGCCGCCCTCGGCGGGTCTCTCGACCCCCTGGTCCAGGCCATCGCCGCGGGCGACATCCGGGGCGCGGTCGGCATCGTGGGCTGCAACAACCCCAAGATCAAACAGGACTCCATGAACGTGAAGCTCGCCGAAGAGCTGATCAAGAAGGACATCCTCGTGCTCGTCACCGGCTGCGTGACCACGGCCGCGGGCAAGGCCGGGCTGCTCATGCCCGACGCCATCGAAAAAGCCGGGCCGGGCCTGAAAAAGGTCTGCGGCGCGCTCGGCATCCCGCCGGTCCTGCACTACGGCTCCTGCGTGGACAACGCCCGCATCCTCCAGCTCTGCGCGGCCCTGGCCAACGCCCTGAACGTGGACATCTCGGACCTGCCCGTGGGCGCCTCCTCGCCCGAATGGTATTCGGAAAAGGCCGCCGCCATCGGCCTCTACGCCGTGGCCTCGGGCATATACACCCACCTGGGCCATCCGCCGAACATCCTCGGCTCGGAAACGGTCACCAACCTGGCCGTGTCCGGACTCGAAGACCTGGTCGGCGCGACCTTCTTCATCGAAGGCGACATGGTCAAGGCCGCCGACATGTTCGACGACCGCATCAAGGCCAAACGCAAGGCCCTGGGTCTGAGCGAGTAGGGAATGCCTCCGGCGGCCAGAGGGGAAACTTTTGAAAAGTTTCCCCTCTGGACTCCCCTTCAAAACTTTTTGTATGCGCATCCGCGCGTGCGGAGGGTCGCGGAGGGGAGTGCCGGGGCACCCGGCTCCTCACGTCATCGTCAGTACGGCAGGACACTTCGCCGCTTCCGTTTACCCCTCGCGAAGCGACACAGAAAGTCTGGAAAGGAGAGGGATGGGGGTCCGGGGAAGGGGAGAGGAAACTTTCCCGAAGTTCCCTCTCCTTCCCGCCGCCGGAGGCATCTTCCATGAAAATAGCGTTTGCGGGCAAGGGTGGCGTGGGCAAGACCTCGTTGTGTGCGTGGGTGGCGGACTGGCTGGCCCGCAGCGGGAAGAACGTCTGGCTGGTGGACGCGGACACGGCGTTGTCGTTGGGTCAGGCCTCGGGGCTGGGTGCGGACGCGCTGCCCGAGCCGCTGGTCCGGCGCGGGGACCTGGTGCGCGAGCGCATCCACGAGGGCGGGTTTCTGAATCTCAACCCCGAGGTGGGCGACCTGCCCGAGGAGCTGGCCGTGGACGTGCCGCTCGGCGGCGAGCCGTTGCCGGGCGTGGAGCCGGGGCGCAAGCGGCTGATCGTCATGGGCGCAGTGACCAATGCGGGCGGCGGGTGCGCATGCGACGCCAACGCGTTGTTGAAGGCGCTCTTGGCGCACATCGTCATGGACCGCGACGAGTGGGTCTTGGTGGACCTGGAGGCGGGCGTGGAGCACCTGGGACGTGGCACCGTGGCCCACGTGGACGGGTTGGTGGTGGTCTCGGAGCCGAGCATGCGTTCGCTCATGACCGGGGCCGAGGTCGGACGCATGGCCGCGGACCTGGGGCTGGAAAACCAGGTGCTGGTCCTTAACCGACACGCGGGCGGGGAGCCGCCCCGACTGGACGGCCTGCCTGCATGGCGGCTGTCCGTACCGTCCCTTGAGGGGCTGACCGGGCGTCAGATGACGGACGCATCCGTGCTCGGACTGCCCGAGAGCGAGCTTCTGGACGGACTGGTGCGTACCCTGTTGGACCGGCTTGCCGCCTGCGAGACCGAGGATAGAGGATAGGCTATACTGTAATTTTCGTATCTTCCCGGAGATTTATAATTGCACAACCCCATATTGAGGAACAAGTTTCTGCATAGGGATATGGGCTTGATATGTGATGACGAGTGTCCGGGAGGTGTCCGATGGGTTGGAAGGATTGTAAACTCTGCTTGAAATTCGGTATTGGTTTCGGTTCGGTATTGCTGTTGCTGCTGGTGCTTGGCGGCTGGTCGCTGTTCGGCATCAGCGGCATCGTGAGCAATGCCAAGGAGGTCATTACCGGCAACAAGCTGCGCGGCAACTTCACGCAAAAGGTGGTCGACCACCTCAAATGGTCGGAGAAGGTCAACGAGCTGCTGACCAATCCCGATGTGAACACGCTGAACGTCCAGACCGACCCGCACAAGTGCGCCTTCGGCAAATGGTTTTACAGCGATGCCCGGGCTGCGGCCGAGAAGTTGGTGCCGGGGCTGAAGCCGCTCATGGCCGAGATCGAGAAGTACCATAACACGCTGCACGAATCGGCGGTGGAGATCGGCGAGAAATATGCCCCGGCGGATGTGGCGCTGGGGTCTTTTTTGCGCGACAAGAAGCTCGACCACCTGCGCTGGATGGGCAAGATCAAGGACGCGCTCATCGACCCCGCGAGCACGAGCACCGGGGTGCAGACCGACCCGCACAAGTGCGCCTTCGGCAAGTGGCTCTATTCCGATGCGACGGCCCAACGGATGAAGGACGATCCCAAGTTCGGGGCTCTGGTCCAGAAGATTTTCGAACCGCACCGCTCCCTGCACGAATCCGCCGCCGAGATCGACACCGAACTGGCCGCGGGCGACCGGGCCAAGGCCCAGGAGTGGTACCGGGACATCACCGCGCCGCTGG
This sequence comes from Pseudodesulfovibrio sp. 5S69, assembly GCF_037094465.1. Lineage (NCBI taxonomy): Bacteria > Pseudomonadati > Thermodesulfobacteriota > Desulfovibrionia > Desulfovibrionales > Desulfovibrionaceae > Pseudodesulfovibrio > Pseudodesulfovibrio methanolicus. The sequence goes on from NZ_CP146609.1 coordinate 783,075, forward strand.
GCGATGAGACCCTGTCCGCCATCGACGGCGTGCTCAAGCTGAACGATTCCCGGATCAAGGGGTATGAGGCGGCCAAGGCCATCTATTCCGGGGTCACGGTGCCCGCCCTGAACAAGGTTCAGGAACTGCTGAACAAGAGCATGGACCTCATTTCCGCAAATATCATGACCGACGAGGAGATGCTCCAAAAGGCGGCAAGCACCCGCATGGGCGTCATGATCTTCGGCATCGTCTCCGTGCTGGTCGGCGTGTTCCTGGCCTGGATCATCGCCCGCGGCATCGTGGGGCCGCTGCGCAAGGGCATGGATTTCGCCCGGATCGTATCCACCGGCGACCTGACCGCCACGGTGGACCTGGACCAGAAGGACGAGGTCGGCCAGTTGGCCGCCGCCCTGACCTCCATGGCCGATCGGCTGAACAAGGTCGTGGCCGATGTGAACGCGGCCACGGACAGCGTGTCCGCGGGCAGCGAGGAACTGTCCGCCTCGGCCCAGTCCCTGTCCCAGTCCGTGGTGGAGCAGTCCGCGTCCATCGAGCAGATTTCCGCCTCCATGGAGGAGATGAGCGCCGGGGTGCGGACCAACGCCCGCTCCGCCCAGGAGACCGAGGCCATCGCCAGCAAGGCCGCCGAGGGGGCCAAGGAGAGCGGCCAGGCGGTGGAAGAGGCCATGGGCGCGCTCAAGTCCATTGCCGAGCGGATCACCATCATCCAGGAGATCGCCCGCCAGACCAACCTGCTGGCGCTGAACGCGGCCATCGAGGCCGCCCGGGCCGGCGAGCACGGCAAGGGGTTCGCAGTGGTCGCGGCCGAGGTCCGCAAGCTGGCCGAGCGCAGCGGCAAGGCGGCCGAGGAGATCGGCGACCTGTCCTCGGCCTCCATGGGTGTGGCCGACAAGGCGGGCCGGATGCTCGACGAGCTGGTACCGCAGATCGGGCGCACCGCCGAACTGATCCAGGAGATCGCCTCCAGCTCCCTGGAGCAGGAAAAGGGCGTGAACGAGATCGGCACGGCCATCACCCAGCTGGACGACGTGGTCCAGGGCAATGCCTCGGCCTCGGAAGAGATGGCCTCCACCAGCGAGGAGCTGTCCGCCCAGGCCCAGGCCCTGGCCGAGGCCATGACCTTCTTCAAGGTGGCGTCCAACGGCGGCGGCCGGACCACGGTGGTGGCCCGGCGGACGGCCGCCAAGTCCCTGCCTGCCGCGCAGCCCAAGGCCAAGGGCGGCACCGGGGCCAAGGGTTCCGGCCTGGCCCTGGACATGGGCGACGACGAGGATTTCGAAAAGTTCTAGGACTTCGGGCCCGGCTTGGGAGCGCGGGCGGCCGTGCCGGGGGCGCCCGGAGGGCCCGCGCGGACCCTCCGGGCCGAAGCGGCTAGAGGCGGGCCCCCCGGAAGAGCAGCATCTGCATGTTCACGGTCCACAGCCCCCGTTGCAGGTTGTGCCGGTCCGCGAAGACGTCGAACGCCTGCCGGGTGCCGGGGCCGATGGTCCCGTCCTCGGCCATGGAGTAGAGGCCGATGGCCTTGAACCGTTGCTGGATGACCCGCACGTCGGCCGGGTTGGTCAGGTCGAGGCGGGCACGCAGGCTGCGGCCGCGAAGAGCACGGCCGGGAGCCACAGGGCCGCGCCGGGCGAACAGCGGGTACGCGGCCTGGAACATGAAGCCCACGTTCATGGTGATCAGGAAGCTGGACAGGTACAGGACCATGAAGTGGCGCTATAGCCCGGGGCATCGAATTGCGATGGGCAGGCCGTCCGGTCCGGAACCCTCAGGCGCAGCAGGAGCAGCCGGTGTACCGCCCATGCCGCTGCGGCCCGAATCCGGCCCTGATCCACAATCCGTGGGCATCTTGTTTGTCTTGATGCAAGACACTATGTCTTGTCGCCACCTTCCGGCCGGACCGCTGAATTCTACCCCACCGTCACCAAACCTTCCCTGTTATAATTGTACATTGTCGCCGGGATTCTATATAAGGATGTTGGACTCCCGACTGGCAGGTATGAAGAAAAGCGCCGCAACCTCCGAGGAACCCTTGCACACGAAATCCACCTCCCTCTTCTTCAAGACAACGCTCGCGGTCGTCGTTCTGCTCGGGCTGTACCTGGCCAGCCTCCAAAATTACCTCCTCTTCCATACCCTGGTCGAGATGTTCTCCATCGTGGTCGCCTTCGGCATCTTCACCATCGGCTGGAACTCGCGATACTACATCAAGAGCAACTATCTCCTCTTCCTGGCAATCGCCTACCTGTTCATCGCCTTTCTCGACCTCCTGCACACCATGTCCTACAAGGGCATGGGCATCTTCACCGATTATGACTACTACGCCAACCAGGTGTGGATAGCCACGCGCTACATGGAGAGCCTCTCCCTGCTGGTCGCCTTCGTGTTCCTGAGGGAGAGCCGGTCCGTGAACGCGGTCCGCGTCTTCTCGGCCTATTTCGCCATCACCGCCGTGATCGTGGCCGTCATCTTCTGGTGGAAGATATTCCCGGTCTGCTTCGTGGACGGGACCGGGCTGACCCCGTTCAAGAAGATCAGCGAATACATCATCTGCCTGATCCTCGGGGCGGCTGCCTGGCTGCTCTTCCGCATGCGCGACCGGTTCGACCCGGTGGTCCACCGTTGGCTGGTCTGGTCCCTGCTGTTCACCATCCTCTCGGAGCTGGCCTTCACCTTCTACATCAGCAACTACGGTTTCTCGAACCTGCTGGGCCACTACTTCAAGCTCTTTTCCTTCTACTTCATCTACCGGGCACTGGTGGCCACGGGCATCACCGCCCCGCACGCGGTCCTTTTCCGCGCCCTGCAGGACTCGGAGACCAAGTTCCGCGGACTGGTGGAGAGCTCGCGGGACCTCATCTGGGAGGTGGACGAGGGGCTGCGCTACACCTACGTCAGCCCCCTGGCTCCGGCCATCCTCGGCTACGCCTCCGAGGAGATGCTCGGGATGACGCCGTTCGACTTCATGCCCGCCGATCAGGCCGGACCGGCGCGTGAGGCCTTTCGCCGTGCCGCCGGGAACCGGGAGCCGGTGCACCGCGAGAACACCTTCCGGAGCGTCGAGGGGCGAGAGGTGATCATGGAGACGCGCAGCGTGCCCATCCTCAGCGCCGACGGCAGCGTTGCCGGGTACCGGGGGGTGGACCGGGACGTGACCGAACGCAAGCTCCACGAGCTTGAACTCCGGCAGCTCCAGCGGGCCGTGGAGAGCAGTCCCATCGGCATCGTCGTCACCTCCGTCGAGGGGGTCATCGAATACGGCAACCCCGCCTTTTACAGCCGCCAGGAGATCACCGGCGCGGACGCCTTGGGCCGCGGCATCGCCCTGTTTTTGGCCGACGATCCGGAGGCCCCCGTGGCCCGTGAGGTCGGGGAGGCGTTGCGTGTCGGCCGCCTGTGGCAGGGGGACGTGTCCCGCCGCAACGGCCGGGGGGACCGCTTCTGGGAGCACGTCATGGTCGCGCCCGTGACCGACCGGCAGGGCGCGCTGGTCAACTTCGTGGCCACCTTCGAGGACATCACCGACCGCAAGGCCCTGGAAAAACTCAAGGAGGATGTGGAGCAGATCATGCGCCACGATCTCAAGAGCCCGCTCAACGGGATCATCGGCATCCCCCAACTGCTTCTGGACGAAGGGAACCTGTCCGAACAACAGACGACCCTGGTGCGGCTCATCGAGAGCACGGGGTATCGGATTCTGGACATGGTCAACCACTCCCTGGACCTGTTCAAGATGGAGACCGGGGTCTATGAATACACGCCGGCCGACGTGGACGTCGTCGAGGTCGTCCAGACCGTGCTCAACGACCACGCCGGTCCGGCCCGGACCAAGGGAATCCCCCTGGACCTGTCCGTGGAACAGGCGGCCTGCGGCCAGGGATGCCTGATCCGGTCGGACAAGGACCTGTTCTACCATATGCTCAGCAACTTCGTGGCCAACGCGGTGGACGCCTCGCCCGACGGCTATCCGGTCGAGGTGAGCGTCGAAGGGATTCCCTGCCGGGTCATCAGCATCCGCAACAGAGGGGCGGTCCCGGCCGAGATCCGCGATCAGTTCTTCGAGAAGTACAAGACATGGGGCAAGAAGCGCGGCACCGGGCTCGGCACCTATTCCTCCAAGCTCATGGCCGACGTCATGGGCTACGGCCTGCGCCTCGACACCTCGGACGAGGACGACGTCACGATCATCTCCATTCACCTGCCCGGGGCGTGACGGTCCCGCCGACCTTCCCCTTTTTTCCCAGATTGGCCGTGACAAGGCCGCCTACCGGGCCTACCCTGGCGGTAGGGCGTGCCCCGAGGCCGGGGCGCGTCCCGTAGCCGCGACAACAACCCGACAAGGACATATCGGAGGGATCATGGCCAACGCATTTGATACATTCACGTTAAGGGACGTCACCTTGCGCAACCGCATCGTGGTGCCGCCCATGTGCCAATACCAGGCCGTGGACGGGGTACCCAACCTGTGGCACGAGGTCCACTATCCTTCCATGGCCCGAGGCGGAGCCGGACTGGTCATCGTGGAAGCCACGGCGGTCTCGCCCGAGGGACGCATCTCGCCGGGCTGCACCGGTCTGTGGAACGAGGCCCAGGCCGAGGAGATGGCGAAGATCGCGGCGAGCATCAAGCAAGCCGGGGCCGTGCCCGGCATCCAGCTCGGCCACGCGGGCCGCAAGGCGAGCGCCAACGTGCCGTGGGAGGGCGACGACCACATGGCCGAGGACGACCCCAGGGCCTGGGAGACCATCTCCCCGTCGGCCGTGGCCTTCGGCGCCAACCTGCCGCGCGTGCCCAGGGAGATGACCCTTGAGGACATCCGGCGCGTTCAGGCGGACTTTACCGCCGCGGTGCGCCGCGCCCGCGACGCGGGGTTCGAGTGGCTGGAGCTGCATTTCGCCCACGGCTACCTGGGGCAGAGCTTTCTGTCCGTGCACGCCAACAAGCGCACGGACGAATATGGCGGCGATCTGGCCGGACGCGGCCGGTTCCTGCGCGAGACGCTGGCTGCGGCCCGCGAGGTCTGGCCCGAGCGGTTGCCCCTGGCCGCGCGGCTCGGGGTCATCGAGTTCGACGGCAGGGACGAGGAGACGGTCGCGGACGCCGTGAGCCTGGTCGGGGACTTCAAGGCACTCGGCCTGGACCTGCTCGACGCGAGCCTGGGCTTCTCCACCCCGGACGCGAACATCCCCTGGGGCCCTGCCCTGGTCGTGCCCTATGCCGCGCGCATCCGCCGCGAGGTCGGCATCCCGGTGTCCGCGGCCTGGAACGTGGACACTCCGGAGATCATCCGCGACGTCCTGGCGAACGACCAGCTCGACCTGGTCATGCTCGGCCACCGCCATCTGTCCAATCCGCACTTTCCCTACGCCCTGGCCAAGGCCTATGGTATCGAAAACCCCGGCTGGGCCACCCTGCCCGCGTCCTACGCCCATTGGCTGGACCGCTACAAGGCCAGCGACGAGCGTTAGGCTCAAACGCAGGCGACAGGTTGGACGGCGCCCCGGAAGTCAAGGCTTCCGGGGCGTTTTTGCGTTGCGGCCCCGGTGCCGCCGGGTGAGAGAATAGTATGTTCCCGTTGCGTTATAATAATGGATCAGGCCGAATTGTCCGGGTATCGTCTATTCATGTGGCAGTATCTGTAGGGGCCGCCGGCTCCGTGAAAGCCGGTGGAGAGTCCGACAAAACAGCAGGTGAGGATATGCAGTTCAAATCCATCAAGACGAAGATCGTCGTCATGGCCGGAGGATGTCTTCTTACAACCGTCGTGGTGCTTGTCGGCATCCAGATGATTTCGCAGTCGCGGTCGGAACGGTTCGTGGGGGAAAAAGTCAATGCGCTCATCGAGAAGCAGACGCGCCAGAGCCTGACGGCCGTGGCCCAGCGCGAAGCCGGGAACATCAGCCAGAAGCTGAACATCAACCTGGACACCGCACGGACCATCGCCGACTCCTTCAATGCGGTCAGGAAGGCCTCGGGCGCCGGGGCCACCTTCGACCTGCGCACGGCGTTCAACGACATCCTGCTCAAGGTCCTGGAGAACAACCCGGAATTTTTGGGCGCCTACAGCGCCTGGGAACCCAACGCCCTGGACGGCCAGGACTCCCTCCATGCCGGGAACAAGTCCACGGGACACGACGACACGGGGCGGTTCGTTCCCTATTGGAACCGGGACGAGAACGGGCGCATAGCGCGACAGGCCCTGGTCGGGTACGAGGACGCCTCGAAGCACCCCAACGGGGTGACCAAGGGTGGCTGGTACCTGTTCCCCCGCCAGCGGCATAAGGAGAACATTCTCGATCCCTTCCCCTACATCGTTCAGGGCCGCCAGGAATGGCTGACCACCATGTCCGCCCCGATCATGCTCGACGGGAAGTTCCTGGGCGTCGCCGGCACCGACCTGCGGCTCAAGTTCATCCAGCAGCTGAGCGAGGAAGTGGCCAAGTCCCTGTACGGCGGCAAGGCCCGCGTGCAGGTCATCAGCTATCTCGGCATCGTGGTCGCGGACAGCCGGAGTCCCGAGGCGGTGGGCAAGCCGTTCAAGGATATTTACCAGGGCGACTGGAAAACGATCGTGGACAGCATCCAGGGCGGCAAGTCCTATGTCGACATGGATCCGGACAAGGAAAACGTTGACGTCAGCGCCCCGATCCAGCTGGGCCGGACCGGGACGCCCTGGGGCATCCTGATCGAGGTCGACCGCGCCGTGGTCTTTGCCGACGCCCGGCAGCTCGCGGAGTTCATGACCGAGAGTTCCCGCCAGAACATCATCATCGGCGTGAGCGCCGGAGCGGGTATCGTGGTCCTGGCCTGCCTGGTCCTCTGGTTCCTGGCCAACGGCCTGGTCGCCCCGGTGCGCAAGGCCGTGGCGTTTGCCGAGAAGATCGCGGGCGGCGACTTCGTGGACAACCGCATCGACGTCAAGCAGAAGGACGAGATCGGCGCCCTCTCCCGGACCCTGAAGGATATGGCCGATAAGCTCAAGGACGTGGTGGTGGACGTCAAGTCCGCTTCCGGGAGCGTGGCGGACGGAAGCTCCGAACTGTCCTCCTCCTCGCAAGCCGTGTCCGAGGGCGCGACCGAACAGGCCGCCTCCATCGAGGAGATCACCTCGTCCATGGAGGAGATGACCGCGAACATCGCCCAGAATGCCCATAACGCCCAGGAAACGGATACCCTGGCCACCAAGGCGGCGGATGACGCGCGGGTCAGCGGCGAGGCCGTGGAAAAGACCGTGGTGTCCATGCGCAGCATCGCCGAGAAGATCTCCATCGTTGAGGAAATTGCCAGACAGACCAACCTGTTGGCGCTGAACGCAGCGATCGAAGCGGCCCGCGCAGGCGAGCACGGCAAGGGCTTCGCGGTCGTGGCCGCCGAGGTCCGCAAGCTGGCCGAGCGGAGCGGTACGGCCGCCGCCGAGATCAGCGAGCTGTCCTCCAGCAGCGTCGAGGTCGCCGAGCGGGCGGGCGAGATGCTCAAGCTGTTGGTGCCGGATATCGAGAAGACCGCTACCCTGGTCCAGGACATCACTGCGGCCAGCAACGAGCAGAACGCCGGCGCGACCCAGATAAACCAGGCCATCGCCCAGCTCGACTCGGTCATCCAGCAGAATGCCTCTGCGTCCGAGGAAATGGCCTCCACCTGCCAGGAGCTGGCCAGCCAGGGCACGCACCTGCAGGAGGTCATGGCCTTCTTCCACGTGGACGACGGCGGCCTCCGCCGCACCTCCACCACCAAGGTGGTCAAAAGAAAGCCTGCCGCCATTCCCCAGAGCAAGCCCGCCCCGGCCAAGTCCCAGGGGTTGGCCCTCGAAATGGACATGGACGACCAGAACGACTTCGAACGCTTCTAGACGATTCGAACAACTATAACAGAGGGGCGGGACCGCAAGGTCCCGTCCTTTTTTTTGAAATCCGCCGCCAGCCGCATGCCGGGGGCCCAGCCGTCCCAAGAAAAAGGATTTGCAGCCGCAACTGCAAGTCCTCGTGAATGCACGGCGCGTCATAGGGAAGGATGCCGCTGACCTGTTCATCTTTCGTCAGGCAGTCTCCCTGCCAGCCACAACGGCAGTACTGCCGGCGCGGACTTGGGCGTGCATCCCGACCAGGGTACCCTCCGGCTGACAGTCGGTCCGAAAGGGCTGCGGGGTGAGCACGAATATAAGGAAGGGGATACAGTTTCAAGATGGCAGTCGTGCCGGGAAGGGGGAGCCGGGAGGAGGGTGTACGGAAGGGAAGGGCGAAGCCTTGGAAATGGCCGTAGTAGCCCGCTCATGGGCTGGCCGAGCTATCACGGCGGGAAACAGGGAATGCGAGCGGTTGGCCGTCCTTGCGCGGTACCCCGTAAGTTCCGCTTGACGTGGAGAATATTGTAGGACAAAGATTGTAGGACAATATTGACCGTTTCGACCTGTACCCCGTGGAAGCGGGCTGATTGCACAGCCGGAATGGATCGCGGCAACACGGACCATTTGGAATCGAGATGGAAACAAGCGACAAGATCATTCCCCTTAGACATTACGGGCGCTGGGTTTCGGGCGCAGTCCTGGTCGCCCTCCTTTGCCTCATCATCAATGCATTCATTGTCGGCCAGATAGACTGGCCTGTGGTGGGTAAGTTCTTTTTCTCGCCCGCACTCATGCGAGGCTTGGGGAATACCATCCTCATCACGGTCTGTTCCATGGCGGTGGGCCTGATTCTGGGCGTTGTCTTTGCCGTGATGCGGCTGTCGAAAAATCCCGTTACACGCTGGTTTTCCGGCCTGTATATCTGGCTCTTCCGCGGCACCCCCGTGTATTTGCAGCTACTTATCTGGTTCAATCTGGCGCTTATCTTTCCTGTCGTTAACCTGGGCTTCGCAGAGTACAGGATGGTGGACGTCATGACGCCATTCGTTGCCGCGCTCTTCGGCCTCGGCCTCAACGAGGGCGCGTATATGACCGAAATCGTCCGCAGCGGCATTCTCTCCGTGGACAAAGGGCAGGTCGACGCCGCAACGACCTTGGGGATGACCCGTCTGACAGCCATGCGGCGCATTGTCTTGCCCCAGGCAATGCGGGTCATCGTCCCTCCCGTGGGGAATGAATTCATAGGCCTCCTGAAGACCTCCTCCATGGCGAGCGCCATTGCCTTTACCGAGCTCTTGCATCGGGCCCAGCTTATCTACTTCGTCAATGCCAAGGTCATGGAATTGCTCATCGTCGCCACAGGCTGGTACCTGATCGTCGTGACGTTGCTGAGCTTTTGCCAGGTGGGAATCGAGCGTCGGTTCAATCGTGGACACACGTTCACCGCCCGGCGGAGCCTGCTCGCCGTCTTCAAGTCGAATCTTCTTTGTCGAAAGCAACAGGGGAGCGCCTAGCCATGCCTCGAACCGAACCGATGCTTCGGGCGTTGAACGTCCATAAGTCTTTTGGTGAACACGAGATTCTCAAAGGAATTAATCTCGAAGTGAACAAAGGCGAGGTTTTGTGCCTGCTGGGGCCTTCCGGCTCCGGCAAGAGCACGTTTCTTCGTTGCATCAATCATTTGGAAAGCATTGATGCCGGCCGGATTTATGTTGGCGGCGAGCTTGTGGGCATGAACGAGCGAAATGGCAGACTGTACGAGCAGAATGAAAGCGGGCTCTGCAAGATGCGCATGAAAATCGGAATGGTTTTCCAGAATTTCAATCTCTTCCCGCACATGACGGCATTGGAAAACGTCATGGAAGGACCTGTCACCGTGTTGAAGAAAGAACCGGAAACGGTCAAGGCCCGCGCCTACGACCTGTTGGCCAAGGTGGGGCTCCGCGACTGGGCCGACCGGTTCCCCAAACAACTTTCGGGCGGTCAGCAGCAACGCGTCGCCATCGCCCGTTCCCTGGCCATGGAGCCGGAACTCATGTTGTTCGACGAACCCACGAGTGCCTTGGATCCTGAACTGGTGGGGGATGTCCTCAAGGTCATGCGCGACCTTGCCGAAAGCGGCATGACCATGGTTGTGGTCACCCACGAGATGGAATTTGCCAAGAATGTGGCTCACAAAGTGGTCTTCATGGACGAGGGCAACGTGTTGGAAGAGGGAACCCCGACTGATATCTTCGAGAACCCCCGGCATGATCGCACAAGGGCTTTTTTGGGTTCCATCGATTGATCCCAGAGTGCTTCGACAAGAAAAGTATTCATAAATTATTTAATGATTACAGCGGATACATGGTCAGGTGCTTGCCGGAAGATGCACTCCTCCGTGAGGAGGATGGGTACGTTTCCGTTCAGACCGATGCCTTGTGCCGCATGACGCATGAACTGTAACCCATTCAATGGAACGTGTTGAGAGGAGAGAGCGTTTTGAAGAAAGTCATCGCCATTGTCTTGTGTTTGCTTGTCCTGGGTCTGGTTGGGACGGCCTTTGCCTCCGAAAGCCATGATCTGTTGCCTGACTCCATCAAGAAAGGCGGAAAGATCATCGTCGGCATCAATGGTATTTTCCCGCCCATGGAATTCAAGAAGCCCGGTACCGACGCCCTGATCGGCATTGATGTGGAGCTGGTCGAGGCCATTGCCAAAGAGTTGGGCGTCAAAATCCAGTTCGATGATCAGCAGTTCGACCAATTGATCAACTCCATCAACACCAAGCGTGTCGACATGGTCATCTCCGGCATGTCCGACAGCGCTGTCCGCCGTCAATCCTTGGATTTCATCGATTACTTCAATTCCGGGACCCAGTGCTTCACCACAAAGGCTCTTGCCGGGGAGATCACCGGCCTCGAGGCCCTGGATGGCAAGACCCTGGCTGTTTCCGCTTCCACGGACTATCTGACCACCATGCAGAAGTGGAATGAGGACAACCTGGTCTCCAAGGGCAAGGAGGGCATCAACATCATGGCCGTTGACTCCGCCGCTTCCGCCCGCATGCAGATGCTGCAGGGCCGCGCGCAGGCCTCCGCTCTGAGCCCCGAGGCCTTGGGCTGGGCCAATGTGCAGCAGAAGGGGGCTTTTGTGGCGGTCGGACCGCTGCTGGAGTCCAATCCTTACGGCATCGCCTTCAGCAAAGACAACGTCCAGCTGCGTGACGCGGTGTACGCCGCCCTTCGGAAGGTCTTTGCCGACGGCACGTATATGACGATCATGAAGAAGTGGGGCGCCGAGTCCGGCGCTCTGCCCCGTCCGCTCATCAACGGCAAAGTCGTCAATTAGGATTTGTGGAATGATATGGAGGAGCCACTCTTGTCCGAGGGTGGCTCCTCCTTGCCTGGCAACAGGAATTTTTCCCCTGACAGGGATATATGAACGATACGTTTACACTTGGTATACTGACTCTCGGCCAATCGCCCCGTACGGATGTGGAACCCTCCCTGCGCGGAATCCTGGGGGATGATGTGCGGTTCGTACAGCGGGGCGGGCTTGACGGATTGTCCGAGGAATCCATAGCGGATCTTGCTCCCGTTGAGGGGGAACCCGGCATAGAGACATGCGTGCTCAGGGGGGAGGGGGAGCCCAAAGGCGTGTGCGTCGCGAAACGGCATTTGCTTCCGCGCCTGATTGCCGCGGCGCGGGAACTTGAAACGCAATGCGATATTTTTTTTCTGCTTTGTTCCGGTGAATTCCCGGCGCTGAAGGAAGCCGTGCCCCGGCTCATAGAGCCCATTGCGTTCATTCGTTCCGTTGTCGCGACAGTGGCCCGGCATTCGCACCTGTGCGTGATCGGACCGGAGTCCGACATGGCCGCCGCTCCGATGCAGTGGCAGCCCTACGCGGCCCGGGTGTCGACAGCGATTTCTTCTCCGTATGACGGAAAAGAGCGCCTCTTCGAGGCGGCACGCAGGGCGCAAGCGTCGGGGGCTGAGTATATTTTGTTGGATGACATGGGGTTTACGGTAGAGCAGCGCCAATTGGTGCGTAACGTGTCGGGGATTGCGACATTGAATGCGACCAGCATCACGGCCCGTATCCTTCGGGAGTTCCTATGACCTGCCGGTGGCGCGTCGTATACAAGTTGGCTGAGCAGAGGGTGAAGTGAACGGCAACCTTACCATAGTGCATGCGAAGAGTCTGGTCTGCGTCTCGGACGACAACCAGCCGAGAGCGGGAAGGACCCAGAGCGAGTTGAACATCATCCCCGACGGAGCCGTGGCTATCCGGGGCGGGAAGATCGTTGCCGTGGGCCCGACCGAAAGTGTTTTGCGAGATTTCGGCGATCACGCCCTCGTCTTGGACGCAACAGGCAAGACCGTCCTGCCCGGGCTGGTGGAGTGCCATTCGCATCCGATTTTTGCCGGGAACCGCCACTGGGAATACGTTCGCAGGCTCGAGGGGGCCAGCGGCAGGGACATTCGCGCGGAAGGCGGCGGCATCTGGTCCACTATCGAGAGTACCCGCAAGGCCAGCGATGAAGAACTCGTGCGGCAGGCCGAGTGGGCCTTTGCGCAGATCGCGGCGGGCGGGGTGACCACGCTCGAGGTGAAGTCCGGTTACGGGCTGGACACCAATGGGGAACTGCGCCTCTTGCGTTTGCTCAAGGAGGCGTCCCGGAAGACCCGGATGGACATCGTGTTCACCTTTCTTGGGGCCCACATCGCCCCTCAGGACGGCCGCAGTTCCGAAGAGTTCGTGGAAAACGTCAAGAACGAGATGCTTCCGGCAGTGCTCGCGCAGGGCATTGCGGAGTCCCAGGATCTTTCTTGTGAAAATGGTGATTTTTCCAGGAGCCAGGCAAAGGAACTTATTGAATATTCACACTCCGTCGGCTTACCCGTGCGTGTCCATGCGGATGCCTCTTCCGACTCGCTTGGTTGGCGTACCGCAGTGGAGGGAAAGGCCCTTTCCGCGGACCACCTGACCTACACGCCGGATGCCGAGATCAATGCCGTGGGAGCGACCCGAACCGTTGCCGTGCTGCTGCCGATAGCCGAGCAGTTCTACCTTGATGACAGAAAGGCCAACGGGAGGCTGTTCATCGAGAACAACGTGCCCGTGGCCGTGGCGACCGACTACTGCTCGTCCTTCCAGGCCACCTCTTTGTCGTTGACCATCGCGGCGGCGTGTTCCTGGTTTCGATTTACGCCCGCGCAGGCCATTGTGGGCGCGACCCTGAATGCCGCATATGCCCTGGGCAGGAATCAGGACCGGGGGTCACTGGATGTGGGCAAACGCGGAGATGTGACCATTTTCCGTTGCGGGCACCCCAACCAATTGGGTACGGCCATAGGCGCCCCGCTTGTGGATGCGGCGATATCTCAGGGGGACGTTATTTGGGAAGCGAGAAAGCAGGAGTTAGGAACGTTATGAAAGCCGAGCTGACGAATAGAACCGAGGTGAGCGGCGTTGAGAAAATAGCCGAAACACTTCGGCGCGCTATTTTCAAGGGAGCCTTCTTGCCAGGAGATCAACTCAAGGAAGTTGCTCTTTCCCGTTCTCTCGGTGTTTCTCGCGGATCGGTGCGGGAAGCCCTGCGTATCTTGTCGACGGAAGAGCTTGTGGTGCATTTGCCCAACAGGGGGGCATCGGTCCGGAAATTGAGTCTCGATGAAATAGACGACATCTTCCTGACCCGCCACATCTTGGAAATCAAGGCCTGCGAGTGCATTCCCACGACCTCCGATCACTTGTTGCGCGCCCTGGAAAACAGCACGTCCGCCTATGAAGCCGCCGCAAATCAGGATGACCCGGTGGTTATCGCCAATGCGCACATCAATTATCACAAGGCCCTTGTTGGACTAACGGGGAGTTTGAAGCTTGCGGAACTGGAAGAAAGCCTGATGCAGACCCTGCAGGTCATCATCGCCTGTATCGAGAACGATCGGGATGATACGCAAAAAGAGGTTGCCAATCATCGTCGGATGACGGAGATGGTTCTCAAAGGTGACGTGGAAGGTGCCAAAAAGTGGGTGGATGATTATATCCCCAACGGGAAAGATTTCGTAACAGCGCAGATACGTTCACAGGAACAGGAACCCCGCCTGGGCCGTAGATGAACTCTGTGAGGTTGAAGCGGAGGTGAAAGCCGCCTGCTCTTTTCCAGATTGCGGATCGGTATCCGAGTGGGGCATGGAGATCTTTCTTGGACGCTTTCCTTCCCCGCATGCCACGCGCTATTCCCGATGGACCGCGATGAATTGTAGCTGAAATTGCTGCAAGTCATTGTTTTGGTGGGAGCCGGAAAGGGGATTTGAACGCGCGGCCTGCTGATCACGAAAGTCTTTTCCGGTGATAACGCAAGCAGAGCCGCCTGCGATGTTTGCAGCCGGCTCTGCCAGTGTGACGGAGAGGATCCGTCGTGAAGCCTGTGAAAGTCATTCGCCGTTTTTGTATTGCTCTTCAAGCTTTTTGATTTGATCAACCAGTTCGTCGTCCAGCTTGACGATGTCGGCATAGTCGTATGTCTTGCCCAGGTTGGTGTATTTGGGTTGCCCCATGCGGTGGAAGGGCAGGGCCTCGTATTCACATTTCTCGCCGGGCAGGGATTTTATGAATTCGATGATGGCCGCGATGTCTTCCACCGTGTCGTTGAAGTCGGGGATGACCGGAGTCCGGACCCTGATCTTCATTTTGGGATAGGCCTCTTTGATTTTCGCCAGGTTTTCCCGAATCCGTCTGCCGCTTCGGCCTGTCTTCTCCTCGTGTCTTTCATCATTCATGGATTTGATGTCGTATAGAAAGTTGTCCACGAAGGGCAGGCAGGATTCGATCACGGACCAGGGCGCTTGACCGCAAGTCTCGACGGCGGTGTTGATGTGTCGGCGCCGGGCTTCGCGCAGCAGCGCCAGGGCGAATTCGGGCTGGGCGAACGGTTCGCCGCCGGACAGCGTCAGGCCGCCGCCGGAACGGGCGTAAAAGCGTTCGTCTTCCTCGACCCGACGAAGGACCTGATCCACGCTTTGCTCCTCTCCATAGACAATGATGGCGTTGCCGGGACAGACATCGGCCAGGGAAAGATCGTTGTGCACCAGGCTGTGGTCCATGCAGACCTTGCCGTCGTCGCCCACGGTTATGCCTCCAGTGGAGCAGTGCTTTATGCAGTGGGAACACTTGTCGGCGCCGATGCAGTTGTTGCTGTTGTAGGCCAGCTGCGGAGCAAATTCCTGCGATTCCGGGTTGGAACACCAGGCACAGTGCAACGGACAGCCTTTCATGAATACGATGGTCCTGATGCCCGGCCCGTCATGGACAGAGTATTTCTGGACACTGAACACTGTCCCGGCCGTCTTTTTGTCTAATATCGAACTCATTTATGTTTTCTCCCTGATCTCTCGGAAAGTGAAAAAGGGACAGGGGAGTTTCCCCTGTCCCTTGCAGACAGACCGGCGTGTTAGACAGACTCGTGTGCCGTCCTGGCGATCAGGTCGTCCTGAAGGTCCTTGGACAGGTCGCAGAAGTAGGCGGAGTACCCGGCGATACGCACGATAAGATTGCGATATTGCTCGGGGTTCTTCTGAGCCTTGATCAGGGTTTCGGCGTTGATCACGTTGAACTGGATGTGCCACAGGCGCAGATCGCAGTAGGCGCGGATCAGATCGACCAACTTCTGGGTACCTTCCTCACCTTCCAGGCACTTGGGCGTGAACTTGATGTTGACCAGGCGGGCGGCGCGCTCGCGGTGATCAAAGTTCTTGGTGGTGTAGTTGGACATGAGGATGGCGGTAGGTCCGTTCTTGTCGGCCCCGTGGGAGGCGGAGGAGCCGTCGGACAGGGGGTACCAGGCTACGCGTCCGTTCGGGGTGGCGGAGACCACGCGGCCGAAGGGCACGTGGGAGGTGAAGGGCACGTAGCGCACATCCAGATGCACGCCCAGCTCATCCTGATATTTTTCAGCGAACTCGACGCTCAGGGAGTCGACGTACTTGCCGATCTCATCAGCGTACGGGTCGTTGTTGCCGTAGCAGGGAGCCGTCTTGAGCAGGGCCTGAACATCCTCGTAGCCCTCGAAGTTGGCCTTGCAGGCGTCGATGACCTGCTGCATGGTCAGCTTCTTGTCTTCAAAGACGAGCTTCTTGATGGCGGCCAGGGAGTCGACGACGGTACCGAAGCCGATGACTTCGAAATAGCCGAGATCGATGCCTTCGGGAACGTCGGGCTGGTGGATGTCGACGCAATGCTTGCGGCAGAGGGCATGCATGGAGTCGGCCAGCGGAGCGGCGAAGTGGTCCTTGCGCAACTTGATGACGCTCACTTCCTGCGCGAAGCCGTGCTTGAGCAGGTTGCGGTGCTGGATGGTGTAGGCGGCCAGGAAGTCGTCGAAGTTCTCGAACAGGGCCGGATCGCCGGTCTCGGGAGCGAGCTGCTTGTCGCCGTACTTGAGCATCTTGCCGTTGTACAGGACCATTTCCACGGCGGCCGCGAAGTTGATGTAGGGGCAGCCGGAGGTATACGTGTCGCGGTTGGGCATGCGGATTTCGGCGCAGCCGGAGATGGCATAGTCGTAGATCTCCGTGAACTTGGCGCCCTTGGCCAGGTGCAGAGGAATGACTTCCTCGTCGTTGATCAACTTCGGGAAACCGGAACCTTCCTTGATGGTTTCCGCGATTTCGGCCAGGAAACGCTGGGGAGCGCGGGCGTGAATGCGGGCGGCCAGGTCGGGGTAGTGGTGCGGGAACTCGCGCTTGGAACGCAGGAACAGGTAGGACAGTTCATTGGTCGCGTCGAGGCCGTCCTTGGTCTGGCCGCCGATGGTCACTGCTTCCCAGTGGGCGTACCCTTCGTTGAAGTCGCCGCCTTGAGGGGAGATGTAGAGGTCGATGAACTGGGCCATGCTCACGAACATGCACTCGATCAGCTCCATGGCCTTGATCTCGTCCATGGTCCCGGCCTCGACGTCCTTTTCATAATAAGGGTAGAGGTACTGGTCCATCCTGCCGTTGGAGACGATGGTGCCGGTCTTTTGCTCAAGGCGGGAGAACATCTGCGTGAACCACTGGGACTGCACGGCCTCGTAGAAGGTCTCGGCGGGATGCTCGGGGACTTTGCTGCAGATGCGGGCCATTTCCAGCAGTTCGGCCTTGCGGACCGGGTCCTTCTCGTCAGCGGCCTTCTTCCCGGCCAGGGCGGCATGGCGGTTGGCCCACAGGATGATGGCGTCGCAGACCAGGATGATGGCCTCGATGAAGGGCTTCCTTTCGACATTGTCCACCGGGGAAAGCGGATCCAGAGCGTCGAGCTTTTCCTGCATTTCCTTGCGGATACCGCCGAATCCCCGCTTCAGGATGACTTCGTAGTCGTGCACCCACTGGAGGCAGGAGCGGAAGGAGGAGGTTTCGTTGACGATGTACCGGGAGTGCAGACCGTTGGGGTCATCATAGGTCAGCGCGTGGGTCTCGGGGGCGAACGCATTGTTCAGCGCCTCGTGGTAGGTCTTGCCCTTCCAGTACGGAGCGATCTCGTTGACCACGGCGTCGGCGTCGGCCTGGGAGATGGTGAAGGGGGAACTCTCACGGCTGGGCAGTTCCTTGAGGGCCAGGTCGAGGAAGTCGCCGTCCAGTTCGGGGTAGAGGATGCCGTAGCGGCCCTGGGCGCCGGCGCGGCCGCAGAGAAGGTTGTCGTCGTCGATGTAGACATCGATGTTCTCCGCGATCTTGTACAAGGCCTTTGCCCAGCGGAGGGTCAGGTGCTCACCTTCGGTCTCCTGCATGGACTGGGTGAAATACAGTGCGCGCTGGATGTCGATGGAAGGGGTCAGGTTCTCGATGGTCTCAAGGATCTTGAAAACGCGTTTGTGGGTTTCACGATAAGGGTTGTCGAGCCCCTTGATCTTGTTTTCCAACATCTGTTCTTGGTGTGAAAGGCAGCATTCCATCTGTCTCTTCTCCTATTGATGTGTTTTGATTTCTCGTTACGATGGCCTTGGGTGGTTGGGAGCCGTATTGCTTATTAAGCATACGCTGTGCCAATCAATTTTATGCGTATAACATGTTCATATAATAGTATTTTTCAAAACAGACTTATGCGATGTCCCGCGTCTTTGAATACGATGGTGCGGGGTCGCATCATTTTTTGGGGCCGAGATTTTTTCCACAATAAATAAAGGTGGATACGGAGGCGTTGCGTTTTGACATCCTGCTCGACGAATGGTGCAGAATTGAAACGCGTTCGCGAAATCAGGCTAATATGTTTATATTAAAGCAGTTAATGTGCAAAAAATCCATCTTTGGGGCTAACGGCCGAAAGAAAAGCCCCGCGACGTATCGCGGGGCTTTGGCTGTTTGCGGTTGAAGTCCTCAGCGGATGACGAACATGGATATGGACGGGATGTAGGTCACCAGCAGCAGGACCACAATCATCAGGGCAAGGATCGGCCAGATCTGTTTGCTGATGTCGTCCAGTTTCACCTTGGCAACGCCGGAGGCGACGAACAGGTTGACGCCCACGGGCGGGGTGATGAACCCGATGGCCAGGTTGACGACCATGATGATGCCGAAGTGGGTCGGGTCGATACCGACCTTGGTGGCGATGGGAAGCAGGATGGGAACCAGGATGACGATGGCCGCCAGCGCTTCCATGAAGGTGCCGATGAACAGGAGGAAGACGTTGAAGAGCAACAGGATAATGATCTTGCTGCTGGTCAGGCCCAGAATATACGAGGCGATCTGGGCCGGAATTTCCTCCACGGTCATGATTTGACCGAACACTTTGGCCATGGCCATGAGAATGATGATGATGGCCGAAGTGGAGCAGATCTCCAGCATCGTGGGAATGATGTTGTCCTTGTTCAGGCCCTTGTAGACGAACATGCCCACGATCAGGCCGTAGAAGGCGGCCACTGCGGCGGCCTCTGTCGGGGTCATCAGGCCGCTGTAGATGCCGCCCAAAACGATGACGGGGACCATCAGCGCCAGCTTGGCGTCCCAGATGGCCTTGACGAACGTGCCGAAGGTCCTCGTTTTTTTCTCTCCCATCCAGCCGTTTTTCTTGGAGTACCAGAAGCTGTAGCCCATCAGGACCAGGCCGGTGAGTATGCCGGGGATGATGCCGGCGAGGAAGAGGTCGCCGATGGAGGTCTGCGACGCGATGCCGTAGATGACGAACGGGTTGCTCGGGGGGATCATGACGCCGATGGCGCCGCCGGCAGCCACGATGGCGCAGGCGAAGTATTTATTATAGCCGCGTTCGATCATGGCCGGGATGGTCAGGGACCCGATCGCGGCCACGGTGGCCGGGCCGGAACCGGAAATGGCGGCAAAGAACATGCACGTGGCAACGGATGCTATGGCCATGCCGCCGGGTAGGGCGCCCAGCATTTCGTCGGCCAGGGCAAGCAGTCTGGATGAGAGCCCCCCCGCACCCATGAAAATGCCTGCGGCGACAAAGAAGGGGATGGCCATGATCGGGAAGCTATCGATGGACGTGAAGCTGATTTGGGCGATGTAGCCGAGATCAATGGTGCCGGTGGCCAGGATGGTCAGCAGGGAGGCGAGGCCCAGGCCGATGCCGATGGGGACGCCGATGGCGATGACCAGCAGGAAGTAGCTGAAGAGAACTATGGTAGCCGAGGGCTCGAAATTTTCAAAGGCTTGGAAATCCGGCAGATACCACATTATATAGGCCGGAGCGACGATGATCGCGGTCACGAAGATGGCCGTAACCAGCCCCTTGATCCCGCAGGTTTTCACTTCCAGGAAAATGTCCTGAAGCAGGCGGAAGCTGATGAGCGCAAAGCCCAGGGGAATGATGCTGTAGGGGATGTAATACGGAATTTGCATGGCTGGCGCCATCTGGGGATAGCGCATCCCCTCGCCGATCATGTGGACGCCCAGGCAGGTCACGTAGACGCTGAGAAAGAAGAAGCAGAGGTCGTTGACGACCCAGAAAATGCTCTGCCACTTGGGGCTGAACTTGTCGTAGAGAACGTTGACGCGGATATTCTCCCGGTTCTTGATGGCCAGCGGAACGGCTAGATAGGATATCCAGATGAAGATGAAACGGGAAAGTTCTTCGGTCCAGACCGCTGCGCTGGCTGTGTCGGAAAAGTTGACTATCAGATACCGGTAGGCGGTCTGGAACGTGATGATGAGGATGATCGCCAGAAGCCCGATGCACAGAAAAGGCTTTTCAGCATTTTCGTCTAGCCAGGTCAGCCAGCCTGTTTTGTTGGGGACTGTGGGGGACGTGGTCATTCTGCTATCCTTTTGACCTGCCGCACCCCCCTGTCCAAAAGGGGAGGGCGGCAGGTTATATCGTTTCTGTGGGGGGCCTATTTCTGGGTGGCTGCGATCAGGTCGAAGAGTTCCGCCGGAATGTCCTTGCGGAATTTGTCCCAGACGGGGCGGGTGACCTTCTGGAACTGGGCCAATTCGGCGTCGGTCAGCTGGTGGATCTGAATGCCTTCGTCGATCATTTTCTGAGTGGCCTTGGCTTCCAGTTCGGCGGAGATGCCACGCTGGTATACCAGGGCTTCATGAGCCGCCTGCCTGATCCACTTCTGCTGCTGGGGCTTGAGCCCTTTCCACCAGTCGTTGTTGCACATGAGAATGTGCATGCTGTAGTTGTGCCGGGAATCTATGGCGTATTTGATGACTTCATCGTGCTTGGCGTCGCAAAGCAGGGAAAAGGTGTTGCCCTCGGCGTCGACGGTACCCTGCTGCATGGCGGTGTAGACCTCGGCCCAGGCGATGGGTGTGGGGTTCATGCCAAGCGCCTTGGCGGTTTCGACTTCAACGGGGGAGGCCGTGGTGCGTACCTTCAGTTTTGCGAGGTCGTCGACCTTGGTAATGGGTTTGTCGGAGGTCACGAAGTTGCGGTAGCCGTATTCACTGAACATGATCGGGCGCAGGTTGATCTCTTCCGCCAGGTCGTCGAAGTACTTGCCGAGCGCTCCCCCGTCGAGAGCGGCGTACAGGTTTTTCTGATATTTCCTGTTGGTGACATACGGAAGGTCGAAGATCAGGAATTTTTTCGAAAAGTTGGCCATGTTCGGGGAGGAACTGGAAGCCATTTCGATGGAGCCGCGCTGGGTCGCTTCCATGCCGTCCCGGTCGGAGCCCATCATACAGTTGGGAAAAAGCTGAACCGTGATCGTGCCGCCGGAAACCTTCTCCAGGACCTCCTTGAATTTTTCATACCCCAGGGTCACGTTGTTGCCGGGGGCCATGGGGTGGGCAAGGCGGATTTTCAACTTGCGAGCGTGGGCCATACCGGGATTGGCTCCCAATACGAAGATCGCGCAGACGAAAAGTACGGCAGCTATAAAGCCTTTTCGGGTTATGGACTGTGTCATTGGTTCCTCCAAGTTTTGCGGTTGCTGTATGGTCTTTTTTTCACATGACAAGCAAGGAGCATTCCATGATGCAGTTCGGACGTCGAGCATGTGTTCCGGCCTGGTTGTGGCGAAATCATCGGCACTTTCGATGGATGGGGATGCCCCCCTCCTCCGGGAAGACGACGTTGATGTAGTTCTGCACCGTGTTATTGTGCGGGAATTCACATTTATCTGGTACGGCTCTGATTTTCAAAGGAATTTCTCCCGACGTTGCAACTCTGCACCATGTTGCAAAAAAAAGACGTATTTATAACCTATTGAAATAAGAAGTTTTCAAGGAAGCTTTCTGGGAAAGCCCGTCGCCGGTGGGATTATACGCCCAATACTCGGGCGGCATTCTTATACATGACCTTTTCGTAGACTTCCTTTTCAAAGGGCAGGTTCGCATACTTTTCGAGTTGTTCGCGGTAATCGATAAAGGGATGGGCGGAGGCGAAGAGCATCTTGTCGGCAATGAGTTCGTTGGCGGCCTTGGTGTAGGCTTCGGCATGGGGCCACAACTCGTATTCGGACATTTCGATGAAGACGTTCTTGTTGCGCTGGGTAACGATGATGGCCTCGTCCACCCAGGGGTAGCCACCGTGGCTCATGATGATCTTGAGCTCGGGGAAATCGCGGGCGACATAGTCGATGTAGCGGGGGGCGACATGGTCGATCACGGCGCCGGGGACAAAACTTGCGGTGCCGGTGGTCATGATGATGGGAATCTCGAGTTCGCAGCACTTTGCGTACACCGGGTAGTACTTGGCGTCATTGGAATAGATCTTCGCGAGATAGGGGTCGATGGCCGCGCCCCGGATGCTCTCGTTGTTTTGTACCGCCTGCTCCAGGTCGCGGATGGCGGCCATGCCCTTGTGCGGGTCGATCCCCCAGAACCCGATGAATGTATCGGGCGCTTTCTCACAAAATTCCAGCAGGCTGCCGTTGCCGTTCGCCATGGATGCATAGGTCGTTTCGCAGTCGCGGCCGGTGATGACGGCCTTGACGACATGGTGCGCGGCCAGGCCCTTGACGATGTCGTCAAAGGGTTCGGGGCGGCACTTGTCGAAGTGGGTCGCCTCACACAGGTCCTTGAACATGGCGCTTGTGGCAATGCCGTTGACGACTTCCGGGGTGTGGGGCCTGAATCTGAAATCGATAACTTTCATGAGGATTGCTCCTTTGAGGGTTTAAAATCAAGTTTTTGGGCAAAAGCAAAAAACAGGCCAAGAATAGCGAGGGTTTTCGGCCTGTTTTTTGCTTTTTCAGATAAAAAACTGTTCGAATTACGAGATCGGAATGACTTTAATCGTTTTTACCCTGTCCTGGTGCATAGCCGGGTTCGTGAATCATGTGGTCGGGCTGGGAGCCGCCATGGTGGCCATGCCCATCGTGGTCCATTTCCTCCCCCTGGAGCTCGCCGTGCCCAGCTCCACGCTGATCGTGCTGGTGTTGAACCTCCAGCTCGCCTGGAATCACCGGCGGAGCATCCGCTGGCAGCATCTCGCCTATGTATTTATAGGAGGCGTCTTGGGGGTGGTCGGGGGCATTTTTCTTATAAGAATGTTGAATAACGACTGGTTGAAAGCGTTGATGGGCGCCTTCCTTATTGCCTACGCCTTATACGCGCTGTTTTTTGAGAAACGGGAACCTCGACACATTCACCCGTTGTGGGCGATACCCACGGGGATATGTTCGACCTTTTTCGGCACAGCCTTCGGCTTCAACGGCCCGCCCCTGGCCGTATTCTCCGCCATGTCCGGATGGAGCGCGGACGAAGCCAAGGGGTTTCTCGGCGCTTCCTTCATCCTCAGCGGGATTGCCATTGTCTGCGGCCAGTTCCTGGCCGGGCTTCAGACCACACAAACCCTGAGCTATTTTCTCGCGGCATGCCCGGCTTCGCTTCTGGGCGGTCTCTTCGGAATCAAGTTCTCCAGGCGGTTCGCCGCGAAGTCCAATCGGCGCCTGCTGCTGTGCGTGTTGCTTTTTGCCGGAATATCGCAAATAATGGGTACTTTTCAGGAGCTTATCAAATGAGTTTCAAAATGGTTCACCAGCAGCACATCCTACAGGAGCGCAAGAGTTTTATCGCGACCTATCTTTGCCACATCTTTGATACCCTGAGCGATGGACTCTACATCACGGACAAGAACGGAATAACCCTGGCCGTCAATTCCATGTATGAGAATCTAACTGGTTTGAAATCAGGGGATCTCTTGGGAAAGAACGTCGCCGACCTCGTGGCGCAGGGGGTCTTCGACCTGGCGTTGAACGGGGAAGTGGTCCAGACCAAGAAAACCGTGACGGCGGTCCAGGTCAACCGCAACAACCGCAAGGTCATCCTGATCGCCCACCCCATTTTCGACTATGACGATGATGTCGAGATGGTGGTCACCTACGTGCGGGACATCGCGCTCATTTCCCAGCTCAAGAACCAGGTTTCGGCCCAACGGCAACTGATCGACTCCTTTCAATACGGCATCCGGCAGGAGGATTCCTCACTCTACCTGAATCCCAAGAGCGCCGTGATGCGGGAACTGTTTCGGCAACTCCACAAGATCGCCAAGACCGACGCCACGGTGCTTTTCCTGGGGGAAACCGGTGTCGGCAAGGATGTCATGGCCAGGGAGTTGCACAACAACAGCACCCGAAAGGATAACCCTCTGGTCAAGGTCGACTGCACCTGCATCCCCGAGAGCCTCATCGAGTCGGAACTATTCGGTTATGCGCCGGGGGCCTTTTCCGGCGCCGATCCCAAGGGGAAGCCAGGCCTCTTCGAGATGGCGAACAAGGGAACCCTGTTTCTGGATGAGATCGGCGAACTTCCCTTGCCCCTGCAAGGCAAGCTGTTGCGGGTCCTCCAGGACGGCGAGATTCAGCGGATAGGGGCGACCGCCGCCAAGAAGGTGAATGTCCGGGTCGTCGCCGCGACCAACCGAGATCTGGCGGAGGAAACGGAGAACGGCGATTTTAGGAGCGACCTCTTTTACCGGCTCCAGGTTGCGGTGATCAATATTCCGCCGTTGCGCGAAAGGGGAGAGGACCTGCTGGAGTTGATTTCCTTTTTTTTCGAACAGTTCAATACACGCTACAAAAGACGCGTTCGCCTTTCCGCAATGGCCGAAGAGCTCATGCTCAATCATGCCTGGCCCGGCAACCTTCGGGAGTTGGAGAATCTGGTCCACAGCCTCGTCGTCACCTGTGACAGCAACATGATCCAGGTTGCGGATCTGCCTTGCTCCATCGTGGCGAAGAGCTCCGCGGGCGATTCGCGCAAGACCGTGACATTTGGGTTAAGTGATTTTAACGGGCTGGATTTCAAAGAAATAATGGGCCAATTGGAGATTCAGATCCTGAAAGACGCGGTCTCGGCCTATGGTTCGATTCCCAAGGCGGCCCAGGCGTTGGGTCTGAACCGGAGCACCGTCTTCAGAAAGTTGCAGAAAGCGGAGCCCGTTGAATCGGAACGATGAGCCTCGGCGCGTGCGCGCATTTTGACATGCCGCTCCATCCGGACAACAGGAGATTCTCCCCTGCCGGGAAGGGTATGGGAAAGCCCCATGGAATTCCATGGGGCTTTCTTGTCGTAGGGGGGGCTCCGCTTGTGTTCGAACCCGGCTAGAATTTTTCAAATCCTTCAGTTCCGACAGTGTGTTCCGGAAGTGCGTCCCGGTGTGCGGCCATTACCGTCACGGTGCTCCCGGGCTGATCGATTTTGAAGAATGCCATGGTCTCCTTCAAGCTGTCGACTTGGGTGGTCAGCTCCTCTGAAGTCGAAGCCACCTGTTCAGAAGCCGATGCAGCCTGTTGAATGACTTGATCAAGTTCCTGGATCGCTCTGTTGACCGTCTCGGCGTTGCTGTTTTGTTCCTCGGAGGACTCGGTGATAGCCGCAATGAGTAAGGCGGTATGCTTGATGTCCGGGACCATCTTGTTGAGCATCAATCCCGCGTCCTCGGCAACCGAGACGCTGTTTGCCGAAAGTTCACTGATTTCCGCCGCCGCGCCGCCGGACCGTTCGGCCAGTTTCCGGACTTCGGCCGCGACCACGGCAAAGCCCTTGCCGCTTTCGCCGGCGCGGGCCGCTTCAATGGCGGCATTGAGCGCGAGCAGATTGGTCTGGCGGGCGATCTCTTCAATAATGGATACCTTGTCCGCAATTTTGCGCATGGCGCTCACGGTCTTGTTGACCGATTCACCGCCCTTTTCGGCGTCGACGGCGGAAGAGCGGGAGGTTTGTTCCGTCTTTCTGGAATTTTCCGTATTCTTGCCGATAGTCGTGACCATATGGTCCATGGAAGCCGCGACTTCCTCCACATTGGCCGCCTGCTCGGTAGCTCCTTGGGCAAGGGTGTCGGAAGTCGCGGCCAACTCCTGGGCGCCCCTATACACACTGTCGACCGCATAGCCGACTTTGCCGACGATGTTTCGGAGTTTTTCGCTCATTTCCCGCATGGCCAACATCAGCTGTCCGATTTCATCGTTCCTTATTGAGCCGGAGTCCGCTTCAGCTCGGAGATCACCGCCGCCTATGCGCTGGAGGGTCGTTTTGACGGACTCGAGCGGCTTGAAGATCAGTGCCGATGCGAAGTAGTAAACGATGAGCGCGGACAGCAGCAGGACGACGACGGCCATTATGCCGTTCATCTGGAGGTTCTTGGTCGAGTCGGCCTTGATCTCGGCCAGTCTCTCGAAAGCCCAGACTTTCCAGTTCAGCCCCTTTATGACGTAAATGCTGCCCTGGTAGACTTCTCCATCATTGGTGAATTGGATTTGGCCGGCGGAAGACTGATCGGCGTACCGCTTGAGGGAAGGAACGACTTCCCACAGGCTTTTGCCGATATGCTTTTCGTTCGGGCTGGCCATGATGTAGCCATCGGCCCTTGTCAGGAATATATCCTTGAAATCAAGCACGCTGTTCGTGAATTGGGTTATGTCGGTCAGCCCCAGGTTGATGCACAGGGTTCCCCAGATGGCGCCGTTCTTTTGCAGGGGAACGCCCGCCGCCATGACCGTCGCACCAATGGAAGAGGTGTAGGGCGTCGTCATGATGCGTTTTTCGCCGGCCCATATGCGCTGGTACCATTCGCGCTGCACCGCCTTTTCCTTGAAGTTGGGGATAGGGCCTTTGAGTTTAGCTGTGACCGTGGTGCCGTCTTTCAACCCATAATAGGCTTCACCTGCGCCCGTCTGTTGTATGAGTTTATCAAGTAGATCAACCCGGTATGCATCCTGTGCAGCTCCAGTTAGTTCCTGCGCCCCGTTGAACATCTTTGATGCAAGCTCCAGGGAGGTGAAATATGTCTCTGTCTTTTCTGAAATGGCCTTGCCGACAGCTCTTGCAATCGTATCAAGACTTTCTTTCTTCATTTTTTCGGAAGAGTCACTGAAACTTCGATACGAGACGGCACTCAGGGCTAAGACACCCAACGTAAAAAAAGTTATAACACTCAAAATCATCTTGCTTTTGACACTGATTGTCATATGGTACTCCCCGGAAAATAGTGTTTCTACTATTGATGCACAATTTGTTATAAGCACGTGCTATTGTCTCATGATGTACATCGTGCACATGAGATGTGCCGTTATCTACAATAACTGTGCCATGGAGGCTGTGAAAGGCAGATCCTGATTTTGGCCTTCCAGCAAAGCAGACCCACTTCTTGCGCAGGTCGCCCAATCTTCAATCTCCGCCGAGGGCGACGTCATCATCCGCTCCGACCCCGACGCCGGGCTGGAGGGCTTGAATCGCGATCTGGCCAAGGCGCAGGAGATATCCGAGGGTGGGAGGCTATCGGTTGAGTGCATCCGGACATAATTGCCAGAAGGACCGCATGATTGGCGCAAACACATGGAAGGTTGAGGACAAAAGATAAAGGATCCAGGCAACCGCCTGAATCCTTATATTTTATAAATCTGGAAAATCTGGGGCACAATACTATTTGGAGCTGAGGGGCTCTCTATAAATCCGTTTCTTCTACATGAGTCGTTTTAATATTACGGGTTCGGCCAGTTCCCCGAATCGTTGTCCCACCTTCACCTCCATGAAGTCCAGATCGGTATTCTCAAATAGCCTGGAAGTCGCTTCATGCCGCAGGTCGTGAAAGCGTAAATCCTTCAGATCGGCATCATCCGCAGCCGCTCTAAACCACTTTGAAATGGTGTCGGGGTGAAGAGGAAAGACATCCCCTTTAATCCGTCTTGGGATGCTTTTTAGAATATCCAGCGCAGCCGGAGAAAGGGGGACTGACCGTGCCTCCCCGTTCTTGGTCTTCGGCAGGTGGACATACCGTTTTTTCAGGTCCACATGTTCCCAGCGCATCATGGCTATTTCGCCCCGGCGCATTGCCGTCTCCAGGGCCAGCAGGATGATCGGCTTCAACTCCTCAGGAGCTTTTTCCAGCAGCTTCTTCTCCTCCCCTTTTTCGAGGCGTCTGGTGCGGCCTTTGTTCTGCTTCGGTTTGTTGACGCGTTGGGTGGGGTTGTGCAGGGATTCCATGCCCCAGTCTTTTCGGGAAATCTCGAATACGCGTGAAATTAGGTTCACTTCGTGGAGGATCGTCTGGGAGGCGCGCCTTTCTTCTTCGCGGCTCTTGATGAAGTCCGCGACGTCTTTGCCTCGGATAGAGGCCAGGGGCATCAGGGCGATGGGACGTTCCTTGATGATCTTGATTCGGCTTTTGATTTGTTTCGGCTGGGCATAGCCATCAAGGAATTCCTCCTCGAACCGCTCAAGGGCATCTAGCAGTGTGGTCGATTCGGCTTCCTTGCGGGAGACGAAGACGCTGCGTGTCATTTCGGATTCGATGTCCCGCGCCCATTGGTCGGCGTCAGTCTTTCGGGAGAACGTTTTGCAGTGCGTGGGGTAGCCCTTTTTGCGGATTCTGACTTCCCATTGGTAGGGGCCGCGCTTGCGAATGGTCGCCATGTCATTGCTCCTTTTCTTGGAGCAGTGGAGCAAATTTGGAGCAAGAAATCGATATGGCTAGCGTGGAAAAGAGAAAAGGATTCAAACATTACGCTTGAATCCTTGTCTTTTTGATGGTGCGCCAGGTAGGATTCGAACCCACGGCCGTCGGCTTAGAAGGCCGATGCTCTATCCACCTGAGCTACTGGCGCGTGTGGATGTCTCATTAATCAAGGCGGGCGGCAGAGGTCAAGGATATTCGGCGGGGCGTCATTCGCCGATGATCTTGACCAGGACCCGTTTTTTGCGGCGACCGTCGAACTCGCCGTAGAAGATGCGCTCCCAGGTGCCGAAGTCGAGTTTGCCCTCGGTCACGGCCACGACCACCTCGCGGCCCATGACCTGGCGCTTCATGTGCGCGTCCGCGTTGTCCTCGTACCCGTTGTGCCGGTATTGGGAGACCGGCTCGTGCGGGGCCAGCTTCTCCAGCCAGACCTCGTAGTCGTGGTGCAGGCCGGATTCGTCGTCGTTGATGAAGACCGAGGCGGTGATGTGCATGGCGTTGACCAGGCACAGTCCCTCCCGGATGCCCGATTCGCGCAGGCAGGCCTCCACGTCCTCGGTGATGTTGACGAACGCCCGGCGCGTCGGGACCTCGAAGAAGAGTTCTTTGCGGTAGGATTTCATGCCTCTTCCCTAGCACAACCGCGCCCGGCGGACTACGAAAAAACGGCCGGGGCCGGCCCCGTGCGGCACAGCTCGAACCGTTGCCCGGCGCGGGGTTCGTCACAATTCGGGGAAAGCGGTAAATAATGCTTGCATTCGCGAAATTCTTGCGTACAAGCTCCATCCATTGGTTCGCCGTCGCGAGGATTGACCGATCCGAACGACGGCGGGCGCGCGGGACGCCCCCGGGGTATGCACTCCCCCGGATGCGGCTCCCGCCGGGTTCGCGCCATGTCGGCGCGGGCCAACCGTACCAAGGGGGTTTTATGTGTTTAGTTGAAGGCGGGGCAAACGGCCCGGCCCGTAAGGCAAGGAGGTGTTTCGGTCACTGAACCATTTAATCACGAGGTGTTGATGAATGAACACTGTCGGTGTGCATTGTATTCTTGAACTCAAAGGTTGTCCTTCCCATCTGCTCGACGACGAGCAGCTCATTCTCGAAACCATGGTCGCCGCGTCCCAGCGGGCCATGTCCACCCTGCTCGATATCACGAGCCATAAATTCGAGCCTCAGGGCGTCACCGCGCTGGCCCTGCTCGCGGAATCCCATATTTCCATCCACACCTGGCCCGAATCGGGCTACGCGGCCGTGGATATCTTCACCTGCGGCGAAACCGCCAGGCCCCGGCTCGCGTGCGAATACTTCGTGCGCGAATTCCAGGCCGCGGACCACACCCTGACCGTGCTGCCGCGCGGCAACGGCTGCGGGTGCCATCACCCCCTGACCCCGACCGAGGAGGCGACGCTGTGGCAGGCTCGAAGCTGAGTAGCGACTACTGGATCACCGAATACATGACCGAGGACGACGTCCACCTCCACGGGGTGGAGCAGATCCTCGATTTCAAGCGCACCGAATATCAGGAGATGTCCATCGTCCGCTCCAAGACCTTCGGCACCGGCCTGGTCCTGGACGGCAAGTGGCAGGTCTCCGAACGCGACGAGTTCCTCTACCATGAGCCGCTCGTCCACACCGCCCTGTATCAGCACGGCGCGCCCTCGCGCGTTCTGGTCCTGGGCGGCGCGGACGGCGGGGCCGTGCGTGAGGTCCTCAAGTGGCGGTCCGTGACCAAGGCCGTCCAGGTCGAGATCGACCGGGTCGTCTACGACGCCTGCCAGGAGCACCTGGGCACCATCCATCAGGGCTGCTTCCAGAACCCGCGCGCCGAGATCCGTTTCGGCGACGCCTTCGAAGTGCTCGAAAAGGAGGGCGGCTCCTGGGACGTGATCATCTGCGACCTGTCCGACCCGCTCGAGGACAGCCCGGCCATGAACCTCTTTACCAAAGAGTTCTTCACCACCTGCCGCGAGGCCCTGGCCCCCGGCGGCGTGTTCGTCATCCAGGCCGGGCCGGTCACGCCCCCGTTCGACGACGGCCACGCCCGCATCGTGCGCACCCTGGGCGCCGTGTTCGAGAACGTCACCCACTTCTTCTCCTGCACACCCACCTACGTGGTCCCGCTCGGCTTCGCCCTCGGCTCGCTCAAGCCCATCGACACCGACCCGGAACCGGCCAAGGTGGACGGTTTCCTGGCCGAGAACGTGGACGGCGAACTCAGGTTCTTCGACGGCATCGCCCTGCGCGGGCTCATGAGCCCGCCCAAATACCTGCGCGACAAGGTGGCCAAGGGCGAGACCCTGTCCACCCTCGACGATCCGGCCCGCTATACCGGCACCGGCGTCAAGTCCTAGGCGCGCGTGCGTACGTATATAAAGGGCCGGGCGGTGCATGCGCACCGGCCCGGCCTTTTTTTGATGAATGCCTCCGGCGGCCAGAGGGGGAAACTTTCGGGAAAGTTTCCCCCTTTGGACTCCCCCTTCAAAGATTTTTGTGTGCCTTCGGCAGGGGCGTGCGGGTACGGGAGGGCGAGGGATGGGGAGGATTGGGCGCGCCTGGCCTCCGCGAAGCGGCACAAAAAGTTTAGGAAAAGAAGGGGATAGGGGGCAGGGGGGGGCGGCAGCTCTTGGCGAGTCTTCGAGCCTTAGAGATGGCGACAGCCGCGATAGGGGAAGAATCAACCCTTTTCAAAGGGTTCTTTCTCCCTTTCCCCCGGCCGCCGGAGGCCTCTTACACTCTTTCCCAGTCCCGCACCTCGCCCTTGATCAGGACGAACAGCGGGTGGGGTGCGGGGCGTAGGTTGCGGGAGTCCTCGAAGCGCTCGGGGTCGCGTTGTTCGAGCTTTTTGAGCAGGTGGCGCCACTCGTAGTCGAGTTGGCCGGTGGTTTCGCGGATGGGCGCGGCCTGGGCGTGTTCGTCGATTTTCGAGGCGTCGAAGTTGTAGCCCCGGTTGCGGGCCTCGTTCAGGACGGCCGCGAGAAAGGCGTCGATGGCCGAGAGCGGGTCCGGGTGGTTGCGGAAGCGGATGAGCTGGGGGTGGTTGGTGTAGCCCCTGGTCTGGCCGTGCAGGACCTTGCGGGCCAGCAGGCCTTCTCGCCACACGGCGGTCAGCCCCTTGACGTCGAGGAAGCGGGGATGGACGGTCCACAGCCGCATGGCTGCCTACCTCGTCTCGGCCAGGTAGCCCAGTTCGCGGGCGAAGTCGTCGGTCCCGGCGGGCAGGCCGTGGAGCAGGTGCCCCAGGCGCATCATCTCACCGGCCGGGAAGTCCTTCTGCCAGCGGGCGTAGTAGCCGGTGAAGCCGTACATCCAAAGCATCTCCGAGGCCTGGGTAAAGACCTGGCGGGCGAATTCGTCCCAGGTGGTGGAGGTTTCGATCTTCCAGACGGGATATTCCTCGCCGCCCACCTCGCGCTTGCCCTTGAAGTCGACCACGATGTCGAGCACGCCGCCGGGCCGGGGAGTGACTCCCCAGTAATAGAGCCAGCCCTCGCCGCCCCATTCGAATTCGGTATGCCGGTAGTCCACCTCCATGTCGGTGGGCCCGTCGAGACCGTGCACGTCGTACAGACAGCGGAACAGGTCTTTGATGGGCTCGGAAAAATTGGAATTGACGCTCAGGTCGAAGTGGGAATCGTTTGACACCAGCCGGGCCTCCAACCACCCGGCCCGCGCTTCGGTCAGGAAGATTTCAAAACGATTTTCAGGCATTCCGTCCTCCATGTCACAGTCTTTATGCACATTACACAACTCGCCGGGGATAGGCAAAGGGTGAGTGGCGCGGGGCCGCCTCCGGCCGGTGCCGAATCCTTGCCAAAAAATGGTTTACAGGGTCCTATATTTCCGCTACGTACATGACTCTTCTTATTATGGGAGAATAGCTTATTCATAACATATTTGAATTGCTTGTTTTCCTCAAAAGGAGCGTAAAGATGTCGGGATCGGCCGCCCAGGCCGACCGTGCAAACGGGGCTCGCCTGCCTCGGAAACGATGACCCGCCAGCACGGAACCCTCATCTTGAAAATATACGTTAAAACTACTTTGCCCGAGGTCCGTTGTGGAGGTAACCCATGGAAAAAACTAACGAATCTGTTGAAATGCCTGAAATGGAAATGAACTTTGCCGATGCTCTCGACGAGTATCTGAACTCCGATTTCGGAGATCTGGACGAAGGGACCATTGTTGCGGGCGAAGTCGTCAAGGTCGACAAGGACTACGTGCTGGTCGACGTGAACTTCAAGTCCGAAGGACAAATCCCCGTTTCCGAATTCACCGAGCCGGACGGCACCGTGACCGTGTCCGTCGGTGAGAAGGTCGACGTGTTCGTCGCCCGCAAGAACGAAGCCGAAGGCACCATCTACTTGTCCCGCGACAAGGCCAAGCGGATGCAGCTTTTTGATAAACTGGAAGAGCTCCAGGAGAAGGACGGCGAAGTCGTCGGCCGCATCATCCGCCGCATCAAGGGCGGTTACACCGTCGATCTCGGCGGGGTCGAGGCCTTCCTGCCCGGTTCCCACGTCGACCTGCGTCCGGTTCCGGACATGGACGCCCTGGTCAACCAGGAGTTCGATTTCAAGATCCTGAAGATCAACCGCCGCCGTTCCAACGTCATCGTGTCCCGCCGCGTGCTCCTTGAGGAGATGCGTTCCGAGCAGCGCGAGAAGCTGCTGGAGACCCTCGAAGAGGGCCAGGTGGTCCAGGGCAAGGTCAAGAACATCACCGAATACGGCGTGTTCATCGACCTCGGCGGCCTCGACGGCCTGCTGCACATCACCGACATGTCCTGGAAGCGCATCAAGCATCCCAAGGAGATGGTCAGCCTGGGCGACGATCTGGAACTGAAGATCCTCAACTTCGACCGCGAAGGCCAGAAGGTCTCCTTGGGCCTCAAGCAGCTCGTGCCCGATCCGTGGGAAAACATCGCCGAGAAGTACCCCGAGGGTTCCCGTTTCACCGGCGTCATCACCAACCTGGCCGACTACGGCGCGTTCGTCGAGTTGGAGAACGGCGTGGAAGGACTGGTCCACATCTCCGAGATGTCCTGGACCCGCAAGCTCCGCCACCCCTCCCAGATGGTCAAGGTCGGCGAGGAAGTCGAAGTCGTCGTGCTCGGCGTCGATCCCGAGAAGAAGCGCATCAGCCTCGGCATGAAGCAGATCTCCCCGAACCCGTGGGACGTGGTGGCCGAGAAGTACCCCGAGGGCACCGTCCTCGAGGGCGCCATCAAGAACATCACCGAGTTCGGCGTGTTCATCGGCATCGAGGAGGGCATCGACGGCCTGATCCACGTGTCCGACATCTCCTGGACCAAGAAGATCCGCCACCCCTCCGAGGTCTACAAGGTCGGTGACTCCGTCCAGGCCAAGGTCCTCACCGTGGACAAGGAGAACGAGAAGTTCACCCTGGGCGTGAAGCAGTTGACCGAAGACCCGTGGACCCAGGTCCCGGCCAAGTACCCCGTGGGCCAGAAGGTCACCGGTACGGTCACCAACATCACCGACTTCGGTCTCTTCGTCGAGGTCGAGGAAGGCATCGAGGGCCTGGTGCACGTCTCCGAGATCAGCCGCAAGAAGATCAAGTCCCCCTCCGAGATCTACAAGGAAGGCGACACCATCGAGGCCAAGGTCATCCACGTGTCCGCGGACGAGCGCCGTCTGGGCCTGTCCATCAAGCAGACCAAGGAAGAGCCCGCCCGTTCCGGCGGCGGCAAGTCCAAGTCCTTTGGCGGCGACAGCGTGAGCGCCGGTTCCACCCTGGGCGACCTGCTCCGCGAGAAGCTGGAGGAAGCCGCCGGTGACGCCCTGGCTGCCGCAGAGGAAGAGGCCGAGGCCGCCGTCGAGGAAGCCCCGGTCGAAGAGGTCGTCGAATCCGAAGCTCCGGCCGAGGAGGCCGCTGCCGAGGAAGAAGAGACCAAGTAAGGTAACAACGTCATGCGCATGGCAGGGACCAAAGACCGTTTCTCCCAGCGCCACCCCCTTCTGTTCGGGGTGTTGATGATCATATTGGCCATGGCCCTCATTACGGGGGTCATGGCCTTTTTCCGTTCCATGGGCTGGACGCCCGGCTCCTTCGCCCTGTCCGGCGACAAGATCGGCGTCGTCCATGTGGACGGCATGATCGTGGACGCCTCCAGGGTGGTCGGGTTCATCCGCACCCTGGAAGAGGACGACGCGGTCAAGGGCGTGCTGCTGCGGGTCAACTCCCCGGGCGGGGCCATCGCCCCCTCGCAGGAAATCTACGCCGCCGTCAAAAAGCTCAACGAGGCCAAGCCGGTCATCGCGTCCTACGGTACGGTGGCCGCGTCCGGCGGCTACTATTCCTCGTGTCCGGCGAGGCTCATCTACGCCAATCCGGGGTCCATCACCGCGTCCATCGGCGTCATGGCCGAGTTCGTCACCGTGGCCGACGCCATGGAGAAGTTCGGCATCAGGCCCGAGGTGCTGACCACCGGCAAGTACAAGGCCGCGGGTACGCCCCTGCGCAACCTGACCGACGCCCAGCGCGAACAGATGCTCGACCTCATGCAGGACCTCCACGACCAGTTCGTGGACGACGTGGCCGAGGCGCGGGGCATGAACCGCGCCCGGGTGGCCGCCATCGCCGACGGCCGCGCCGTGACCGGCCGCCAGGCCGTGTCCCTCGGGCTGATCGACCGCATCGGCACCCAGGCCGACGCCATCGACGAGCTCAAGAAGGAGACCGGCATCACGGGCCGCGCCCGGCTGGTCGAAGGGCCCGTCGAAGAGCGCACCTTCGTCCAGGAGCTCATGGGGTCCCTCAAGCTCGATCTCTCCTCCAGCCTCTCACAGGGCTGGTCCTTCTTCTATAAATAGGCCGGGCGATTGCCCGACAGCGGATTTGGCCGCGCGTTCGACCGTGCCCCGAGCCGCGCGGCCGACGCATGCCCATGGCCGATTCCTTTCGCTTCGGGACTGGGGCGGCCGTGCTCAGGCACACGCCGCAGGGGCGGTCAGGGCAGGGTCACGATTACGCTGGTCTCGCCCGGATTGGTGGTCACGACCCTGATGTCGCCGCCGTGGGTGCGGGCGATGAGGCGGGCGGAGTAGGTGCCCAGGCCCGAGCCCCGTGCCGGGCTGGAAGTGGAGTACTTGTCGAAGAAGGTCTCGCGCACGGACAGGGGGACTTCGCCCTGGTTGCGGATGGTGATGGCCAGCCCGTCGCGTTTTTCGAGGACGATGGACACGGACGCGGACTCCGGGGAAGCCTCCAGCGCGTTGAGGACGAGGTTGCAGAGCATGGAGCGGAAGAGCTCGGCGTCGACGGACACGGGCAGGGTCCCGTTCACTTCGCCGTCCAGGACCTCAATGCCCACGCTGATTCCCTTTTCGCTGATGTGCGGCAGGGCTTCCGCCTTGATCTGTTCCAGGACGTCGAGGACGTCCACGGAGGTTCGGGCCAGGACGTAGGTGCCGCACTCCATCTTGTAGAGATCCAGCGAGCGGTTGATCAGTTCCAGCATGGAGGCGCCCGCGTGTTCGATGGTCGCGAGCATGGTCTCCTGGGCACTGTCCAGGTTGCCGCGGCGTCGGATTTCGTCGGGCAGGCCGATGACCGCGCCGAGCGGGGTCTTGAGATCGTGGCGGGCCATGCGCTCCACGTCCTCGCGCAGGGCCTCGGCCAGCTTGCGGTCGGAGATGTCGCGGCTGACGCCCTGCAGGCCGATGCGTTCGCCCTCCTCGGAGAAGAGGATGCCGAGGCGGGATTCGAGCCAGACCGATGCGCCGTCCGCGCAGGTGAACTCGAAGTCTTCGGTCGCCGAGGCGAGATGGTCCTGGCTCTCCGTCAGGTCGTCAAGTACGCCGAGGATGTCCTTGAACCGGGTCCTTGAGGCGGGGGTGAGGAAGTCCTGGATGTGCCGTCCCAGGACATCGGCGCGTTTGAAGCCGCGCACGGCCTCGTCCGAGGGGCTGACGTAGGTGAAGCGGTAGTCCGCGTCCAGCCCCCAGATGATGTCGGTCACGTTTTCGGCCAGCAGTCGGTACTGCTTTTCGCGTTGGCGCAGGGCCTCCTCCATGAGCTTGCGGTCGGTGATGTCCGTGCCCACGCAGAGCAGGCCGATGCTGGTTCCGTCCTTGGCGCGCACCGAGTCGTTGGCCCAGGCCACCCAGACGATCTCGCCGTTCCGGCGCACGTTCATGGTCTCGTTGAACGGATGGGCCGTGGGGTTCATGAGCAGCCGGTCGAGGTAGCGGCGCATGGAGCGGCCCTCAAGGGTCCTGCGCGGGACCAGGGTGCCGACCAGGGGCTTGCCCAACAGTTCGCCGGGTCCGTACCCGTAGAAGTCCTCGGCGTATTCGTTGCAGAAGACGATGTCGCCGTCCATGTTGATGCGCATGATGATGGACTTGGCACTGTGCACGAGCTGATAGTAACGCTCGCGATCCTTGAGGCGGCCCATGACGATGGCGGTCACGGCCCACAGGGAGGCTGGGATGAACACGACGGCCAGGAGGCCGAAGCCGAGGATGTAATTGCGGTAGGGCGAATCGGTCCAGCCGCCGCTCGGCGCCGCGGCCAGAAGCCAGACGCCCGACGGGACGTGGACGCTGCGCACCAGCGGGTCCATGTCGAAGACCACGGGGTCGCCCGCGAGTTGGGCGTCCCCGTTGTCCAGGGGATGCGCTTCGCGCAGGGCGAGGAGGACGCCGCCCGTCTTGCCGATGCCCGTCGCGCGGAACAGGGCCGTGGCGTCGAGGTGAACGCTGATCATGCCCCAGTAACTTTCCGGGAGGGCCTTGCCGGGCAGGAAGACCGGGGCCAGGATGACGATTTCCTCGGCCTCGAGGGCGTGCTGGACCGGCGTCAGGGTCTGCCGCCGCCCAGTGGACTTGGCCCGGTTGTACAGGCCGCGCACGGCCATGGGCCCGATTCGGGTCAGCTTGCGTCCGAAGGATTTTTCCGCGCTCCAGGAGGGATAGGCGTGGGACACGATGTCGTCTTTGGCCAGTTGCAAGGAGCGCACCGCGGGCATGTTCACCAGCAGGGCGTCGGCCAGGACCGCGAACTGGGCCTGACTCAGGTCCGGGTTGACCTTGAGGAAGGCCTCCATGGCGCTGACCAGGTGGACGCCCGAGCCGATAGCCGAATCCAGGTCGCTCTTGCCCTCGTTGAGGGCCTGGACCACCCTGGCGCGGACCGTCTGGGCGTAGTTGTCCTGAACCGCGCGATAGCCGACGTAGACCATCACGGCGACCATGAGGCCGATGACCGGGGGGATCAGGTAGATGATGCGCTTGAGCATGGAAACAGCCATCCGTGTTTACGGCCGGGTGTCGCGCCGTACGATACCGACTATAACAAAAGGGCGGCTGAATTGAAACGGACGAGAAGGCCTCGGCGCGGATCAGCCCCCGACCTCGGCCAACGGGGCGTCGGCCCCGTCCACGGCCGGGCGCGGGACGGACAGCAGGGACTTGTCCGGGGAGAACGGGGCAACGGTCCGCCGTTCCAGGCGCATTTCGCGCACCAGGCGGAGATGGCCGCTGCCGATGGGGTCGAAGGACACGGCCGGGGAGAGGTCCGGGCCATTCAGGAAATCGAAGACCAGGTTTTCGGACAGGGAGAACATGTCGTCGAGCTGGCGGTTGACCTGCGAGGAGTGGAGCAGCCGTTCGGCCAGCCGCAGGGAGCCGGTCCAGGATTTGCGTCCGGTCACGGAGAGGCTGCCCTTGAGCAGTTGTTTCTTGACCAGGAAAGGCAGGCGGTGGCGGTCCATGGCCAGGAGCAGACTGTCGTCCTGGTCGCGGTTGGGCATGCGCAGCAGGGCCAGGGCGGTCTCCTGCTCGTTGCGGAAGCGGCGGTCGGCCTGGGCCTCCACATAGACGTGGGAGAGGTTGGAGCCGGATTTCATGGCGGCCAGGGCGTTGGGAACGAAATAGTTGTGGGCGACCACGTCGGCGGTCAGGTGGGTCAGGTAGCCGTAGGCATAGGCCGCGACGCGGGGGTCGCCGGCGGACTTGAGCAGCTTGAAGCCGGTCACCCAGTTGTGGCTGTGGCCGGGCTTGATGCGGGTGCCCTTGCCGATGAAGATGTCGGCGGACAGGGAGCCGTAGAGGAAGGCCTCGCGGTAACGCGAGATGATTGCGGCCAAAAGCGGCGGCAGGCAGCCGAGATTGGACAGCACGGCATTGCCCAAGGCCAAGTGTACGCCCGGCCCCCAGGCGAGGGCCTGGTCGGGCAGGAGCGCCACGAAAAGGCAGGCAAGGATCAGAACGAGCTTCATCGGATAGGGTCTCTCCGGGGGAAACGTAAGGGTCTGGTCCGAAAAGTCAACGATAATCGTGTAAAGATTCCTCTTCGGAGAACCGGGAGTTTCGGCAACCGCCCGTTCCGGCAGGACAAAGGGCGAAGCGAGTTTTCAGCCGTTTTTCGCGGCAAAGATCCCGGCGGCGAAGACCCCCGGCGTCATGCCCATGACCTTGCGGAAACAGCGGGTCATGTGGCTCTGGTCCGAAAACCCGGCCTCGGCCGCGCTTTCGGCCAGTCCCAGCCCTCGGCGAATGCACGCCTTGACCAGCCGGACCCGTTGCAGGACCTGATACTCGTGTGGC
Organism: Pseudodesulfovibrio sp. 5S69; assembly: GCF_037094465.1. Classification (NCBI taxonomy): domain Bacteria; kingdom Pseudomonadati; phylum Thermodesulfobacteriota; class Desulfovibrionia; order Desulfovibrionales; family Desulfovibrionaceae; genus Pseudodesulfovibrio; species Pseudodesulfovibrio methanolicus. Next base: position 821,821 of record NZ_CP146609.1, read on the forward strand.
GGCATGCCCACGGTCCGGGCAAAGAGCCGGTTCAACCTGCACGGGCTGCACCCGGCCAGTCCGGCCAGGTCTTCGAGACGCACGTCCTCGGCACAGGCCGCCTCCAGGTGGCGGCGGACCGCCGCGATCCGGTCTGGCTCGGCGGGGTCGTCGGAATCAACGGGGAATTCCCCGTCCCGGCACAGAGGTTCCATGACCGCGAGCAGGGCTGCCTGCCGCTCCAGGTTCGAGGCCGCGCGCCCGGCCATGTCGGCCAGCCGGAGCACATCCCCGAACCGGGCGGGGTCGTCCACGACCACCGGCCGGTCCGCCGGAAGGCGCGGGGGCAGCCCGGCCGAGGCGAAACAGGCCGGGGCCAGGCTGACCACGACGTACTCGATCTTCCCGGCGTCCAGGCAGAGGTGGGACAGTCCGGCCGGGACCGCCAGGACCTGCCCGGCACCGGCCTCCCAGCGGCCGCCCGCCGTTTCCATGGCCCGCATCCCGGACAGGATCGCGACCGCGCACACGGACTGGTGGGCGTGGCGCGCCCCGACGGGCGCGGCGCCCGCGTGACGGACCACGCCGACGCCCTCCAGACCGGGGATCTCGCGGTATTCGGTGACGTGATCGGCCATGGACGTTCCTTGTCAGAGCAGGGCGGGCACGAACTTGGCCAGCAGGCAGAGCCCGTCCCGTCCGGCCTTTACCCGGTGCGCGGCCTTCAGCGGCATGACCGCGACCCGTCCCGGTTCATAGGGAATGGCCTGCCCTTCGAGCAGGCACTCCCCACTGCCCGAGGCCACCTCGTGCAGCTCCCAGCTGGTTTCGTGGACATGGTCGCCGATTTCCGCGCCGGGTTCGAGCCGGACCAGGTGGGCGCTGAACGCGCCGTCGGTCTCGGCCCCGGTGAGCAGGTGCTTGAGGGCCACTCCGGCAAAGGTCGGGTGCTGGTGCCACGGCAGGTCCGCGGCGGATTTGGCCGCGCCGTCCACGGTCACGGCCCCGGTATCGAACAGGGAAAAGAGTTGCATGATGCCTCCTTGGTTTTTTCAGGAGGATAGGCCGACGGGCGCGGCCGGTCTTGTACGATCTTGCCGTCAGCTTCCGGCGGCACGGGCCGCTATCTCGCGCACGAAGTCGATCTTGCCCAGAGTATACGCCACCCGGTCTCCCGGATGGTCGGCGATCAACCGCCGCTTGAGCCGCTCGTACTCCGCCGCCGCGTCCGGGTGGGCCCGCAGGTAGTCGCGGAAGACCAGCCCGGCCCACAGGGTGGAATCGGCCACGGTCATGTGGATGTGGTGGGTGCGCTCGCCACCCGGCCCGCGCCGGATGAACCAGGGATAGTGCGGCGGGGTCGATCCCTCGGGCTGGGGCCGCCAGAAATAGTCGCAGCCCTGCGCCTCCAGGATGGGTGCGGCCTCGTCCCGGGCCCGCTCCAGGTCCGCGACCTCCACGAGCACGTCCACCACCGGCTTGGCCCAGATGCCGGGGACGGCGGTGCTGCCGTAGTGCTCGACGCGCACGATCAGCCCCTCGGGCAGGGTGTTGAGCAGGCGCGCCTTCTCCTCCGCGAACAGGCCGGGCCAGGCCGGATCGGGCGGGACCAGCTCGATGCGGTCCTTGAGGACGCGCTCGATCTTCTGATCCAGGGTCTCGGTCACGGCCGCTCCGCCGTGCCGTTCTCCTCGACCTCGACGATGAAGGTCTCGACCAGGTCCGGGTCCAGGGACGATCCGGCCAGGCTGCGCAGGATGGTGAAGGCCTCTTCCACCGAGCGGCCCCGCTGGTAGGGCCGGTCCGTGGTCATGGCGTCGAAGTAGTCGGCCACGCACAGGATGCGCGCGCCCAGCGGGATGTCCTCGCCTTTGAGCCCGCGCGGGTAGCCCGAGCCGTCCATGAGCTCGTGGTGGGCGTAGACGTATTCCAGGGCCGGGCCCAGGAAATCGAGGTTCTTGAGGATGTCGCGCCCCCATTCCGGGTGGCGGTGGATCTCGTCGACCATCTCCTTGGTCAGGGGCGTGTCCTCGCTGGAGAAGATGCGGTCGGAAAAGCCGATCTTGCCGATGTCGTGCAGGGTCCCGGCAACGCGGATGCGCTCCACCTCGGCCGCGGGCAGCTCCAGCCGCTGGGCCAGCCGCCGGGCGTAGACCCCCACGCGCTCGCCATGGCCCTCGGTGTAGGCGTCGCGCGCGCCCAGGGCGTGGGCCACCGCCGTGATGGTGTTGACCGTGTCGCTGCGGATCTTGGCCAGGAGCTGTTCCAGCCGGTCCTCTCTCGCCTCGATCTTGGCCAGCATCAGGGCCACGGCCTCGGCCAGCTCCTGGATTTCCGGGTCGTACTCCGGCCCGGTCAGGGCCTCGATGCCGTCGGCCGGTCCGCCGGACGAGATGGTCCGGATGATCCGCAGCAATTCCTCCCGGCCTTTGAGCATGCTACCTCCAGGCGTCCGCGTGGTCGGCCGCGAACTCGGCCAAGGACCGCGCCGGGGTGTCCGTCAGGTATTCCACGGCCTGGGTGACGTTGCCCATCATCCCGAGCTTGACCACCCGGCTCAGGGAAACCAGCATGTTCCGGTTCCACTCGGGCACACCCGCCCGGTCCAGGCCCTCGATGAACGCCTCTTCCTCGATGGGGGTGTAGCGCACCTCGATCCCGGCGGCCGCCCCGATGGTCTCGGCCACGTCCGCAAGGGTCAGCGCATGGGGCCCGGTCAGGGCGTAGACGCTGTCCGTATACCCCTCGTTGTCGTGGAGCAGCCGGGCCGCGCAGGCCGCGATGTCGCGTACGTCGATGTAGCTGACCTTGTAGTCCTCCTCGGGCAGGGCGATGACCCCGGCCTTGATCGAGGCCGCGAAGATGGTGCTGAAATTCTGCATGAAGGTGTTGGGCCGCAGCACGGTGAACGGAATCTTGGAGTCCTCCACGAACTGGTCGATCATGCCGCTCTCGCGCCCCAGGCGCCAATGGGCATCCGCGGACGCGCCGTAGCCGCTGGACCGGACGATGTATCCGATGCCCGCTTCCTTGGCCGCGTCCACGGCCAGCCGTCCGTACCGGGTCATTTTCTCAGTCATGGGCACGACCAGGAACAGGCGGTCGCATCCGGCCATGGCCGCGACCATGGAGTCCTTGTCCTCGAAGTCGAAGGCCCGCGCCTCCACACCCCCGGCCGAGACGGCCTCGACCTTTTCCGGGGAGTGCACCCCGGCCACGATTTCCGCCTTGTCGGGCAGTGTATCGATCAGGGCCGAGCCGATGTTTCCGGCCGCGCCCGCTATGAAAATTCTGCTCATGGAACCGCTCCTTTCCCGCGCGGACCGAATCCGTCGCACGGGGATTTTCCTTGTGACTTTCGCACGCTACACGAAGAGGGCAGGGAAAGGCAAACGGTCCGCCGCCGGGCCGGAACCCTTTCGCGACCATTCCCCGGCCCTATTCGACCATTGACCGAAAGGACACTTGCGCAGCGCGCCCAAGGGGGGTAACCCGGAGAGAAGCCAGAAAAAACCATGGAGTGGAAATGCTACTAGGAATCGACGTGGGCGGCACCCACACGGACGCGGTCGCCATCGACATCGGGGACGCTCCCGCCGTGGCCGCCTCCTGCAAGGTGCCCACCCGGCATCACGACCTGCTCTCCTCGGTCACCGAGGCCCTGACCACCATCCTCGGCCAGGTCGACAAGAGCGCGGTCACCCAGCTCAACCTGTCCACCACCCTGTCCACCAACGCCATCGTCCAGAACAAGACCGAGGACGTGGGCGTCATCGTCTCGGCCGGACCGGGCATCGACCCGCACAATTTCATGCCCTGCAAGGACTTCCACGTCATCGACGGGTCCATCGACCACCGGGGCAACGAGGTCCGCGCGCTGTCCACCCGCCAACTGGCCGAGGCCGTGGACGCCTGCCGCGGCAACGGCGTACGCGTCTTCGCCGCGGTCTCCAAGTTTTCCACCCGCAACCCGCGCCACGAGAACCTCATCCGGCGCACGGTCTGCAACTGCAAGTCCGTGGACGTCTGCGAACACGCCGACTTCGTCACCCTGGGCCACCAGCTCGGCGGGGCGCTCAACTTCCCGCGCCGGGTGGCCACGGCCTACTTCAACTGCGCGGTCTGGCGGCTGTACAACGAGTTCGCCACCGCCGTGGAAGAGGCCCTGGACGAGATGGGACTGGGCCACGTCAAGGTCAACATCCTCAAGGCCGACGGCGGGACCATGCCCCTGCCTCAGTCCCGGACCCTGCCCGTGCAGTCCATCTTCTCCGGCCCGGCCGCCTCGGTCATGGGCATCATCGCCCTGACCGACATCTTCCACGACTCGGTCATCCTGGACATCGGCGGGACCACCACCGATATCGCGGTCTTCGCCGACGGCGCGCCGCTCATCGAGCGCGAGGGCATCGACATCGGCTCGCATCCCACCCTGGTCTCGGCGCTCAAGGTCCACTCCATCGGCATCGGCGGCGATTCGGCCATCTCCGTGGTCGGCCCCGAGGTCCGCGTCGGCCCCAACCGGCTCGGCCCGTCCGTCTGCCTGGGCGGGGAGCGCGTCACCCTGACCGACGCCCTGAACTATGTCGGGGCCTGTAAGGTCGGCGACGTGGCGGCCTCCCGCAAGGCCGTGGACGCCTACGCCGCGGCCCGCACCCTGACCGGCGAAAAGCTGGCCCAGGGCGCGGTGGCCTATGCGGCCCAGGCCATCCAGGACGCCACCCGCGCCCTGGTGGAGGAGATCAACTCCAAACCGGTCTACACCATCCACGAGCTGCTCGAAGGCAAGAAGATCGTGCCCAAGAAGGTCTACCTCATGGGCGGTCCGGCCGAGGCCATGCGGGAGGAGCTCTTTCAGCGCTTCCAACTGTCCACCGAGGTGCCCGCCAATTTCGACGTGGCCAACGCCATCGGCGCGGCCCTGACCCGGACCACCTGGGAGCTCGAACTGTTCGCCGACACCCAGCGCCACGTCCTGTTCATCCCGACCCTGTCCTACCGCGAAAACGTTCCGTCCGGGTACGACCTGGACGACGCCAAACGGGACGCCGTCAACCAACTGACCATGCAGCTCGACTCCATGGGCGTGTTTCTCAAGGCCGAGGACGCCCAGATCACCCACGCGTCGAGCTTCAACATGGTCGAGGGATACGACCGCGTGGGCCGGAACATCCGCGTCAAATGCCAGGTGCGGCCCGGCGTAATCAAGACCTTCGGGGAGGGGCGCTAATCCATGCTCAAATCCAAGAACACCCTCGGCATCATTTTTTTCCCGGCCTTTGACTGGGCCATCTCGCCCACCCACCCCGAGCGGCAGGAACGGCTCCTCTACACCCAGGACCAACTGCGCGAGGAGGGGTTGTTCGACATCGAAGGCATCAGTGAGTACAAGCCCGACGTGGCCTCGGTGGAGGACGTGGAACGCGTCCATTTCTGCTTCCCGGACGTGCCCTCCGTGGCCACCCGCTCGCACCTCATCTCGGCCGGCGGCGCCATGAAGGCGGGCGACCTGGTCATGGAAGGGAAGACCGACCGCGCCTTCGCCATGGTCCGGCCCCCCGGGCACCATGCCATGAAGGTGGTCCACGGCTCGCGCGGCTTCTGCACCATCAATATCGAAGCGATCATGATCGAGCATATCCGGGAGCAGTACGGGCACAAGCGCATTGCCATCGTGGACACCGACTGCCACCACGGCGACGGCACCCAGGACATCTACTGGCACGACCCGGACACCCTGTTCATCTCCCTGCACCAGGACGGCCGGACCCTGTATCCCGGCACCGGCTTCCCCCGCGACCTGGGCGGACCGAACGCCATGGGCCGGACCCTGAACATCCCGCTGCCGCCCAATACCTCGGACGAAGGGTTTCTCATGGCCGTGGAGCGCATCGTCCTGCCCATCCTCGCGGATTTCAAGCCGGACCTGGTCATCAACTCCGCCGGGCAGGACAACCACTTCTCCGACCCGATCACCAACATGAACTTCTCGGCCGGGGGCTACGCGGCCATGAACGACATGCTCAAGCCGGACATCGCCGTGCTCGAGGGCGGCTACTCCATCCAGGGCGCGCTGCCCTACGTCAACCTCGGCATCTGCCTGGCCATGGCCGGCGTGGACTACTCCCACGTGCGCGAGCCCAATTACAACGCGGAGCGCATCCGCCAGGACGCCCGGACCACCGAGTACATCACGGAGCTCTGCAAACAACTCCCGGCCCTGTATTTCGATCCGCCCGAGTTCGTGTCCAGGGACGACAGCCGCCAGGGGATCATCTCCGGCGACAAGTTCGTCCGCCACAAGCAGATTTACTACGATACCGACGGGATCAACGAGGTCCAGCAGGAGTCCGTGACCCTGTGCAAGCAGTGCCGGGGACTCTACAAGGTCGAAACCCGCGCCGACTCCGGGCCGTTGTGCCTCGGCGTGGAAATACCGGTGGACGCCTGCCCCGAATGCCGCGCCAAGGGCTACCAGACCGTGGAGGACGCCCAGATCAAGGGCACCTACCGCTACATTCAGCTCATCAACCGGCTGGACAAGGAGTACGTCCGCTACGGATTCTAGGCCGGCCTCCCGCCGAGGGCCCGCGCGGGACGTTTCCCGCCGGGAGCCGGGGGGCGGCTAGCGGGCGTGGCCGCCACGGGGCAGGACCAGGGCGGCGACCACGGCCAGCAGGGCGAGCGCGCCGCCCATCAGGAACGGGGCGCGCGGGCCGATCAGGTCCCAGGCGAGCCCGGCGGCCAGGTTCCCGAGCAACGAGAGCAGGCCGGTGAGCATGAGGAAGAATCCCATGGCCGTGCCCCGGCGCTCCGTGGGCAGCCCCGAGGCGATGATGGCCTTGCCCACCCCCTCGGTCAGGCCCATGTACAGGCCGTAGACCGGGAACAGCACCCATATCCAACCGGGCCCGGACAGGGCGAAGCCGAAATAGGTCAGGGCGTAGACGGTCCAGCCGCCGAGCATGATCCGCCACCGGCCCACGCGGTCGCTGACGATGCCCGCCGGGTAGGCCGTGGCCGCGTAGACCATGTTGAACAGGACATAGGCCCCGATGACCTGGATGTCGCTGAACCCCAGGTCCCGCGTACGGAGCAGGAGCAGCGCGTCGGTGCTGTTGGCCAGGGCGAACAGGGACAGCAGGGCCAAGGCGCGCCAGTAGGACCGGGGCAGCCCCCGCAGGGATTCGCGCAACGGTCGGCGCGGCGATGCCGCCTCCTTTTCCCACTCCTTGTCCTTCAGCCGGAAGGTGAACCAGACCGCGACCAGGCTCGGCAGCGCGGCCAGCAGGAATATGGTCCGGTATGCTCCGGGCAGCAGCGCCAGAAGCCCCATGGACAGCGACACGCCCACGATGGCCCCGGCCGTGTCCATGGCCCGGTGGAACCCGTAGGCCCTGCCGGCGATGGCCGGGGGCGCCGCGTCCGCGATCATGGCGTCCCGCGCCGTGGTGCGCAGCCCCTTGCCCGAGCGGTCGATGACCCGCGCGGCAAAGACCATGGGCCAGGAATTGGCCAGGGCGAGCAGCGGCTTGGACAGCGCGCCCAACCCGTACCCGGCGCGGACGAACGGGGTGCGCCGTCCCATGCGGTCGCTGTGCCAGCCCGAGGCCCCCTTCATCAGGCAGACCACGGCCTCGGCCGCCCCTTCCATGGCCCCGAGCACCGTGGCCGGGGCCCCGAGCACCGAGACCAGGAACAGGGGAACAACGGGGTAGACCATTTCCGAGGCCACGTCGGTGAAGAAACTGACCCAGCCCAGGGTGCGGATGGAACGGGGAAGCGAGGGCTCAGGCCCTGTCCTGCGGAAGAAGTGTCGCATGCTGCATCGTATCCGGTTGCAATGTTGCCGCTCCGGGCGCTAGTCCGGGCGGGCCGTGTCGGGGCCGCCGTGCTCCGGCAGGGTCACCGTGACCGAGGTGAGCCCGTCGGGGTGGTTTTCGAAGGTCGTCGTACCGCCGTGCAGCTCCACGATCCGCTTGACGATGGCCAGCCCCAGGCCGGACCCGCCGTGTTGCTGGGACCGGGATTTCTCCACCCGGTAGAACTGCTCGAAGATGCGGGGGATGTCCTTATCCGGTACGCCGGGGCCGGTGTTGGCCAGGGTGATGGTCAGATTCGGTCCGGACCGCGCCCCGGTGACGGTCACACTGCCGCCCTCGACGTTGTATTTGACGGCGTTGTCCAGGAGGTTGGAAAACGCGCGGGTCAGCTTGTCCGCGTCGCCCTCCATGTCCAGCCGGCCGGGCAGGTCGGCGCGCAGCCCGATGCCGCGCGCCTCGCCCAGGAAGCGGTAATCCTCGATCAGCGCGTTCAGGAGGGCGGCGAGGTCCAGGGGCTCGCGGGCCGCCGCGGCCTCGATCTCCAGGGACGACAGGTCCAGCAGGCTCTTGACCAGCCGGTCCATGCGCAGCACCTGCTCGGTCATCCGCTCGTGGCTCTCGGCCTGCGGGTCGGGCCCGCCGTCGCCCGCGCCCGATCGGATCGCGTCCAGGGCCAGGCGCATCATGGTCAACGGCGTCTTGAGCTCGTGCGAGGCGTCGGCGAGCAGCCGCTTCTGGCGCAGAAAGGCGTGTTGCAGGCGGTCGAAGACGTTGTTCAGCGTCTCGGCCAGGGTGTTGAATTCGTCGCGTTCGCCGGTAGTGGGCATCCGCCTGTCCAGGTGCTTCTCGCTGATGTCCCTGGCCTGGGCGTTGAGCTCCCGGATGGGGCGGAGCATCAGCCCGGCCAGGAAATAGCTGATCGCGGCCAGCAGCAGGACCGAGAAGGCCAGCCCTCCGGCAATGCCCGAGACGGTGTCCCCGAGTTCGTCCTCCAGGTGCTCCACCGGGCGGCCCGCGCTGGCCTGGTAGTGGTGCCCTTCGAGGGAAAAGGCGGTGGTGTACACGCGGAAATCGACCTTTTCCCGTTCCTTATCGCGTCCCGCCGCGTCCTGCCCTTCGGCAACGGCGGAGACCGTCCTGCCCCGGCCCGCCCGGGGCGGTTCGATCCGGTACGTTCGGGCCAGGCCGGACCGGTAGAGGACTTCGCCCGTGGCCGGATCCCTGACCTCCAGCCAGTAGTGGTCGCCGTCCGCGAACCCGGGGCCGCCCTCGTCGCCCATTCCGGCCATGACCGCCTGGCCGATGCGCGGACCGGCAACCTTCAGGTCCGCGTCGATGAGCCGGAAGGGCTGTTCCACCATCTCCCAGAGGATGATGCAGGAGAAGACCAGGCTGGCCACGAATCCGGCCGCCGTCATCAGCAGGGTTATCTTCAGCCGGACCGTCATGGCGCCTCGTCCTTGACGATGTAGCCCACGCCCCGGATGGTCCGGATGACCGAGCCGTCCGCGTCGCCGATCTTCTTCCGCAGGTTCTTGATGTGCACGTCCATGAAGTTGGACATGCTGAAGGGATCGAAGGCGTCGCCCCAGACGTGCTCGGCGAGGCTGAACCGGGAAACGGCCCGGTTCTTGTTGTAGAGGAAAAATTCCAGGATGGAGAACTCCCTGGCCGTCAGGTTCAGGGGTTCCCCGCCCCGGCTGACCTCCCGGCTCACGGTGTCCAGGCGCAGCTCGCCCGCCCGGAGCACGGACCCTGCCTGCCCGCCGGAGCGCCGGAGCAGGGCCCGGACGCGCGCCAGCAGCTCGTCGAAGGAAAAGGGCTTGGCCAGGTAGTCGTCCGCCCCCAGGTCCAGCCCCTTGATCTTGTCGTCGATGTCGCCCTTGGCCGTGAGCATGAGCACGGGGGTGGCGTCGCCCTCGCCCCGCAGGGCGCGCAGGACCTCCAGGCCGTCCACGCCGGGGAGCATAATGTCGAGGATGACCAGGTCCACGGGCGTTTCGAACAGCTTGTCCAGGGCCGCCTCCCCGTCCAGGGCGGTTTCGACCATGTACCGCTGTTCTTCCAGCCCCTTTTGCAGTTGGTCCAGCAGGGTCTGTTCATCGTCGACGATCAGTATGCGCATGTCGGTATCTTGAGCCAAAAAAATGGATTGTACAACAATGCGGATGGCGGAAACGGAACGGAAGTCCGTCAGACGCCGGTCCGCCGTTCCGCGTTCCGGGCTTGGCGTCCCTTCCACCACCGGCGGTAGGCCAGCAGGATGGCCGCGCAGACAACGGCCAGGGCCAGGGTGGCCCAGTGCAGGTTGCGCAGGACCAACCGCTCGTTCCGGCCGAAGCAGTAGCCCAGCCCGGCCAGGACCAGCACCCAGACCCCCGAGCCCAGGACCGTGGCCGCGCAGAAGGCCGGGAAATTCATCCGCGTCAGCCCGGCCGGGAGGGAGATGTACTGGCGGATGACCGGCAGCAGGCGGCCCGTGAAGGTGCTGATGTGCCCGTGGCGGGCGAAGAATCGCTCGGCCCTGGCCAGGGACTCCGGGTTGACCAGCATGCGGCGGCCGTACCGCTCGAAGAACGGTCTGCCGAAGGTCAGGGCCAGCCAGTAGTTGAAGACCGCTCCCAGAAGGCTGCCCAGGGCGCCGCAGAGGACGACCATCCCGATGCTCATCCTGCCGCTTGCCGCCAGGTAGGCGGCGGGCGGGATGACCACCTCGCTGGGGAACGGGAACAGGGAGGACTCCAGGGCCATGAGGACCACGATTCCGGGGTATCCCCAATGGCCCACCACGGCCACGATCCAGGCAACGGCTTGATGTATCACGTCGGACGGTTCCTGTTGAAGGTTTGCGGTCAGCGGCGGTTCTCGAAACGGTAGCCGCACCGGGCGCCGCATTTGCCTACCTCGTCGATGTCCCGCTGATCAATGGGAAAGACTCGGCATGAGCGCGGGCGGCAGACGCCGTAGGCCACGCACCGCCCCTCCCTGGTCAGCAGCGGGCAGGTGAAGAGCATGTTGCAGCAGAATCCGCACTGGCGGCACGCACCCTCGCGCGCCCGCAATTGGGCGCGGACGTAGTCCTTGCGGAAGTGGACCAGATAGAAACGCCGAGCCTTTCCGGTGGCGTGCAGAAAGACGCGCGAGGCCGCCACCGGCCGGACCAGCAGGACGTGGACACGGTCAAGCAGCATGGCCGCGGCCGCCCGCGCATCCATTCGGCGCAATCCCTGTGTGATGAATGACATGTCATATCTCCTTGTGGGCCGGGGCCGGGATGCCGGTTTCCACGGCACGGCCTTCGGCGGGGTTCCAGTGATCGAAAAAGGCGTCCAGGACGGTGGTCGGCCCCACGGGCACGTGGCCGTAGCGCAGGGAGAGCTGTTTGCGCGCCTCGGAGGCGGGCGCGCCGTCGACCATGGTCTTCCACAGGGCCGCGGCCAGGCCGGAGCGGTCCGCCCCGGCCCGGCAGTGCAGCAGGACCGGGCGCGGGGCCATGGCGAACAGCTCCAGCAACTCGTGCACCTGGCGTGGCGAGGGCGCGCGGGTCGCCCTTATGCCGCCGAAGTCGAAGTGCCGGATGCCCAGTTCGCGGGCGGTGGCGATCTCCTCGCGGTACCAGGCTTTCTCCGGCCTGTCGCCGCGCAGGTTGATGATCGAGCGGATGTGGTGCCTGCGGACGTAGTGCGCCAGCTCGTCCCGGTCCAGTTGGGCCGAGCGGTACGCCTCGCCGACCGTTATCGCATGGAAGTTGCCCTGCTCTTCGAGATACCAGACGCGCGCCGCGAACAGGACCGCGAGTACCCCGAGGGTGGCCGCGGCCGTGCGCAGGAAGGATTTTCGCCGGAATGTCATGTCGACCTCGTTGGGTGTCTTTGTTGGTTATGCCGGACAGGCCCGCCGAATCAGCCGTGCCGGGCGCGTTGCCGCCGCTTCAGGACGAGCAGCAGGGCCAGCAGGATCACGGGCACGCCCGCCGCCACGGCCACCACCCGTCCGGCCTTGAGCATGGGCTTTTGCCGGACGTGAAACTGAACGGTCGGGCTGGTGTAGACCCGGTCGCCGCCCCGATCGGTGACGCTGACGATCACACGGTAGTCTCCGCTCCTGATCAGCCGCATGGGCCAGTCGGTGCGCAGGGTCCCGCCCGGTTCCAGGGTCGCCCCGGCCACGGCCTTGTGGGCGCTCCAGTCCTCCAGGTCCATGGGCTGTTCGTTGCCCTTGTCGACCTCGACCAGGCTTATCCAGGCCACCAGCCCCCGGACGGGCCGCGTTCCATTGTTGGTTATGGTGCTCCAGAACCGCAAATGGTCCCCCATGATCGGTGACGCGGGGTTCCCCGCGTCGGGGCCCAGGTCCAGGGTCACCGGGGCCGGTGCGGCCACGGCGGCCGTGGCGAGCAGCAGGATGACGGCCACGGCGGGAAGCAGGGTCTTGTGAATCTTCATGGTGCGCTCCCTTGTTAGAAGTTGGCCTTGGCGGCGCTGCGGCGTGCCAGGAACAGGCAGAGGACGAGCCAGGCAGCGACCAGGAACAGGCGGAAGGCCTGGGCCGAGAACGGGTCGCCGTCGATGATCACGCTGTCGAAGGTGTTCAGGGCTCCGGCAAAGGGGTTCACGGCGTCCAGGATCCGCCCGATGGCCGAACTGCGCAGGCTCGGGCCCACCACCAGCGGGCTCGCGGCCAGCATCAGCAGCGTGACCGTGCCGAGCAGCGAGCTCATGACGCTGCCGGTGCGGGCGGACAGGGCCAGCGCCAGGTAGCCGAAGCCGAGGACCACCGGGGTGCCGAACAGGGCCAGGTAGACCAGGGCGGCCCCGAGGTTCTGACCGCCCGCGCCCACGGCCCAGAGATAGGGCACGCTCATGGCGTACATGACGCCCCAGGCCGCGAGCATGCCCGCCGCCTTGCCTTCGAGCAGGACGCCGGGCCGCACCGGGGCGCAGAGCAGCGGCACCAGCGTGCCCCGTTCCCTTTCCCCGGCATACCCGTCGCTTCCCTGGATGGCGGCCAGCAGGGCCCCCGCGGCCAGGACCGTTCCGGCCATCATGTAGACCACCTGGGCGTTGTCGAGCAGGCTCAGTTCGGTGTTGCTGACCAGCAGCAGACTGAAGGCCGAGAGGACCGCGCTGAACGTGGTCAGCCAGAGGATGCCCCGTCGGCTGAGCAGCATCTGCGCGCTTTCCTTGCTTGCGATGGCTATGGTAGTGTTCATTGCGTCACCTCCTGCGCCGACGGCTCGTTTCGGCCGGTATGGCGCATGTACAGCGCTTCGAGGTTGGAGGCCTCGGAGCGGATTTCCTGAATTCTCCATCCCCGCCGCCACAGTTCGCCCCAGAGCCCGGCAACGTCGCCCGACCGGGTGCGCACGCGCCACCAGCCGTTCTCGTTGTCCAGGACCGTGATCCCGTCCGGCAGGTCCGAGACGTCCGGCTCAGCCTCCAGGCGCAGGCGGTGATTCAACTCCCGGCCCGTCTGCGACAGCAGTTCGCCGATGGCCCCTTCGATGCGGGTCCGGCCGCCCTCGATGATGCCGATGCGGTTGCACAGCCGGTCCACGTCGTCCAGGAGATGGGTGCACAAAAGCACCCCGGCCTCGTTGGTCCGGGCATACTCCACCAGCAGATCATGGACCTCGCGCCGCCCCTTGGGGTCGAGCCCGTTGGTCGGTTCGTCCAGGATGAGCAGCCGGGGGTGCGGCAACAGCGCCCTGGCCACGGCCAGGCGCTGGCGCATGCCCCGGGAATAGGTGGCGACGGGATTCCCCTTTTTCGCGCCGAGGCCGACCCTGTCGAGCAGCGCGTCGAGCTCTCCGGCCGCGGGTTCGAAGCCGTAGAGGTGCGCGTACCACCCGAGATAGTCGGGCGCGGTCATCCATTCGTAGAACCCGGCCTTCTCGGGCATGACGCCCACCTGCCGCCGGATGGGGATGGGGTCCTCCGCCGGGTCGCCGCCAAGTATCCTGACGTGCCCGCCGGAATAGGGCCGCAGCCCCAGCAGGGCGTATATGGTGGTGGACTTCCCGGCGCCGTTGGGCCCGAGCAGGCCGTAGATGTCGCCGGATTCCAGATGCAGGTCGATGCCGTTGAGCACGTCCTTTCCATCGATGCCCAGGCGGATGTTTTCCATTGTGATCATAGCAAGTACCTCGCTGGTCGGCCGTGGATGCGTCCCGGCCCCCCCCCCCGGGGGGGCCGGGCCGGGACACGGGGTGCGGGAGATTATTCCTCGCCTTCGTGGCCTTCCCGTTCGTCGTGTTCGCGGCCTTCGCCGTCGTGCTCGTGCCGGTCGGCCTTGTCCTTGCGCAGGGCCAGGACCTTGCCCGAACCGGCGTCGATCTTCACGTCCGTGACGGTCTGGTCCCGGCCGACGACCTCGATGCCGTAGACCAGGAAGCCGTCCTCATCGTCGAGCCCGGCCTTGAGGACCCGACCCGGTACGGCGGCCACGGCGTCCTGCATGGCCTGGTTCAGGGTGATTTTGGCCATGCCCGGATACGCGGCCTCGGCCTGTTCGGCGACCGGGATGGTCCCGGTGATGCGCTGTTCCTGTTCGGACTTGGCGAAACCGACGCCCGCCGTGGCCAGGCCGATGATCATGGCCCCGCTTCCGATAAGGGCTATCCATTGCTTTTTCATGATAATGCCTCCTGATGTCGTTGCGTTGTGGCAGCGGAGCCGCCATGGCGGCGGCGTCCCGTTCCTGCCGTTCGAGGCCAGAATACGGGGACATCATGAAGGGAAGATGAAGAGAGGTGGGAACGATTCGGGGAGCCCCAAGGCAACCCGCGCGCACGCGACAAGGCCCGATCCGGTCTTGCCGGATCGGGCCTTGCGGGCAGGGGAGGAGACGGTTTGTCAGGCGTTCAGTTTATGCATGAGCCAGGCCATGTTTTCGCCCAGGATGTCCATGGTCTGCATGCCTTCCTCGTCCTTGAGAACCTCGCCTTTCTCGCGGCCGAAGCCCATGTTCCAATAGCGGGAGCCGGGCACGACCATCTGTTGGATGAAGAAGAAGGAGTTGAGGGTGTTGAAGGTCTGCATGGCCCCGCCTCGGCGGGCGGCGACGATGGCGGCGCCGACCTTGCGGGCGAACATGGAGCCGTTGACCAGGCCGACCATGCCGGCGCGGTCGATGAGTGCGCTCATTTCGGTGGTGATGGTGGCGAAGTAGGTGGGCGAGGCGAGAAGGATGCCGTCGGCCGCGTCCATGGCCTCGATACATTCATTAACGAAGTCGTTTTTGACGGCGCAGCGGCGGTCCTTGTTTTCCGCGCACTTCATGCAGGCGATGCAGCCGTGCATTTTCTTGCCCCCAAGCTCGATCATTTCGGTCTCGATGCCCTGGGCTTCGAGTTTGGCCAAGGCGCGTTTGATCATCTCCGCGGTATTGCCGCCCTTTCGGGCGGAGCCGTTGAATGCGACAACTTTCATGGGTGACTCCTAGTAGTTGTTGTAGTGGACTCGGTTGGGGTTGAAGCGGCTTTCGGACTTGGGCTGCTGCGCGGGCCAGCCGATGGGCGCGAAGCCGAGCGGTATGACGTGGTCCGGGATGTTGAACATGGCCCGGTATCCGGTCACGCGGTCTTCCTTGGGGTAGATGCCGGTCCAGACCGCGCCCAGGCCGAGGGCGTGTGTGGCCAGGAGCAGGTTCTCCATGGCCGCGGCGCAGTCCTGGACCCAGTAGCCGGGGTACTTTTCCTTGGTCAGATCACCGCAGACGATGATGCCGACCTGGGCCTGGAGGACCATCTTGACGTAGGGGTGCAGGTCGACCATGGCGTCGAGCCGGGCTCGTTCGTTGACCACGATGAACTGCCAGGGCTGGCCGTTGCCTGCGCTGGGGGCCATCATGGCCGCTTCGAGGATCTGCCGGACCATCTCGTCGGAGACGGGCTTGTCAGTGTATTTCCGTATGCTGCGCCTGGTGCGCAGGGCTTCCAGGGTATCCATGTTCATCCTCCGTGTTCGGGGTGCTGGGCGCTATTTACCTTGATCATGTTCTCTGCTAATGGAGAGAAAAGATCAAGTACGCACTTCAGAGTTCTATAGTAACCCAAAATATACCACTGAGGCCGACGGACAGACCGGGCGGGTGTCGGTCGGCGGGAGGAATCATGGACGCGGCGTGTTCGCAGAAGGTTTGCGGCGACAAAAAATACTATTGTTCCATGGAGCTGACCCTGCAGGTCATCGGCGGCAAATGGAAGCTGATCATCCTGCACAAGCTGGGCAAGGAAGGGACCATGCGCTTCAGCGAGGTCAAGCGGTCCATCCCGAACATCACCCAGAAGATGCTCACCCAGCAGTTGCGCGAACTGGAGTCGGACGGCGTGGTCCGGCGCGAGGTCTATCCCCAGGTGCCGCCCAAGGTGGAGTATTCCCTGACCGGGATGGGGGAGAGCATCCTGCCGCTCATCGACAGCCTGTGCCATTGGGGCGAGCGGTATGCGGAGTGGTTCGACGGGCAGCGGCAGCCCGAGGCAGAGGCGGTATAAACGGCTGGTCGAGGGACGGCGTCACCGGGATTTTCGCTTTGCTCCCGTGGGGCGGCGCGGTATGGTATGGGACATAGGGGACAAAAAATGCAGAGTAATTTCAGACAGAATGGGGGAACTCTTCCGGGAGGGGCCGTGTTCGACGCGGTTTCGGCCAGCGCGGACATAGGGCTGACCCTTGAGGAATTCGCACCGCTTCTGACCAAGGCGGCCGTGGAGATTCGGCTGCGGATGGATGCCGTGAGGCGGGGCATGGCCGAGGGCGACCTCCGGGCCGTGGCCCTGAACAGCCACACCATGAAGAGTGTGGCCGCGACTCTGGGGGCCGAGGCCGCCCGTCGGGCGGCGTTCGACCTCGAATGCTGCGCCAAGGGCGGCGACCCGGCGCGTAGCCCCGAGCTGTTCGCGGAGCTGGAGCTTCGGGCCGGGGAACTGCTGGCCGAGCTGGATCGCGCCTAGTTCTTCCGAAGCGGTAAATTAAAAGGAAAGCCCGCCGCGTCCATATGGACGCGGCGGGCTTTTGATTCGTTCCGGCGGGCGTGATCAGCCGCGGCAGTTGTGTTTCATGCTCGTGCCTTCGACGATGAAGACCACGGTCTCGGCCACATTGGTGGCCAGATCGCCGACGCGCTCCAGGTGGCGGGAGCCGATGATGGCGTGCACGCCCCGCTCAACGATGCGGGACTCGGAGACCATGTCGGAGACCATCTGGCGCAGGATGGCGATGGTCAGGTCGTCGGCCTTGTCGTCCATGCGGCAGATCTGCCCGGCCAGGCTGACGTCGTCGTCCACGTAGGCCTTGAGCGCCTCTGAGAGCATATTCTTGACCGTGTTGGCCAGGTCTTCCATCTTGGGGTTGTGGGGCATGGGCGGCCTGGTGGACAGGAAGATGGCCCGGTGGGCCAGATTGACCGCCTCGTCGCCGAGCCGCTCCAGGTTCACCGTGATGCGCTGTGCGCCGACGATGGTGCGCAGGTCAACGGCCATGGGCTGGTCCAGGGCGAGGAGTTCCAGGCTGAAGTTGTCGATCCCGTCTTCCATCTCGTTGATGGCTTCATCGCCGACAATGACCGCTTCGGCCAGGTCGGCGTCGTTCTCGAGGTAGGCCCGGATGGCCTTGTGCACGGCGGATTCCGAGAGGGCCGCCATGCGCAGGACCATGACCTTGAGATCCTCGAGTTTTTTGGAAAAATGTGCGCGTTGTTCCATGATGCGTTGCGTCCTTTGCTGTTCAGCTTAACCGAAACGGCCCGTAATGTAATCTTCCGTCTGTTTATTGGCGGGGTTGGTGAACATGGCCTTGGTGTCGTCCACCTCGATCAGTTTGCCCATGTAGAAGAAGGCGGTTCGATCGGACACCCGTGCCGCCTGCTGCATGGAGTGGGTCACGATGATGATCGTGAATTCCTTTTTGAGTTCGTGGATCAGGTCCTCGATCTTCTGTGTGGCGATGGGGTCCAGCGCCGAGGCGGGTTCGTCCATGAGCAGAACCTCGGGTTCCACGGCCAGGGCGCGGGCGATGCACAGCCGCTGTTGCTGTCCGCCGGACAGCCCCAGGGCGGAGGTGTGCAGCCGGTCCTTGACCTCGTCCCACAGGGCCGCACCGAGCAGGCTCTCCTCGACCTTCTGCTCCATGAACTGCTTGTCCTTCATGCCGTTGACGCGCAGGCCGTAGGCCACGTTCTCGAAGATGGTCTTTGGGAAGGGATTGGGCTTCTGGAAGACCATGCCGATGCGGCGCCGCAGGGAGACGACATCCAGGCCGGGGGCGTAAATGTCCTGGCCGTCCAGGGTCATCTTGCCGTCCACCTTGGTGCCGGGGATGAGGTCGTTCATGCGGTTGATGCAGCGAAGATAGGTCGACTTGCCGCACCCGGACGGTCCGATGAGCGCCGTGACCCTGTTGGACTCGAAGTCTATGCTGATGTCCTCCAGGGCCTTGAAGTCACCGTAGTGGAAATCGAGGTTGATGGAAGACACCTTTATGGTCGTCGTCATTGTTCGTGCTCCGTGGCAAATGAAATGATGTGTTCCGCCAGCGGCGCAACGCACCACGAGTAACCCGGTGGAGTTACGAGCCAATGACTCGTTTGTGACAATTGCGTAACAGCCTTCGCGCTAGGGCAGGGCGACCAGGACATGCACTTCGTCCCCGGCTTTGCGGATATCGGGCGTGAGTGTCTTTTTCGGCGGGGTGCGGAAGTGGACGACCATGCGGAAGCGGTCCGGGTGCTCGCCCATGACCACGTGTTTGACCACCCCTTCGGAGCGGAGCACATTGCCGTCCCGATGGGACCACTTGCCCAGGAAATCCACCACCAGCCGTCTGGGGTTGTTGAGGTTCATGAACGCGATCTGGCCCACGGGCCGGTCGGCGACCACCTTGAGGGTGAAGCCCCGCGCTGACTCGTCCAGGGACACCGAGCGGATCACGCCGGGTTCCTTGACCGGGGTGACGGCCGGGATTTCCGCCTGTTCGGCGGGCGCGGGTTTCGGGGTGGGCCGGGTCTCTGCGGTCGGGACGCGGTTGTTCGCGGCAGGCTTTTCCGAAGGCGCTGCGGCGTCGGCCGCGTCCGGGAGGGCCTGCTCCGGGGTGAGCGGTTCCTCGGGGGGCGCGGCGGACGATGCCGGGGCCTCGTTGCCGTCGGGCAGGACCTTGGGCAGGACCGTGAAATCCACGTCCATGCGCACCTCGTTGCGCGGCCCGCCGGTCGTCTGGCTCTGGGCCAGGCCCGGTTGGACGGTCAGGGCCAGGGCCAGGAGCCCGGCCATGGCGCAGGCCGCCGGAAAAAGGAACCAGTGCCTGAACGTATTCGACATGCATACCCCTCGCTGATTGAAAAACTCCAAAGGTGTATACTGGAATTGTCGTCCAAAGGCAAAGCCGGAACCGATCAGAGGGAGTCGTAGTAGTCGGCCAGATCCGAGGCGATGCGCCGGTCGGACCAGCACGACTCCATGAAGCGGCGGCCCGCCTCCCCGGCCTGTTCGCAGTAGCCGCGGTCCTTGGCCAGGTGCTGCAGCAGGGTGCCCAGCTCGTCCTGGTTGGTGGCCGAGAGCCACGGCAGGTCGTCGGTCCCGGCGAATTCCGCGATGCGGGCCCGGTTCCAGTCGTCCAGCCCGGCGAGGACGGCCAGCCCCTGGGAAAGCCCCTCCAGGCTGGACACGCCGTAGTAGCCCTGCATGTGGTCGAACAGGGCGTGGCAGCGCCGCTTGCGGGCCAGGCACTCGTGGTTGGGCGCGTCGTCGACGAGGTCCACGGAGAGGTACACGTTGCGCCGGTTGACGTACTTGACCGCGGCCAGGAACTCCTCGGTGTTCTTGAGGTCCTTGCGGGTGGGCGAGTGGCAGACCTTGAGCTGGCCCGGATCGTCGAAGCGGCCCCACATGGGCGTCAGCAGCGGGTCGTCGATGGGCACCAGGTTGGGCTGCCAGCGGGCCTCGGGCAGGAGCTTGAGCAGGTCCGGGGTGGACACGAGCAGGTTGGTCCGGCCGCGCTCGCGGTATTTCTCGCGGAAGGATTCGGGGTGGGCGCGGAAGTCGTGGTGCCCGTGATGGTGGTGGACCACCGCCTTGCCCTTGAGGTAGTCGGCCGGCTTGAGCGGACCGAAGGGCTGGTTCTCGTCGCAGGTCATGTGGAAGTGGAAGACATCGGCCTCGCGCATGAGGATGGCGACTTCCTCCATGCCGTCGGGGCCGAGGTCCGGGACGTGCAGGTCCTTTTCCCAGCAGTGGGTGTAGCGGGTCTCCAGGGTGACCAGCCGGGCCGAGTGCCCGGTGTGGCGGTTGAGCGCCTTGCAGAACTGCACGGCGGTCCCGGCGGGGTCGTTTATGGCGAGCATGAGGATGCGCATGGCAGGCTTCCTTTCTTGATAACTGATGTCCAGGTTGTCGATATACTCCCCCACGGCATCGGCCAGCCGTCCGGCCGTTGCCGCATCCCTCCGCCGCCCCGCGTCCTCGACGGCAGCGCCCAACTGGGTCAGCCGGGCCAGGCCAAAGGAACCGCCGCTGCCCCTGAGCACATGCCCCTGGAGGACCACGGCCTCGAAATCCCCCGCTTCCGCGGGGTCCGTAGTTTCGCGCGCCCCTCCCGCCGCAACGCCAGATAGCGGTTCATGATGGGCGCAAGCTCGGAATCGACGGTCACCGGGTATTCCGGCATGGCGGCTACTCCGTTTTCGAGGTCCCCTTTTCCACGGTCTGCAACGCCTTGCTCCTGTCGTCCGCCAGGTCGAGCCCGTCAAAGGCGCGCGAATCGGGCAAGTCTAGCGTGAAGGAGCGCATGCCGTCCAGGCGGGCCTCGGCCGAGGCGAAGGCGCAGTCCAGGACGTGGCCGCCCCCGGTGCGGTCCCCGGTCAGGAAATGCCAGTGGAAGCCGGGCACGTTGACCCCGTTGACAAAGGGCGGCGAATAGAGTCCCACCAGGGTGCCCGGGCCCGAGAAGTCCGTGACGACCTGCTGCTTCGTGACCTCGGCCAGGGGCGCATACGGCGGCGTCTGCCGGGGGATGGCCCTGGTCCGCACGCGGTCGAAGCGGGCATCGATGCGGATGGCGTAAAAGCGGTTTTTGGTGGGCAGGTGCGCGGACACGGCCGCGTTCAGCGCTTCGAGGCCGTCGATGCCGTTGAGGGCCAGGCTGGTCCCGGGCGCGAAGCGGGTGACGCAGGCGAAGGGGGTCCGCGTCGACCCGGCCGGGACGTCCACCCGCCCGCCGGCCGCCGCGTGGTAGGCCACGCCGTCCAGGACGACCAACTCGCCGTCCAGGCCGTTCAGGGTGCCCAGGCCGAAACCGCCGCGCGCGAGCAAATGGTCCATGGTCAGGCCGCCGTCGTAGACCCCGGCCAGCAGGGCGTCGATGGTCGAGTACTGGTAGAGGCCGCCGCCGGCCCATGCCGGGGCCGCCCGGAGCGCGGGGGCGAGCAGCAGGGCGAGCGCCAGGACGGCGGCGCGCAGCAGCGGGTTTCGGAAAAGGGCGGCAAGGGAAGAGGCGGACCGTTTCGGACGCATGTCGGTTCCTAGAATTTGGAGCCCGGAGAACCGCTGTTGCCTGCGGCCGCGAGCTGGGATTTGTTCAGTTTCTTGACCCAGACATCTCCGGTCTGGGTGTTGAACATGAGCTTGCGCCCCTGGGCGCCGCCCACGTCCTGGGCCTGGATGTCCAGCCGGGCGAACTTGAGCAGCTTCTTGGCCATCTCGATGTTGCGCCTGCCGATATTGTACGAGCCCGAGGGCTCCATGTTGTTGACCGCCACACCCTGGCCGCCGCCGAACATCTTGATGCACAGCTCCCGGCGCGGCACGCCGATCTTGTCCATGGTCTCGAGCATGTTCTGCAGGGCCGTATCCACGAAGCGGCAGATCTGCGGTTCGGGGTTCTGCTGCCGGGTGGCGGAGCTGTCCGGCAGAAAGGCATGGCAGATGGTGCCTATGCCCATCTTGGGCGCGTGGATGGTCACGGCCAGGCACGAGCCGAGGACCGTCGTCACCAGGGTGGGCTGCACCCCGATGAAGCAGTCGCCCGTCTGCAAAAAGACTTTGGCCATACCCGGCCCGATCGTTTTCATTCGTTTCTCCGGTTCCTGGGCGGTGCCCCAGGCATTTCTCATACTATAAAATGCTTTATTTTTGTGTCGAAAGTCAACCGCGCTGTGGATTGCCGGGCAGCCTTGTACACAAAAATATCCGGAAATCCAAATTATAAAAGGGCGCGTATGGAAAATACGCCATTATTCATGTAATCAGGGGATTGCGGAGGTGTCCATGCAGGGACGGAATCGGAGAATCTTTTCGCTGTTGCTCATCATGGTGGCGCTCGTGGCGGCGGTCTCCATGTACGGCACGCGGTTGTTGTTCAATACGGCCATCAAGGAGGAGCGGGTTCGGCTGCAGGAGTTGGTCCAGAGCCAGGCCAGCCTGGCCGAGGAGATGGGCTGGATGGCCGTGGCCGGGCAGGCATCGGGCGGGCCCGACGCCACCCGCGAGACGATCCTCGGTCACATCGCCCGGGCCCAGCGGGACTTCGAGCTCCAGAGCCGGACCGGCGAATTCGTCGTGGCCCGGCTCGACGGCAAGGACATCCTGCATCTGCTGGAAAACGGCAGACCCGTGCCCGAGTCCTCGCCCGGCGCGCGGATTCCCCTGGACGGCGGCGGCGAGGAGCCCATGAAGCGCGCCCTGTTCGGGGAGACCGGGACCGTGGTGGGGCCTGACCACCAGGGGGTCGAGGTGGTGGCCGCCTATGCGCCCATCCGCCTGCGCTCCGACAGGCTCGGTCTGGTGGCCAGGATCGACCTGGAGGAGATCCGCGCTCCGTTTCTCCGTGCCAACCTGAACATCTTCGGGGTGGGCGTGGCCCTGACCCTCCTCTGCGCCTTCCTGTTCATCAAGGTCAGCGAGCCGCTGATCCACGATCTGCAACAGAGCGAGAAGAGCTACCGCGACCTGGTGGAGGGGGCCAACAACCTGATCCTGCGTATCAACGAGGCGGGCAAGATCACCTTCGCCAACTCCTTTGCCCGCACCTTCCTGGCCGGGGACGACGGGGAACTGCTCGGGTACACGCTCATGTCCTTTTTCGACGTGGCGTCCGAGGGCCAGGGGCTGGACGCGGTGGTCGAGGTCATCGGCGGCGAGGGCCGCCAGAACGAGATCCCCGTGCGCATGGCCGACGGCCGGGTGGGCTTCGTGTCCTGGACGGTCAAGCTGGTCATGGACCAGGGGCGGCCCGCCGAACTGTTGTGCATCGGCAACGACGCCACCCGCATCCACAAGGCGAACACGGCACAGCGGGAGTCCGAAGAGCGCTTCCGGGGGCTGGCCAAGGCCTCTCCCGTGGCCATCATCATCACCGACATCGCCGGGAACCTGCTCTACGCCAACGAGAAGATGCACGAACTGACACGGGCCACGGCCGTCCAACTGGCGGGCCAGGGCTGGTTGAACAGCGTGCACCGCGAGGACCGCAAGCTGGTCTGGAAGCACTGGCTGGAGCGGGTCGGCCCGGCCACGGACAAGGTCGAGCTGCGGCTCATGTCCGGCAACGGGGAGTTCGTCTGGGCTCTGTGGCAGGTGGTCGAGATGGGCAACACCCGGGGCGAGGCCGCCGGGAACATCCACACCTTCACCGACATCACCGAGATCAAGGAGGCCCAGTTGGCCATGAGCCGCCTGACCGCGGCCATCGACCAGGCGGCGGAAATGATCGTCATGACCGACCTCAAGGGGGTCATGACCTACGTGAATCCGGCCTTCGAGGCGGTCTCGGGCTTTTCCCGGGCCGAGGCCGTGGGGAAGACGACCAATATTCTGGCGGGCGGGGAGCAGACGGATGATTTTTTTGCCAACATGTGGGCGACTATTACCGGCGGCAAGGTCTGGAAGGGCCGCATCGTCAACCGGCGCAAGAACGGCGAGCGGTACACCCTGGAATCGAGCATTGGGCCCATCCGCAACCACGCGGGCGAATTGATCGGCTTCGTCGGCGTGGGCCGGGACATCACCCAGCAGTTGGTGGTGGAGTCGCAACTCAGGCAGTCCCAGAAGCTCGAATCCATCGGCGAACTGGCCGCGGGCATCGCCCACGAGATCAACACCCCAACCCAGTACGTGACCTCGAACCTGCAGTTTCTGCACGATTCCTGCGGGACCTATTCCAAGACCATCGAGCGCTGCCGCGAGCTGGTCGGCTTCGTGGCCGAGCACCCCGACCTTTTCCCGGACGCGGACTTCCGCGAGCGGGCCGGAGCGGCCATGGACGAGGAGGAGATGACCTACCTGGCCGAGGACGTGCCCGCTGCCCTGGACGAGTCCGCGTCCGGGCTCAAGCGCATCGCCGAGATCGTCCGCTCCATCAAGCAGTTGGCCCATCCCGGCGAGCTGGCCAAGGCCTTCCACGACCTCAACGAGATCGTCCGGAACGCCATCACCGTGTCCACCAACGAGTGGAAATACGTGGCGGGCATGGAGTTTTTGCCGGACGACACCCTGGCCCCGGTCTTTTGCCTCAAGGGCGAGGTGGGCCAGGTGGTCCTGAACCTGATCGTCAACGCGGCCCATGCCATCGAGTCCAAGCTCAAGGGCGGCGACGGGCAGGGGACCATTACCATCCGGACCCGGAGCGAAGGGGAGTTTGCGGTGCTCGAAGTGACGGACACGGGCACGGGCATGTCCAGGGACGTGGCGGCCAAGGCGTTCGATCCCTTCTTCACCACCAAGGAAGTGGGCAAGGGCACGGGCCAGGGGCTGGCCATCTCCCACAACGTGGTCGTGGGCATGCACGGCGGCCGCATCGAGATCAGTACGGTGGAGGGCCAGGGCACGACCTTCACGGTCCGGCTGCCCTTTGAGGAGCCCGCCGCGGACTAGTCGCCGGGCTCCCGGATGCGCCCCTCCTCCATGAGCGACAGGGCGGTCTCCACGACCTCCACGTCGAATAACCGCCCCTTTCCTTCGAGCAGGTAGCCGACGGCCTCGCCCTTGCCCAGTCCGTGGCGGTAGGGCCGGTCGGTGATGATGGCGTCGATGATGTCGGCCACGCACAGGATCTTGGACTGGAGCAGTATCTCGTCCCCGTTCAGCCCGTCCGGATAGCCGGACCCGTCCAGCCGCTCGTGGTGCTCCCGGATTATCCGGGCGATGGGCCATTCCACGCCCAGCCCCTTGAAGATCTCGGCCCCCACTTCGGCGTGGGCCTTGATGATCGAAAATTCGGCGTCGGTCAGCTCCCCGAGCTTGTTCAGGATGTGCGACGGCACGGCCACCTTGCCGATGTCGTGGACCATGGCGGCCAGGCGCAGCCCGGCTATGTCGTCCTTGTCCATGTCCATGCGCTCGGCGATCATGACCGCGATGTCCGCGGTCCGGTCCATGTGGCCGGAGGTGTACGGGTCGCGGAATTCCACCAGCCGGGTGAAGGCGTGCAGGGTCCGCTCGAAGCCGTCCTTGAGCCTGCGCACGATCTCCAGCTCCCTGGCGGACTGGACCATCTCGGCATGTTCGATGCCCGCGCAGATGGCCATGACCAGATCGTCCGGTTCGGACGGCTTGGTCAGGAAGCGGAAGATGGCCCCGGTGTTCACGGCCCGGATGGCGGTGTCCATGTCCGCGTAGCCGGTCAGGATCATGCGCACGGTGTCCGGGTACAGGGCGGCGACTTTGGCCAGCAGGGCGATGCCGTCCATGTCCGGCATCTTGAAGTCCGAGATCACCACGGTGAACGGGCCGTGGGCCTCCATGGCCTCCAGGGCCTCGGTGCCGCCCAGGGCGGTGTGCAGGTCGAAACGGGTCCGCAGGGTCCTGCGGTGGGCGTCGAGGACCTTGGACTCGTCGTCCACCAGGAGCACCGGGACGGTCTTGTATGCTTCGCGCCAGGCCATCAGTCTGCCGTCTCCGGCACGAGCACGGTGAAGGTCTCGGGAATGCCGACCTTTTCCGCGAACATGTGCATGCGGTCGATCTTGTCCTTGTTCAGTTCCAGGCTCTTGCGCACCAGCAGGGCTCCCTGCTTGGAGACCACGTCCTCGTGCAGGACCATGCCCGGCTTGAGGTCATGGAGGGGCACGGTGCGGATGGCGTAGCGGGCCTCCACCCCGAGCATGCCCTCGAGATAGTACATGAGTTCGGGGTCGTATACTTCGAGGTCGTCCTCCATGCTGAGGAAGGCTTTTTGCGGGTTTTCCTCGCGCTGCCGGGCCATGTCGTAGTCGAGCGCGATCCGGAGAATGCGCCCGCCCAGCGGGATGTCCTCCTCCTTGACGTTGTCACGCGGGGTGCCCGTGCCGTCGAACCCCTTGAGCTGGTAGGCGATCATGTCCGCGATGGACTTGAGCCGGGGCAGCCGGGTCACCAGGCTCTGGGCGATGACCGGATGCATCTCCCACATTTGCTCCTGCTCGGGAGACAGCTCCCCGCCACCCTCCAGGGTCTCCAGGGTGCCCGGCGGCAGGATGAGCGTGCCGAGCTGGCAGAGCATGGCCGCGATGTCGTAGCGCCAGAGGTCCTTGAGCCCCTTCTTTTCGGCAAAATAGCGTACGTAGCGGCGCACCCGGTTGATGCGTTCGCCCGCGTGCGGGTTGACCATGGCGGTGATCTCGCTCAAGAGGTCCACGCTGCCCTTGAGGGTCTTTTCCAGCAAAACCCGCTTGGCGGTGACCAATTCGAACTGGCGGACCGCGTCGGCCACGTTTCTGAGCAGATTGTCCCGTTCGCAGGGCTTGGTCAGGAAGCGGAAGACGTTGCCGTCGTTGACCGCGCGGATGGCGTTGTCCAGGTCCGCGTATCCGGTCAGCATCAGCCGGGTGGTGTCCGGGCTCAGGGTCTTCATCTCGTTCAGGAACTCGATGCCGTTCATGCCGGGCATGCGGTAGTCCGAGACGGCCGCGGCGTAGGGCCTGGCGCGGTCCAGTTGCTTCAGGGCCTCGGCCGGGGAGGACTGTACGTCGACCTCGTACTGCTCGCGCAGTTGGCGGCGCAGGGCGGAGAGGACGTTGGGCTCGTCGTCGACGAGCAGGATGCGCGGTTTCATGGCTACCCCCTGTCCAGGATTTCGTTAAGGAGATTCTCGTCGGCGCAGTCGAAGTCGTCGATGTCCTGCCAGTGATCGGAAATGTAGTCCAGCCAGGTGTGCAGCTTCGTCTCCTCGAAAAGCTGCGGCGCGATGTCCTCCCTGATCCTGATTCGGGAGTAATCCTTGTGGAAGATCACGCAGTGGTGGTCGATGGCGTTGGCCGCGGTGATCACGTTGGGGATGTACCCGCCCGAGGGCCGGTGGTCGTGGTGATACCCGATGGCGTGGACCACCTCGGAGGACATGCCCCACAGCCCCATGAGGTAGGCGCCCATCTCGGCGTGGGTGGTGCCGAAGACCTGGCGTTCGACTTGGTAGACCGGGCCGCCGCTCTTGCGGACCGTCTCCAGGACCTGCCCGTACCTCTCGGGGAAGAAGTTGATCAGGATGAGCTTGCCCACGTCGTGCAGCAGCCCGGCCATGCGGCAGTTGACGATGACGTTCTTGTCCGCCTTGTCGCACTCGGCGATGAGCCGGGCGATGTTGGCCACCCGGAAGCAGTGTTCCCAGAGCATGTTCAGCTTGAGCCCGGACAGGGCGTGCCCGTCGTAGGAGGTGAACAGGTGGGTGGACAGGATCAGGGCCTTGATGGTCTCCAGCCCCAGCATGGTGATGGCCTTGTGCATGGAGTCGATGTGTGACGGCAGCCCGAAGAAGGGCGAGTTGACCAGCTTGAGGATTTTGGCCATGAGCCCCACGTCCTGGGTGATGGAGTCGGCGATGCGGTCGATGGACGGTTCCGGCTTGGCCAGTTCGTCTCGGATCTCCTGGAATATCCTCGGAATGACCGGCAGGGCGTCGATCTCGGTGACCAGCTTGAGCATCTCGGGGTCGGTCAGGACCTCCTTGGACTGGAGGGCGCCCTCGATGCGGGCGATGAGATCCTCTGCGGAACACGGCTTGGAGATGTACTGGTGCACGGAGCGGATGGAGCGGATGACCTCGTTCAGGTCCACCTGGCCGGACAGGGCGATGCGGATGGTTCCGGGGTGTGCGTCCTTGACGCGGGTGAGCAGTTCGGCCCCGTCCATGCCCGGCATCTTGATGTCGGAGATGATGACGTCGAAGGGGGCCTTGTCCAGGGCCTCCAGGGCGGCCTGGCCGGAGTTGACCAGCGCCATGTCCCAATGATCCTTCTTGTTCCGCAGCATTCGGCGCAGGGCGGCGAGGACGTTGGTTTCGTCGTCCACGAATAACAGGCGTATTTTCTTCATCGGATGGCGTTCCTTGTTCCGGTGCGGGAAAGCATGTTTCCAATACACCGTACACGAAGACGCGCGCGAGGAGAATTATAAGATGCCCATCCCCCGGGCTCGTTGCGGCCGGTCTGGAGATCAGCCCTGTTCGTGGGCGCGGATCTGCCCGGAGACCAGTTGGGCGAGCGCCAGGGAGACCAGGGAGAGGCCCACGGCCACCATGAAGACCAGCCTGTAATCGGCCATCCAGATGAGCCCGCCGGTGACCGGCACGACCACGGCCGCGATGTGGTTGATGGTGAAGCCCACGGCCATGCCCGAGGCGATGTCTTGCGGGTCGGCGATCTTCTGGTAGAAGGTCTTGATGGCGATGGCGAAGTTGAAGACGATGTTGTCCAGGATGTACAGGCCGGCCGCGAGCAGCGGGCTCTCGGTGAAGGCATAGCCCAGGAAGATGACGGCCAGGGCGGCGTACTCTACGGTCAGCACAGGGCGTTCGCCGAACCGGTTGATGGAGCGCCCGATGATCGGGTTGGCGAAGTAGTTGATGACGTTGTTGCAGACGAACAGGATGGTCACCTGCTGGATGGAGTAACCGAACTTGGTGACCAGCAGGAACACGGCGAAGACCGTGAATATCTGCCGCCGGGCGCCGCTCAGGAAGGTCAGGGCGTAATAGAGCCAGTAGCGGGAGCGGAAGGTCATCTTCTTGAGCTGGGGCGGCAGGTCGGCGCGGGACGGGTCGCGGGTCAGCCCCCACAGCCCGGCGGCCGCGGCCACTCCGCCGAGCAGGGCGAACATCTCGGTGTAGCCCAGGGCCTTGGCCAGGAAGTAGATGACCGCGCCCACGCTGATGTTGGTCAGGGCGGTGATGGACCGCAGCCGGGCCATGACCACCGGGGCCTCGGTCTTGTCGAAATACTGGAGGGTCAGGGACTGGTTCATGGTCTCGTAGTAGTGGAAGCCGAAACTCATGAGCAGGGTGGTGAAGACCAGTCCGCCCAGGGAGGGCATGAGCCCCGTCAGTCCGACGCCCAGGCCGAGCACGACCACGGACAGCGCGGCCAGCCGGTGTTCGGAGATGATCAGGATCATGTAGATGGCCAGCAGAGCCAGGAAGCCGGGGACCTCGCGCACGGACTGGACCACACCCATGCCCAGACCGTCCAGTCCGGCCACCTCCACGGCGAAGTTGTTGAGCAGGGTGCGCCAGCCCTGGAAGGCAGCGCTGGTGCAGATGACCAGCACCAGCAGGAATATGTACATGCGCCGTTTCTTGTCTGCGTCCGTCATGTGAATGGAATCCTTGGTTGGGGGGAGCAAGACAATAGGGCTTGGACCCGACAAAGATCAAGTGTAGAATCATCCCATGCCCGATACCCCCATTCTCGTGTCCGCCTGCCTGGCGGGCATCCGTTGCCGCTACAACGGCGAGGTCGAGTCCTTCGAGCCCGTGGTGGACCTGGTCCGCCGGGGCCGCGCCGTGCCGTTCTGTCCCGAGGTCTTCGGCGGCCTGCCCACCCCGCGCGCCCCGTGCGAGATCCGGGACGGCCGGGTGGTCGACGCCGACGGCGCGGACCGCACCGCCGAGTTTAGGCGCGGGGCCGGGGAGGGGCTCGCGCTGGCCAAGCTCATGAGCTGCCGCGAGGCCGTGCTCAAGGCGCGTTCCCCGTCCTGCGGCTCGGGCGAGGTCTATGACGGGACCTTCACCGCCACGCGCGTGGCGGGCGACGGATTCTTCGCCCGGCTGCTCAAGGAGCACGGCATCAGTGTGCGCACCGAGGAGGACCTGGAGGGGTGAGCCCACGTCTGGAATTCGCCGGGCTGCCCCTGGCCGTGAAGGCCAACCCGCGCGCCAAGCGGGTGCTGGTCAAGCTGGTGCCGGGCAGGGGGCTCGAAGTGGTCACGCCCAAGCGGTTTGATCCCTCACTGGTGCCCGGCATCCTTGAGGAGAAGCGGGCCTGGATCGAACGGACCCGCGACCACATGCTCGCGGCCGGGACCGACCTCTCGGGCACGGTGCCCGAACTGCCCGAAAGCATCGAGTACCGCGCCTGGGAGCGGATTGTCCGGGTAGACTACCTGGACCGGCCGGGTCCGGTCCGGCTGCTGGAGAATGCGTCCCGGTGGCAGGTCGCCGGGCCCCTGGTGGACCGCGAACCGATCATTGAGAAGCTGCGCGCCCAGACCGTGAAAAAGGCCCGCGAGGTGCTCCTGCCCTGGCTCGACCGGGCCAGCCGGAGGACCGGGATGGCTTACTCCGCCCTGCGCGTGCGGCGGCAGAAGACCCGCTGGGGCAGTTGCTCGTCGCGCGGGACCATCTCCCTCAACGCCAAGCTTCTGTTCCTGCCGCCGGACCTGGTGGACCACCTGCTCCTGCACGAGCTCTGCCACACTCGCCACCTGAACCACTCCAAGGCGTACTGGGCCTGCGTGGCCGGATATGAACCGGACTACCGGCGGCTGGAGGACGAGGTCAGCCGGGGCAATCGCTTCGTGCCCGTCTGGTTCCGATGAGCCTGGCAGAGGCGTGTTGTCGCACCGCCCTGTTTCCGGTTGACGGCCCGTTCCGGGTTTTGTAGGCTTCGAAACATGTCGAAGTCCAAGGCTGAAACCGGGCCCGCAGAGGGTCTTACCCCCGAAGACGAGCTGGAGCAGATGGCGCGCATGTTCAAGGCGCTGTCCAACCCGCACCGGCTGCGCATCTACCGCGAGCTGGCCTCCTGCGTGTGCGGGTCCGTGGCCAAGTCGCCCGAGGAGTTCCGCAACTGCCAGTGCGGGTTCGCCGACCGGTTCGGCCTGGCCCCGTCCACGGTGTCGCACCACTTCAAGGAGTTGCGCGAGGCGGGGCTCATCCACATGAAGCGCGAAGCCAAAAGCGTGCTCTTCTGGGTCGACCAAGAGGCCGCCCGCAAGCTGCGCCATGTGCTCAACGGATAGCGGGAAACGGCGGAGGGCCGGGGAGTTCTCTTTTTTTGGCTTATGTCTTCGATGATTCGTGAAGTCTAGAATGTCCAAAGCCGCGCGGCGAGTCCGTGCAACACAAGGAGCCTGTATGAAACTGATGGCCTTCAATGGCAGCCCGAGGAAAAAATGGAACACCGCGACGTTGATCGAGCACGCCCTGGACGGCGCACGCGAGGCCGGGGTCGAGGTGGAGCTGGTCCACCTGTACGACCTGGATTTCAAAGGGTGTTCGAGCTGTTTCGCCTGCAAACGGCACGGGCGCAAGGAGATCGGCGTGTGCGCGCTCAAGGACGAGCTCAGGCCGGTACTGGAGCGGTTCAAGGAGGCGGACGCCCTGCTGCTCGGCACACCTGTGTACTACGGCTGCGAGTCGGCCTGCACCCGGGCCTTCCTGGAGCGGCTGCAGTTCCCCTACCTGAACTACGCGGACTACTCCAAGCCGCATTTTCCCGGCAAGATCGCCACCGGGCTGCTCTACACCATGAACATACCGGAGAGCCGCCTGGAGCCTCTGGGCTACCCTCCCATGTTCGAGCGCACCCGCGCCAACCTGGCCCGGCACTTCGGCTCCTGCGAGCTGCTGCTGTCCATGAACACCACGCAGTACAGCGACTACGACAAGTTCGAGACCGGCTTCGACAAGAACGACAAGGCCCGCCAGCGCGCGGAGCAGTTCCCCCAGGACTGCCAGGCGGCCAAGGAACTCGGCGCGCGCTTGGCCATGGGCTACCAGTCCTGATCCACGCCCACTGCCGTCCAAAAGACCGGGGCCGACACGCGCAAGCATGTCGGCCCCGACCTTTACCCCCAAATCGCACCACGCCCCAACGCCCGCCAAAGCGCACGCCAGAACGCGCCCCGCCTCCGCGAAGCGGCACCAAAAAGTTTAGGAAGGGAGTGGGGATGGGGGTCCGGGAGAAGGGGAGAGGGAAAGCCCTTTACAAAGGATTCCCCTCTCCCCTTCTCCCGGCCGATCGCTGCTGTCCTCATCCGTAAGGCTCGAAGACTCGCCAACGGCTGGAGGCCCGGAGGCGTCTTAGCTCTCGGCGTCTTCGAATTTGGTTTGGATGATGGCGGCGTCCCGGGGACCGGCTTCGAGTTGCAGGGATTTGGACTGTCCGTGGCAGCGCACGCCTTCGGCGGTCAGGGTGATGTACCCGGCGGACAGGGCGGTGGTATAGGGCATCTGCTCGCGCATCTCGTCGAAGTTGATGCGGCTGGGGAAGATGACGGGCACGGCGGCGCCGGAAAAGTCTTCGAACATGATGTATTTCATGGGTGGGCTCCTTGCGGTAGACAGTAGCCGTTGGCCGTCCGCAGATCAAGATGTTGCCTGAACCTGTCCGACAGGATACACGTACACCCCATGCGGGAATACAAAAAAATCGGCGTCTGGCAGACCGCCTTCCTGGGCGATGCGGTCCTGACCCTGCCGCTGCTCAGGGCCCTGAAGGACCGGTATCCGGACGCGGAGATCCATTTCTTCGTGCGTGCCGGGGTGGAGTCCGTGTTCGCGGGCCAGCCCGAGATCGCGCAGGTGCGACCCTTTGCCAAGCGCGGCGCGCAGAAATCCCTGAACGCCGCGGTGCGTCTGGGCTGGGAGATCGGCCGGGAAGGCTTCGACCTGTGGATATCCACCCATACCAGCCTGCGCTCGGCCCTGGTGGCCGGGGCCACGGGCATCAGGCGGCGCATCGGCTACAACCGGCCGTGGTACAACCGGCTGGGCTACACCGAGACCGTGGACCGGCGCTTCGGCGAGCTGGCCGAGATCGAACGGCTCATGGAGTTGGGCCGGCCGTTGGGTATCACCGGCCCGGCCCCCGAAGCCCGGCTGGTCCTGCCCGAAGAGGCCATGCGGGCGGCAGACCGGTTCTGGAAGACCTCAGAGTTCGACCGGCCCGTGCTCGGCATCCACCCCGGCTCCACCTGGCCGACCAAGTGCTGGCCCGAGGAGTATTTCAGCGAGATCGTCCGCCGCGCCGCGGCTGCGGGCGCGCACGTGCTCGTCTTTGCCGGGCCGGGTGAGGAGGCGGTGGCCGCGCAGGTCATCGACCGGGCCCAGGCCGACCCGCACCGGGTGACCAACCTGGCCGGACAGCTCTCGCTCCCGGAACTGGCCGCCTACCAGGGCAGGCTCGACGCCTACCTGACCAACGATTCCGGTCCCATGCACCTGGCCTGGACCCAGGACGTGCCCCTGGTGGCGCTGTTCGGCCCGACCGTCGAGTCGCTCGGGTTCTTCCCGCGCGGCGGCCACTCCACGGTCCTGGAGAACAACGGGCTGACCTGCCGCCCCTGCGGCCTGCACGGGCCGAAAAAATGCCCCGAGGGCCACTTCAAGTGCATGCACGAACTCACCCCGGACCGGGTCTGGGACGCGCTCCGGATCAAGCTTGGGCTGTCGCAAGAGGAATTGTGAAAAAATAGTAATCAGTGTTGATTACTGCTTGTTTATATATGGAGAGAGTCTACCATACATATCCTGTATGGCCGCTGAACTATAGTTTGTACCTTTCCACGCCTTAAATTCACGCTCTATATTTTCAGCTGTAACTTTTTCCCCCTGTGACCTGAGGGATTCAGCACAATATAAAACAGTCCCTGCACATTCAAGGTTGTTGAAATCAAAGTCTTCGACAACCGTTTTGAACTCATTCAAATGGTTTTCGATCAGGGCAACCGCGTCTTGGGGTGGTTTCGAATATCCACTTAAATCGTTGACTTCAATTGTGTAGCTATTCTGTCTGATTTCATCCCAAAATGCCATACTTCCAAGTGTGCTAGCAAGATCAAATGAGAATGGCCCATATGTATAAGGCTCAAATTTAAATCCTGTAACAAACCCTTGTGTATTGAGAAAGTATAGAAATTTGTGCAAAACAACTTTTTGCAGAGGAACTTCATTTGACTGAAGGATCCTGAGCACATTTGCAACCATCTGCTTGTTCATATCCCTCATTTAGCACCCCTCTCTTCCGCTTCCAGTCCCATTAGCAATTTATTTGCATCAGAGTGTCTTGCCGGTTTGACGTACACTCGGAAAATGTGAACTGGTTCATCTGCTAGCTGTCTGAATATCCAAGATCGATCGGTTATGTCAACATACCGTTCTGGCCTTCCTTTACCTTCACGAGTTGACAGAGTTATTTTGCCGTACTGCTCTGCTGGAGAATTTTGAGCTTTCGCTTCCGAGCCGTCCGGTTCAGTTCCCCTTTTCAAAATTTCGACTGGCTGCTCTTGAGTGAAATAATCTTCCCCTTCAGCAAAGTCAGGAGCATCACGCAATTTGCGAACAAGTGCCTTGAAAAAAAATTTCCCCTCAGATGAAGAACTGGTTGTATCGATTACAGGGACAAGGTGTTCATTTCTGAAGATGTAATCTGACCATTCACTTTGTGACTCTTTTGCAGCTGTAATAATAGTATAATCATCAACAGTGGCAAGTCTCTCAAAGTCGGCAAAGACTATAGCTCCATTTTCAATTGTTAGAGGCAGGACGTTGGGCATCTCTTGTACGAATCGTCTTAAAACCCAATCATACCCACTACGTGTCCTGTGATAGGGTATTTGTAAGTTGTAGTGGTATCTAGAGACTAGAAAAGATTCTGCAACGTGTAAATCTGCCTCGTCGACGACAAGAGAAAAATGCCCGGTAGCGTCCTCTTCACGAGCAGCAAATATTTGTAAATACCGTGCGAAATCATACTCTCCGTATTTAACTCCACAGGAATGAGAATCTCGCAGGAGATAATCAGCCCTATCGGCATCAAGCTGTCCTGAAATAATTTCGTGAAAAAGTTTGTAATGTGCTGGTGGTTTTTTTGCGAGAAGGGCAGCGACAACAGAGGGGTTAATATTTTCTGATGTTATGACATCAGAAATGCCTGCATAGTTATTAATGATATATTGGCTAAGGTCTTCGTGACTTAACCCTTGTAACCATTCTTTTTCTACAGCATGAGAAAAAGGAAGGTGTCCAATGTCATGTAATAATGCAGCAAAACGTAAAGTTTTTATAATCTTAGCGCTAGGTTCTAAATTCAGTTGGGTGTGCTTATGATCCATTACCCCAGCGAGCATTAAAGTAGCACAGTGCATAACTCCAATTGAGTGCACAAAACGTGAGTGTTCCGCCGACGGATACACGTATTTTGTTAAGGCCAGTTGATGAATTCTGCGTAGCCTTTGAAAAATCGGTGAATCGATTATTTTTAGTTCAGCGTCTGTTAGGAGTATGAATCCGTAAAGTGGATCTCGAATGCGATGTTTAGCATCAATTTTTTTAAAATATTCTTCCACATCGTAGTCCTAGTTTAATGCATTTTTTATTCAACTACTCCATTTTACAAAGAACAGCAAGTACGTAATCTTGAGTTGCTAGTGTGTAAGCAATGTTGTCTCTTGTCGAACGGCGATAAAAAATGATCCATCGAATCTAACCTAACAGCATGAAAAAGGGCGGTTCCTTGCGGAACCGCCCTTTTGTTATCGGGTGACGGAACGGGTCGTTGCTAGCAGGTGCCTGCGCCCTTGCCGCTGGACTTGCAGTTGATGCGCGTGATGGCGCGCTTCAGGGCAGCCTGGTTGCGGGTGGCCTCAACCTTTTCCTTGGCGGCCTGGGCGCGCTCTTGGGCACGCTCCTTGGCCTTCATGGCGCGTTCCACGTCGATCTCGGTGGCCTTCTCGGCAATCTCGGCCAGGATGGTGACCTGGTTATTGCTGACTTCGGCGAAGCCGCCGGAGACGAAGACGTAGTACGCCTTGCCGTCTTGTTTGTAGTGAAGATTGCCGATCCCGAGTGCGGACAGGAAGGGCACGTGGTTCGGCAGTACACCGAATTCGCCCATGATGCCGGGCGCGCCCACGTATTCCACGTCCTCGGAAAGAACCTTCCGGTCGGGAGTGACAATTTCAAGCTTCATAGTGGCCATGAGTTACCTCGCTTACTGCTTGGCTTTTTCGATGGCTTCCTCAATCGGGCCGCACATGTAGAAGGCCTGCTCGGGCAGGTCGTCGTACTTGCCGTCCAGAATGTCGCGGAACGCCTTCACGGTGTCCTCGGTCTTGACGTACACGCCGGGAACACCGGTGAAGACCTCGGCCACGTGGAACGGCTGGGACAGGAAGCGCTGCACGCGGCGGGCGCGGGCAACGGTCAGCTTGTCCTCGTCGGACAGTTCGTCCATACCGAGAATGGCGATGATGTCCTGCAGGTCCTTGTACTTCTGGAGCACGGACTGGACTTCACGAGCGGTCGCATAGTGTTCCTCGCCCAGAACGTCCGGGGAGAGGATGCGGGAGGTGGAGTCCAGCGGGTCGACTGCGGGGTAGATGCCCAGCTCGGCGATCTGACGGGACAGAACCAGGGTACCGTCAAGGTGCGCGAAGGTGGTGGCCGGCGCGGGGTCGGTCAAGTCATCGGCGGGCACGTAAACGGCCTGAACCGAGGTGATGGAGCCCTTGTTGGTCGAGGTGATGCGCTCCTGCAGCTTACCAAGGTCGGTGCCCAGGGTCGGCTGGTAACCAACCGCGGAAGGCATGCGGCCGAGCAGCGCGGAGACCTCGGAACCCGCCTGGGTGAAGCGGAAGATGTTGTCGACGAAGAGCAGCACGTCCTGGCCTTCCTCGTCACGGAAGTATTCCGCACAGGTCAGGGCGGTCAGGGCGACGCGGGCACGGGCTCCCGGAGGCTCGTTCATCTGGCCGTAGACCAGGGCGGCTTTCTCCAGAACGCCGGCGTCCTTCATTTCGTGGTAGAGGTCGTTGCCCTCACGGGTGCGCTCACCAACACCGGCGAACACGGAAATGCCGCCGTGCTGCTTGGCGATGTTGTTGATCATCTCCATGAGAATAACGGTCTTGCCGACACCGGCGCCGCCGAACAGGCCCATCTTGCCGCCCTTGGGGAACGGGATGAGCAGGTCAACGACCTTGATGCCGGTTTCGAGCAGTTCGACGTTGGTGGCCTGTTCGGTGAAGGCAGGGGCCTCACGGTGAATGGGCATCCGCTTTTCACAGGGCACTTCACCCAATTCATCGACGGGCTTGCCGACGACGTTCATGATGCGGCCCAGAGAGCCGGAGCCGACGGGCACGGTGATGGGCGACTCGGTATCCGATGCCTCCATGCCGCGGACGAGACCTTCGGTGGCGTCCATGGCGATGGTGCGGACCACGTTGTTGCCCAGGTGCTGAGCGACCTCGCAAATCAGATCGGGTGCGTCCATGTTGTTGGGGTTTTTGATCTCCAACGCAGACAGAATGTTGGGAAGATTCCCTTCGGTAAATTCGACGTCGACAACGGCGCCGATTACCTGAACGATTTTACCAATATTAGCCATTTTTCATAGCCCCCTTTTATCCTTTCAGCGCTTCCACGCCGCCGACAATGTCCATAAGATCGCCAGTGATGGCGGCCTGCCTTGTCTTGTTGTAGAGCAAGGTCAGGGTGTCCGTCAGTTCGTCGCACGCCTTGGTGGCGTTATCCATGGCCGCCATACGGGCCGCGTGCTCGGATGCGGAAGTATCCAGCAGGGCGCGGTATACCTGGACCTTGATAAACCGAGGCAGAAGCTCGGCCAGCAGGCCCTCGACAGACGGTTCGTACAAGTAGTCTCCGGTGGATCCGGACTCGCCTTCGCTTGCAACCTCTTCCTGAGCAGCCATGGGCAGGACCGTCAGGTTGACGGGCGGCTGTTTGGCCATGCTCTGGAATTCGCCGAAGCACACGTGGACCTCATCGAGGTCGCCCTCGATGTACCCGGCGATCAGCTCGTTGCCGACGCTCGCCGCCAGGGTGAAGTCGAAGTGGGTCATGGCGTCGGCCTCGGCGCGCACGATCTCGAAATCGAGCTTGCGGAAGGCATCGCGGGCCTTCTTGCCGATGCACCAGACCTTGACCGTCTTGCCCTCGGCCGCCTTGGCCTGGGCCAGACGTTTGGCCGTGTTGATGATATTGATATTGAACGCGCCGCACAGCCCGCGGTCGGAGGTAGCGACCATGATTCCCACGGTCTTCACTTCCTCACGGACTTCCAGCAGCGGATGTACCGATTCGTCGGCACCGGCCGCCAAGTCGCCGAGCATCTCGTAAAACTTGTTCGCATACGGACGGAAGCGTTCGATACGCTCCTGTGAGTTGCGCAGTTTTGCCGAGGCCACCATTCCCATGGCCTTGGTGATCTGCTTGGTTTTCTTGACGCCAGTGATCTGATTCTGGACGTCTCTTAACGAAGCCATTCAATTACCCCTTAGGTTAAGCGCTGAAGCCTTTCTTGAACTCTTCGATCGCGGCCTTGAGGTCGGCTTCGACGGCGTCGTCGATTTTCTCTTTCTCGGCGATGGCGTCGAGAACGGCGGACTTGGCGTTGCGCATGAAATCCAGGAATTCGGCTTCGAACTTCTGGACGGCTTCAAGCGGAACTTCGTCGATGAAGCCGCGGGTACCTGCGTACAGCACGGCCACCTGCTCCTGGACGGTCAGGGGCTGGTACTGGGGCTGCTTGAGCAGCTCGACCATGCGGGCACCGCGGTTGAGCTTGGACTGGGTGGCCTTGTCCAGGTCGGAGCCGAAGGAGGCGAACGCCGCCAGCTCGCGGTACTGGGCGAGGTCGAGGCGCAGGGTACCGGCGACCTGCTTCATGGCTTTGATCTGCGCGGAACCGCCGACTCGGGAGACCGAGAGGCCGACGTTGATGGCCGGACGGACGCCGGACAGGAACAGGTTGGGCTCCAGGTAGATCTGACCGTCGGTGATGGAGATAACGTTGGTCGGGATGAACGCCGACACGTCACCGGCCTGGGTCTCGATGACCGGCAGGGCGGTCATGGAACCGGCACCCAGGGAGTCGTTGACCTTGCAGGCGCGCTCCAGCAGGCGGGAGTGCAGGTAGAAGACGTCGCCGGGGAAGGCTTCACGTCCCGGGGGGCGGCGAAGCAGCAGCGACATTTCGCGGTAAGCGGTGGCCTGCTTGGAAAGGTCATCGTAGCAGATCAGGGCGTGCTTGCCGTTGTCGCGGTAGAATTCGGCCATGGTCGCGCCGGTGTAGGCGGCGATGTACTGCAGGGGGGCAGGCTCGGAAGCGGTGGCCGAAACGATGGTGGTGTATTCCATGGCGCCGTGCTGACGGAGCACGTCGGCGACCAGGGCGACGGAGGCCTTCTTCTGGCCGATGGCCACGTAGAAGCAATGCACGTCGGTGGTCTTCTGGGCCAGGATGGCATCGACACAGACGGCGGTCTTGCCGGTCTGGCGGTCACCGATGACCAGTTCGCGCTGGCCGCGGCCGACCGGAGTCATGGCGTCGATGGCCTTGAGACCGGTGTAGCAGGGCTCGTGAACGGACTTACGGGCGATGATGCCGGGGGCCTTCATCTCAACCGGACGGGTCTCGGTGGACTCGATGGGGCCCAGGCCGTCGATGGGCTGGCCCAGGGGGTTGACCACGCGGCCCATGACGCCGTCGCCGACCGGGACCGAGTAGATCTGGCCGGTACGCTTGACCGGGTCGCCTTCCTTAACCCCGGTGTCGGAGCCCAGCAGGGCGACACCCACGTTGTCTTCTTCCAGGTTGAGGACCATGCCCATCAGGCCGCCGGGGAATTCCAGCAGCTCCATGGCCATGACGTTCTCAACGCCGTGCACGCGAGCGATACCGTCACCCACGTAGAGGACGGTGCCGGTCTCGCTCATTTCAACACGAGATTCGTAATTCTGAATCTGGTCCTGAATGATTTTGCTGATTTCTTCTGCTTTGATCTGCATTGCCCTACTCACCCCTTTTAATATTTTCTTTCAAAATCTGCAGCTGAGCCTTGAGGCTGGCATCCATGACCTTGTCCTCGACCTTGAGGACGATACCGCCGAGAATGGACTCGTCGGTGGAAAAGGACAGTTCCAGCTTCTTGCCGGCCTGCTTCTCCAGTTGGCTCTGGATTGCGGATTTTCTTTCCTCGTTGAGTTCGCTCACCGTGATGAGTTCACCGGTGACGACGCCGGAGACGGCATCCATCATAGCCTTGTAGTCGGCGGCGATGGCGGGGAACATCTCGACACGGCCGCGGTCGGCCAGCAGGTCGCAGAAGTTCTTGACCATCGGTTCCAGCGACATCCTGTCGACCAGCTGGCTCACGACCGCTTTCTTCTCCTCGGCGCTGAAGGCCGGGTTGCGGAAGAAGGCCATGGCTTCGGGAGCTTCCTCGATGGAAGCGCTGATGGCAGCCAGCTGTTCGCCGTATTTCGCCTGTTCGGCCTCGCCCTTGGCGGCGCCGACGGCAAAGAGTGCCTTGGCGTAACGGCGGGAAACTACGTTACCGATCAATTGAGCACCACCTTTGTTAAATAGTCATCCACGAGCTTGTCGTGGTCTTCGGCGCTCAGCTTCTCGGCAACGATCTTTTCGGCGGCGGCCACGACCATGTCGGCCATTTCGGCGCGGATGGTCTTGACGGCGGCCTGCGCTTCGTTGGAAGCGGTGCGCTTCGCCTGGTCGGCCATGGCGGCGGCATCGTTCTTCGCCTTCTCGATGATGGCGGTCTTGATGGCTTCGCCCTGAGCCTTGGCGTCGTCCAGAATCTGCTGCTTTTCCTGAGCCATGTTGGCGATGCTCGCCTCGACTTCCTTGAGCTTCTTCTCGGCCTCCACCTGACGGGCCTGCAGGTCGTCCAGATCCTGCTTGATGCCGTCACGGCGTCCGACGAAGAAGTCCTTGATCTTGGAACCCGCGGCCCACCAGATGATCGCGAGGAACAGCGCCAAGTTGATCAGCCGGAAGATATACCGCTCCAGCTGGTAGTCCGCAATGAACCACCCCTCGAGATGGGGACCGTGCTCACTGGCAAAGGCGACCGCGGAGATCGCCAGAGCGGTCAGCAGGACCGTAAAAAACAAGTACGTCCGTTTCAAAGTGGGAACCCTCCTCTTGTCTAAGCCTGGCCCAGGATCTTGCCTGTCGCCTGCTCAGCGTAGTCGTACACGTCCTTGGTCAGTTGCTCCATGGCAACCTTGACCTCGGACTGGATCTCGGCACGGTTGGCCTTGATCAGGCTCGAGGCTTCCTTGCCGGCTTCGGCCAGCATGGCCTGTTCCTCGGCCACGCCTTCGTCCTTGGCGGCGTTGCGGATCTCTCCGGCTTCCTTGCGCGCCTCGGACAACTGGGCCTCGTAGTCGGCCACTTTTTTCTCGGCGCTGGAGTTGAAGCCCTCGATCTTCTCCAGCTGGTCGGACATCAACCCCTTGCGCTTCTTGATGATTTCGCGGATCGGACGGATCAGCACGACATTCAGCAAGAAGATCATGACAATGAAGTTCAGACCTTGGATAAAAATTGTTTTGTCAGGTACTACCATACCATATGCCCCCGATGAGGTTGTGAATTTTGGCGCAAAGTCACTGGGAATTACCCAATTTCGCGGGTTGTGTCAAAGGCTTTTTGCCTTTGAACCTGCGTGAATTCAAGCTTTCGAAATCGGTCTAGGACGGATCGGAATTCTTGTCCGGCTTTGCACCTGCGGCGGCGTCCAGGCTGCCCATGACGAGTTCGCCTTCGAGCACCGCACCTTCCTCGACTACCAGGACCGGAGTCCTGATGTTGCCCTGCAAATTCGCGGTCTTGTGCAGGACGACTTTGTTCTTCGCCTCCACTTCACCCTTGATCCTGCCGGAGAGCACCAACTGGCCGACCTTGACCTGGCCGTCCACCACGGCGTCCTGACCGATGACCAGCGTTCCTTCGGAAACCACCTCACCCTGGAAGTTGCCGTCGATGCGCACCGCACCCTGGAAATGCAACTTGCCGTGATAGTTGGTTCCCGCCCCCAAAAACGCATTGATCTCATCTCTGGCCATGAAAACCCGCTCCTGCAAAACCTGGTTGTGAAAAAAGGGGCTTGTTCCGAGTCGATCAGGCCTGTTTGAACAGGAACCGGCGCATCGACACATTGAGCACAAGCCCGACGAGGCAAAAATTCACCAGGGTGGCGCTGCCCCCGTAACTGATGAACGGAAGCGGTATGCCGACCACTGGCATCAGCCCGAGGACCATACCCGTATTAATCAGGATTTGCCAGAAAAAATAGAAGAACACACCGGCCGCCAGGTAGGACCCGAACAGGCCTCGCGCGTCCCGGGCGATGACCACCATTTGATAAAGAAATACGCAGAATAAGGTCAGCAGAATCATGGTTCCGACAAAGCCCCATTCCTCCCCGAAAACGGCCACGGCGAAGTCCGTGTGGCGTTCCGGCAAAAAGCGGAGCTGGGACTGGGTCCCCTCCAGGAAACCCTTGCCCCAGAACCCGCCGGAGCCGATGGCGATCTCGGACTGGATGATGTGGTAGCCCGCGCCCAGCGGGTCGGTGGTCGGGTCCAGAAAGGTCATGATGCGCTGCTTCTGGTAGTCGTGGAGGAAGAACCAGGACAGGGGCAGCAGGCAGGGGATGGCCACCAGGCAGGTCTTGAAGACCCTGGCCGTCACGCCCCGGAACAGGATCATGCCGCCCAGGATCATCAGGATGGACAACCCCGAGCCCAGGTCCGGCTGCTTGATGATCAGCCCGGCCAGGACCAGGCCCACGCCGAACACGTAGGCCAGGCGAATAAAGTTCAGTGGTTCGCGTTCCCTGGACAATATTCGGGCGCCCACGATGAGGATGGCTATCTTGGCCAGCTCCGAGGGCTGGAAGTTCATGAACCCGAGGTCGAGCCAGCGCCGCGCGCCGTAGATGGTCTTGCCCGCGAAAAACACGGCCACGAGCAGGACCACCGTGGTCCAGAACAGGGGCCAGGCCAGGGTCTTGAGGTGGCGGTAGTCGAAGAACATGAAGACGACCATGCCGAACAGCCCCATGAGCCCCCAGAGGAGCTGGCGGTGGTAGAAGGGGGCCATGTTCATGCCCTCTTCCAGGCGGGTGCCGCTGGCCGAATAGAGGTTGAGCACGCCGATGAGGAAGAGGATCACGGCCAGGCCGAAGAGCGGCCAGTTGATATACAAGAGCAGCCTGCGATCAATCGGCACGGCGCTTCTCCTTGTGCTTGAGGGACAGGGCGCGAACGGCCCGGGCCTTGGCCTTCCGTTCCTCGGGGTTGGGGGTGACCTTGCCTTCGAAGAGATAGTCGATGACCGCCTTGACGATGGGCCCGGCCCCGGACCCGCCGTGCAGGCCGTGCTCCACC
This sequence comes from Pseudodesulfovibrio sp. 5S69, assembly GCF_037094465.1. Lineage (NCBI taxonomy): Bacteria > Pseudomonadati > Thermodesulfobacteriota > Desulfovibrionia > Desulfovibrionales > Desulfovibrionaceae > Pseudodesulfovibrio > Pseudodesulfovibrio methanolicus. The sequence continues at coordinate 865,022 of NZ_CP146609.1, forward strand.
AGGCAGGCGATGGCGAAGCGGTGCCCGTCCTTCTCGGCGATGGCCGCCATCCAGGCGTGGTCGCGGAACCTGTAGGGGATCTGGTCGTCCTTGAGCTCTTTGAGTTCGTCGGTCAGCCGGACCACCTGGGCCGTGCCGGTCTTGCCGCCCACGACCACGCCCTTGGTGCGGATGCGGCGGCAGGTGCCGTGCGGGGTCTCCACCGTGTCGACCAGGGCCTGGCGGAGCAGTTCGATCTGGTCGGGGCGCAGGGGGATGTCCGCCTGGACCACGGTTTTCTCGTCTTTGAGCAGCAGGGGCTTGAGCAGCCTGCCGCCGTTGGCGATGCCCGCGAAGAAGCGGACCACCTGGAGGGGCGTGACCAGGGTGAAGCCCTGGCCGATGGCCATGTTCAGGTTGTCGCCGCCCTGCCAGGACTCGCCGAACCGTTTGAGCTTCCACTCGCGGGTGGGAATGTTGCCCGCTTTTTCGTGGGGCAGGCGGATGCCGGTCTTCTCGCCGAAGCCCACGGCCTTGGCGAACTCGCTCATGCGGTCCACGGTGAGCTTCTTGCCGAGCTTGTAGAAATAGACGTCGCAGGATTCCACCAGGGCGCGGTTCATGTCCACCTTGCCGTGACCGCCCCGCCGCCAGCAGCGGAAGATGCGGCGCCCGAGTTTGACGAATCCGGGGCAGAACACGGTCTCGTTGGGGGCGATCATGCCGTAGTGCAGCCCGGCCCCGGCGACTACGTGCTTGAAGATGGAGCCCGGCGGGTAGACCGACTGGATGACCCGGTTCTGCATGGGGTGCAGGGGGTTGTCCCGGAGCTTGGCCCACTGCTTGGAGCTCAGGCCCGAGGAAAAGTCGTTGGAGTCGTAGGACGGGGCCGTGGCCAGGGCCCAGAGCTGGCCGGTGTCGGCGTCCATGACGGCCACGCCGCCTGCCTCCTCGGCGAGCCAGTCCATGCACAGCTTCTGCAACCCCAGGTCGATGGACAGGGATATCTCGTGCCCGGCCTGGGGGTGCCTGAGGACCCGCTCCTTGAGCCGCCTGCCGTTGACGTCCACCTGGTACTGGGCCAGCCCCTTGCTGCCGCGCATGCGGTCCTCAAGCATGAGCTCGATGCCCTGCTTGCCCACGTAGTCGCCCAGCGCCAGGTCGGGCCGCCTGGCCATGTCCTCCTCGTCCGCCTCGGCCACGTAGCCGAGCACGTGGGCGAGCAAGGTGCCGTAGCGATACAGCCTGCGCGGCCGGAACTGGATCTCCAGGCCGGGCCAGCGCAGCTTGTTGGTCTCGACCAGGGCCAGTTGGGCGAAGGTCAGGTCCGGGACGATGATCAGCGGCTCGAACGGTTTCACCCGCTTGCGGTTCTTGTTGTACAGGGTTTTGAGCTCGAAGTAGTCCTTGCCGGTCCAGGCCGCGATCTGGTGGACCAGGCGGTCCACGTCCGGGCAGTCCTCGCGGATGATGCCGAGCGCGTAGGCGGGCTCGTTCACGGCCAGCAGGTCGCCGTTGCGGTCGCGGATGAGCCCGCGCGGCGAGGGGATGGACTCCTGGCGGAGCTGGTTTTCCAGGGCCTTGGCCTGGTACTCCTCGCTGCGGTGGATCTGGAGATACCACAGGCGGATGGCGAACAGGCAGAAGAGCCCCAGGATGAGCGCCTGGAGCAGGATCAGGCCCGAGCGGGGGGCCTGTTGTTCGGATTCGTTATAAAGGTCTGACATCCTGCCGCAACCTCGCGGGGAAGAAGTGGTCCGCCAAAAACCAGATCACGGGGAAGACCACGGCCTGGATCGCGCCCTGGATCAGGATGGGGCGCATGGGTACCTCCAGGTTGGCCAGGGAGGACAGGCCGTAGATCAGGGCCGGATGGAGCGCACCCATCCACAGGCCGAGCAGGGCCATGAACAGGTAGGAGCGGGCCTCGAAGAGCCAGCGCCCGGCAAAGAAGGCGGCGGCCAGCAGCCCGTACCAGGCCAGGCCGTAGCCGAAGGGCAGGTTGCCCGTGCCCTCGATCAGCAGAATCCAGATCACGGCCAGCACCGAGGTGCGCTGCCCGTTCTCCTCCTGGAGGGAGACGATCAGGGCCGGGGCGAAGACGTCGATGCCCGGCACTGTCCGCTGGGCCCATACGCCGAAGACGGTGTAGGCACCCCACCAGAGCACGGCCAGGGCGCTATTGGTCGGCAGCACCGCTTGCCTCCTCCTTCCCGGATTCGGGCCTGGCCGGGGCTTCGGGCGCGGCCGTATCGCCGGTCCCGGCCTCCACGGCGGCCTCAGGCTCGCGGCTGAGGAGCAGGACCTCTTCGAGTCCGGCCACGTCCACCAGGGGCTCGGCCTGGACCGTCAGGAACAGGGAAATGTCGGACCGCCTGATCTTGGTCACCCTGGCCACGGGCAGTCCCTTGGGGTAGATGCCGGACAGCCCGGAGGAGAGCAGCAGCTCGCCGGGATCCACGGGCGCGTTCTGGTTGACGTAGCGCAGTTGCAGCGGCTCGCCGTACCCTTGGCCCGAGAGCATGCCGGGCGAGCGGTTGTTGGCCCCGATGACCGCGATGCGGGAGTTGGGGTCGGTCAGGAGCAGGACCGTGGAGGTGGCCGCGCCCGAACGCAGGATGCGCCCGACCAGCCCCTGGAGGGAGGCCACGGGCATGTCGTCGGTCACGCCGGACGCCTTGCCCTTGTCCACGACCACGGTGTCGAGCGCGCCCGCCGGGCCCATGCGCTGGCCGATGACCCGGGCCCCGGAAAAGGTCCACTTCTCGGGGGCGCGGAAGCCGAGCAGGGCTTCCAGGCGGGCGGCGGACCGGGCCTGCGCGCCCATGAGCATGTTGGTCCGCCGCAGGTCGGCGGCCTCGGCCCGGAGCGCGTCGTTGTCCTGCTTCAGTCCCACCAGGTAGATGTAGCGGTGCCAGAAGCCGGAGACCTGCTCCGCGACCCAGATGCCGGGCTTGAGGATGATGCCGGAGATGTCCAGCCCGGTGTGGGAGGACAGGGCGTCCAGGTGGCCGGTGCGCAGGTTCCAGGTGAACAGGGACAGGTACACGAAAAGACAGGCCACGATGAGGATGGCGATCTTCTTGAGTCCTCTCATGCGTCCTTCCCCGCAAACTTATGAAAGCGCACAATTGCGGCTTCGGGCAATCGTGCGCTTTCGGATAACCGTTGTTTGGCCATATCGTCCGTTAGTCGGTGGTGATGTCCTTGTACAGGTCGATATTGTCGAGCGCCTTGCCCGAGCCGAGCACGACCGCGGTGAGCGGGTCCTCCACCACCGTGATGGGCAGCTGGGTCTCGTGCTGCAACAACTGGTCGAGCCCCTTGAGGAGCGCGCCGCCGCCGGTCAGGACGATGCCCCGGTCGACGATGTCCGCCGCCAGTTCGGGCGGGGTCTGCTCCAGCGCGATGCGCACGCCCTGGACGATGCCCTCGACCTGCTCGGAGATGGCCTCGCGGACCTCTTCGGCGGTGATGGGACGGTTCTGGGGGATGCCGGTGACCAGGTCGCGGCCTTTGACTTCCATGATCGGCTCCTCGTCTCCGAGCGGATAGGCGGACCCGATGTGGATCTTGATCTGCTCGGCCGTGGATTCGCCGATGAGCATGTTGTACTTGCGCTTGACGTGCTGCATGATCGCCTCGTCCATCTTGTCGCCGCCGATGCGCACGCTTCGCGCATAGACGATGCCGGACAAAGAGATGACGGCGATCTCGGTGGTGCCGCCGCCGATGTCCACGATCATGTTCGAGGTCGGTTCGGTGATCGGCAGGTTTGCGCCGATGGCCGCGGCCATCGGCTCCTCGATGAGGTAGACCTCGCGGGCCCCGGCGGATTGCGCCGATTCCTTGACCGCCCGCTTCTCGACCTGGGTGATGCCCGTGGGCACGCAGATCATGATCCGCGGCCGGACCAGGCGGCGGGAGTTGTGGACCTTGGAGATGAAGTGCCGGAGCATGGCCTCGGTGACCTCGAAGTCGGCGATGACGCCGTCCTTCATGGGCCGGATGGCCACGATGTTGCCGGGCGTGCGGCCGAGCATCTTCTTGGCCTCGGCGCCCACGGCGAGAACGGTCTTGCCGCCCCGCGAATCCTTTTTGACCGCCACCACCGACGGCTCCGAGAGCATGACGCCCTTGCCCTTGACATAGACCAGGGTGTTGGCCGTGCCCAGGTCTATGGCCAGGTCATTGGAGAATGAGCCGATGATTCTGTTGAGCAGGTTACCCATGTACCCCCCGTTCGAAATTCGAAATGTGTCAGAAACCTATGCGTGAAACGCGCTTTCCAATGGGCGGGAAGTGCGCTAGCGTACAATATGAACTGCAGATTCGTACCAAATGAAACCGGGTCTAGCAATATGCCAGCACTGGTTTGCCATTTTTTTCTCAAGTTTTTCTAAAAAAAATCATGGTCCGCATCCATCGACTGTCCGCCTACCTCCGCCGACGGTTCGGCGAACGGGTCCAGAAGATCCCCCTGGACGCCGGTTTTTCATGCCCCAACCGGGACGGAACCCTGTCCCGGGAAGGGTGCGTGTTCTGCAACCCGCAGGGCTCGGGGTCGGGCCTGCTCCGCCGGGGACTATCCATACGGGAACAATGGGATTTCTGGCGTGACATTCATGTGAAGAAACACGGTCTGTCCCGATTTACCGCCTATCTCCAATCCTATTCCAACACCCACGGGCCGGCCGCCAAACTGGCCGCCGCCCTGGACGGACTCGGCTCCCTGCCCGGCCTGACCTGCCTGGCGCTCGGCACCCGGCCCGACTGCCTGGACGAGGAAAAGCTCGACCTGCTCGCCGCAAGCCGCGAACGGCTCGGCCTGGCCGAGGTCTTTCTGGAGCTCGGCCTGCAATCGGCCAGCGACGCGACGCTTGCTCACATCAACCGGGGCCACGACGCCGCCGCGTTCGCCGGGGCCGCGCGGGCCGCCGCCGAGCGCGGACTGACCGTGGTGGCCCACGTCATGGCCGGGTTGCCCGCGCCGGACGGCCGCGAGGGGCTCGCCGAACTGCTCGACACCGTGGCCTTCGTCGACGCGCTCCCGGTGGGCGGGATCAAGTTCCACAACGTCTACGTCTGCCGGGGCACGCGCCTGTCCCGCTGGTTCGACGAGGGGCGCTACGTCCCGCTCACCCAGGCGGAGTACCTGGACTGGCTGGGCGAGGCGATCATGCGCCTTGATCCGCGCGTTGTCATCCACCGATTGAACGGCAACCCGGCCCAGGGCGAACTGGTCGTTCCGGCCTGGGCGGGCAACATGCGCCGGGTGCACAATGCCGTCCGTGCCCACTTCGTAGAGCGCGACATCTGGCAGGGCAAGTTGAACGGGGCGGAGGACGGCCCGCCCGAGTGGTTCGACCCGGAAAACGGGGAGGGGCGATGACCGGGACCTTCGGCGAATGGGTGCGCAGCGGCCGATTCGGCCTGCGTCTGGATTGGCGGGACGGACTGGTCCGCCGCATCGAGGTGGCCTGGGCCGGGGACGTGCGCGAGTCCGATCCTCTGTCCGCAGCCGGTGTGGGACTCAAGGCGGCCCTGCTGCGCTACGAGGCCCGCCAGGCTCCGGACTGGCCGGACCTGCCGTTCGATTTTTCAGGTATGAGCGAATTTCAGAAGGCCGCCATCGAGGAGCTGCGCCACATCCCGCCGGGGACCACCCGGACCTACGGCCAGATGGCCGCCGTGCTCGGCCGCCCCAGGGGCGCGCAGGCCGTGGGCCGGGCCATGGGAGCCAACCCGTTCCCGGTCCTCTATCCCTGCCATCGCGTGGTCGGCGCGGCCGGCGCCATGACCGGCTTCTCCGCCTCGGGCGGCATCGCCATGAAAAAAGCCCTGCTCCGCCTCGAAGGCGCGGAACAGGCCTTGTTGCCGGGGTTGGAAGAGTAGGAATGCCTCCGGGCCTTCAGCGGTTGGCGAGTCTTTGAGCCCTACGGATGAGGACAGCAGCGATCGGCCAGAGGGGGAAACTTTCGAGAAAGTTTCCCCCTCTGGACTCCCCCCCTCAAAGCTTTTTGTGTGCCTTCGGCAGGGGCTTACGGGTGCGGGAGGGCGTCCTTCTCCCTTTTGTCCTCTTTAAAAAACATCCGCGATTCGAGGCAGAGAAAACGGCGGAAGGCGTTCGCGTCTCGTCCTTCCGCGACCGCACGCACCTGAGCGAAGCGAACAGGGGATTCTTAAAAGTACCCACCACGTTTCTAAAAAGCCGCCCCCTGCCTTGTTTTTCAAACATGGCAGGGGGTTGCTTTTGGGTGATCAATGGTGATCCCAGATGATTTGCGGTGATTTCGGAAACGCTTTTACACGTCTTTTTACACATGCGCTAAGCAGAATGTCGTTTTATTCTAGCAGATTATAGTGATAAGTTAAGCCCCTGTCACCACGGCCATTTCATGGCGTTATGGAGCAAGGAGCAGTCTCATCCAGGCCGGTGTTGACGGCGTGAAAGGCCGTAAACAATCAACCGGAAGGTCGCTTACTTCCGTTATTTCAATGGGTTGAAAACGCCATATTTACCACAAAAACCATAGTTGCCGCTGAAAATGACACTTGGGTGACACGCAAAATTTGCCGGAAGGAGAAGCGGGAGGAATTGGTGCTCGCCCAATCGTTCGGTGTTCGACTCAGAAATAGTACACGCACCGGAGTTCGCCCCTGGCTGCGTTGAGCTTGTTGCCGAACTCGGTGTCGGAGGAACCGAGCGGCAGGATGAGCCGGGGCCTCAATTCGAAGTTGGACGTGAGCATGTAGGACGCTTCGGGGTTGAGGGAGAGGCTTCGGTCCCCGAGGTTCATGATGACGGTCGCCGTTGTCGTCAGATAGAGGATGTTGAAAGGCTCCTTTTGGGAGACTCGGAAATACAGGTAGTCCTGCCCGACGCTGCTCCGGTTGTAATCGGACGATACCTTTTTGCTTTTGTTCAGGTCGGCGGCGTTCCCCGTGGCCTGATAGGTGTCGTAGGCCGTGTGCACGTAATCGTAGTAGGTTTTCAGTTGCGAGGCGGTATACCCCTCTCCGTTGTGATAGTATTCAAGGAGATAGGTCGTCTCGTCCTCGGTCAGGTAGCGTGCGCCCAGGAGGAAGCTCCAGGCGTCGTGTTCGTGGATGCTGCTGGTCCCGTCACTATTGAAAACAGTCTGCTCATGGCCCAACCGGACCGCCGTTTCGCCGTGGATGGCGAAATTGTCGGTGATATTCGTGGCGAAGTCGATGCCGAGGGACGTATCGTAATGGTCGCCGCCCATGGCCATGACGTCTAGGTCCACATCGGCCAGCAGGAAGTAGAGTTTGCTCCCGTAGAGAACGCTTTCGTCCGTTGCCAGCCCCGTGTTCACCCGCTCCCATACGGGGACGACCACCGGGGTGAACGCCAATGTCTGCAACGGGCCGTCGAAGCTGAAGATCGCATCGGCGACGCCCATGACGTAGCCCTCGCGGCTCTGGTCCGGGTCGTCCACATCCTTCGGACGGCTGGCGAAGCTCACGGGGTTCCAAGCATATCCCTTGCCCCATTTGAGGACCTTTTTCCCGGCCTCCAGCGTGAACCGGGGGTCCGGCCTCCAGGAGGCCACGCCTTCCTCGAGCATGACTTGACCGGCCCAATGCTTGTCTTCCTTGAAAAAGCGTTCCGACGGCTCGTCAGGCTCGCTGGCCGCCGACAGGGGCAACTGGCTCCACCCGACGTCGGCACGTGGACGGGCATAGAATCCGAACGTCTCGTATTTCAGGGACATTTCGGGCTTGATCTGGAACAGCATGTCCGCCTGGAGTTCGTCCTTCGGGGAATCGAAGAAGCGTTGCTCGTACACCGCAGAATTCCTATTCATAAGACGTTCGTACATCCGAAGCTCGGCCTGCCCCCAGAACTCGAAGAGCTTTTCTTCCATCGCGGGAATATCAAAATCCGCATCGTACAGGGGCTCATCCTGGGCAAGGGCCGAAGCCGAGGCAGCCAGGATGAGCGCCAAGCAGAAGAACGGCCCGAGCCATGTACCGGCTTTCATCATTCTGCTTCCCGCCATCACTGACGAAGGGTTTCTATCCGCGGCAGGTAGTTGAGGGTGAAGACTTCATCCGAGAAGTCCCTGGCCTTCATCCGGGCGAAGATCATCACCGAGAGGTACCCCTTGTGGAGCGGGCTGTCCGTCTCGACAATGGCCGGGCGGACGAATCCGTCGCCGAAGTCGGTCATCTTCTTGAAATGCAGGGTTTTGATCAGCATCCCGGACGCCGCGAGACACTTGATCTCCGTCGGAACCAACCGGTCCTTGGCCACCAGCATCTCCAGCCTGTCATAGGCAACCTCGTTGGTCTTCGCCTTCAGGCGAAGCAAATAGGCGTCACCGCTTTCCTCCAAGGATTCGGGCGTATATTCGGCACTATAGTCTAGGCGCATGATATCGGCATTGTTGAAGATGCCACCCGTCACCGATTGGAGGCTGGTTATCCTGACCGGTTTGGCCACGCTCGGAATGTGGAGCCACATGTTGTCGCCTAGGCGCAAGGTCCCGCGCCCCTTGTCGCTGGAAGGCTCCAGGAAGACGGAGGCCACCATGTCCTGGCCTTTCTTGATGGTGTAGAGGACATATTCCCTTTTGCTCCCGTCCGGCTCGATGTTGATGAGCTTGCGGTAGGATTCGTAGCTGACCGGGGCCAGGTTGCGGTCCACGGCCAGGAGCACTTCCCCTGCATCCATGGCGGAAGCCTGATTGCCGCCGCCAAAAACAAGGCAGACGGCAGCAACGAACAGGACATATTTCAAAGAGTACATGTGCGGTATCCTCATGCGGTTATACGTGGCCGAGCGCATCGACGGGTTCCATCCGGCTTGCCTTCCACGCGGGTTGCAGCGCCGCCAGGGCGGAGGCCACCAGGACGATGGCCGACAGGAAGAGCATTTCGCCGGGGTTGATGTCCGGACGCACGATTAGGTTATCCATCCGCCCGAAGGAGAAGGCCACTCCAGCCGCCTTGAAGGCCAGCAGACCGCCCACGCCCAGGATCAGGCCGAGCGCCGTCCCCAGCACGCCCAGGAGCACGCCCTCGGCCACGAAAAGCGACATGATCGTTCCGGGGGAGGTTCCCATGGCGGCGATGGTCCCGATTTCCCGCACACGCTCGAAGACCGACATCAGCATCACGTTGAGCACGCTGATGAGGACGATGGCGACCATGACGATCTTCACCGTGACCAGCATCAGGTCGATCATGTTCGCGATATTGGAGAACGGCGACAGCTTGTCCCAGGTGTGCAGCTCGAAGGCGGGCTGCCCCTTCTTGTTCGTGAATCCGCCAAGCGTTGCCGTGAGCGACCCGGCGATGGACTTCAGCTTGTTGAAGCTGGAAACCCTGACCACGATCTCGGTGACCTCGCCCGGTTCGGTGCGCAGGAGGCTGCGGGCGTCCTCGATGTGCATGTAGGCGTCTTTTCCGCCCGGTCCCATGAGGTCTTCGATGATTCCGGCAAGCTGAAATTCCATGCCGTTTACCGAGCCGTCCTTGTTGGTGGCGACCAGCACCACGGAGTCGCCGGGCTTCATCCCCAGGCTCTTGGCCACCTTTTCGGGAATGACGACCTGACCCTTTTCGAGCAGGTCTTCGCCGGAGCCGGGGGCTCCCTGCTTCATCCTGCCGGCCAATGCCGTGCAGACGGCCATTTCCCGTTTCGGGTCGATGGCCGAAAGCCTGACGTTGGTGCTTTCCATATAGTTGCTGAGGACCGCGCCGAGCTTCAGCCTGGGCGCATACGCCTCCACGCCGGGGGTGGCGTCGAGGGTTTCCGCGATTTTCTTGTACGCCTGCCCCTTCATGTTCAGGTTGAGGGGCATGGTGTCGATGGATGAAAAATAGCCTTTGCGATGGATTTGCATGTGCCCGATAACCGAATCCGTGATGATGCCGATCATCATGGACTTGAACGATCCGGCGAGGCCCGAGAACATGACCACCATGCACACGCCGATGACGATGAGCAGGGAAGTGAGGGCGGTACGCCGTTTGTAGCGCGCCAGATTGCGCAGGGCGATCTTGAATATGTTAAGCATGGTCGTTGCCTCCCTGGATAAGCGGATTTCCGGCAAGCAGCCTGCCGTCCTCAATGCCGTGCACCACATCGGCGTGTTCGACGATGCGCGGGTCGTGGGTGGAGAAGACGAAGGTGGTCCCGTAGGTGTCCCGCATCTTTTTCATCAGATCGATGATCTTGTGGGCCGTATCATGGTCGAGGTTGGCGGTGGGCTCATCCGCCAGCACCACCTCCGGGTTGGTCACCAGCGCCCGGGCCACGGCCACGCGCTGTTTCTGTCCGCCCGAAATCTGGTCCGGCCGCTTGTCCTTCTGGTCCGTCATGCCGACGGCCTCCAGAACGGCCATCACGCGTTCCCGCCGTTCGCTCGCCGAAGTCCTGGTGATCATGAGCAGAGGGTACTCTATGTTCTCATACACGCTCAGGACCGGGATGAGATTGAACGACTGGAAGATGAAGCCGAGATGCTTGCCGCGAAAATTCGCCGCCTCCTTCTTGCCCAGTGTGTCCACCCTGGCGCCGGTCACCCGGACCTCCCCGGACGACGGCTTGTCCATGCAGCCGATGATGTTCAGCAGCGTGGTCTTGCCGCTGCCCGAAGGCCCGACGAACGTGACGAGTTTCCCTTTCTCGATAGAGACGGTGACCTGTTTCAGGGCTTCGGTTTCGACCTCCCCCGTCAGGTATTTTTTCGAAATGCCGTTCAGTTCGATCAGCGACATGGTTTTCTCCTGTATGCATGGCCCAAGGGCATTCCCCGGCCATGCCGTTAATCCCGTTCCGGTTTTCCTCCGGTCATTATCCCAAATCCGGGCCTGCGGCCTCCGTAATCCCGAATCGCCTGGATCAACCCGGAAAACTGATCCGGCCGCAACACGCTTTTCTCATGGAGCAGGAGACGAAGAACCTCGTCTTTCATGTCGCCCTGGTTCGCAAGAATCTTTTGCTGAATGACTCGGATCACCTCTTCATCGGCAACGGGTTTGTCCAGCAACTCAAGCAACTGCTTTCGCAACTGCATCGTTTCCCGGCGGATGCGGTCGGTGTTGGTCTTGAAGGCCAAGGCATAGGGCTCCAGTGCCTTCCATTGTTCGGGAGTCACCTGCACGCCTTCATACCTCGCTGCAAAAAACTGGTCACCAGAAGGGCGGGACTTTTCCAGCGGTGTCTGATTCTGCCCGGAAAAATGCTGCATCCCCCAGAACAGGATGAAAGCGACGTTCAATCCTACCGACAGGGCCAGCAAAGACCGCTTCAAATAATGCATGGTTTACAACCTCCCCCCCGTCGCTGAATCCGGCCAGCACTGCGGCTTCGATCGACCCGCCGGGAGCGGCGCTCAGGGACGCGAAGACCGTTTTCTCCGTCTGCATCATAGTCCGTTCCGAAACCGGATTGCCGTGGCTGTTCCACCCGAGCAGGCCGCCCAGAAGCAGGCCTGCCGCCAAGGCTGACGCCGTGGCCGTCGACCCCAGCCACCTGCGGGCGATCACCCGGAAGCCTCCCTTTTTCGGGGTGTCGAAATACTCCCGCGAAGCCCGGGCCATGATCCGGTATCCCAGATCGCCCGGCATCTCCGGAATGCTCAGGGAAGCAAGAGGCGCATCCAATGCCTCCAACCCGGCAAGACGCTCCCGGCATGACGCACACCCGTCCAGATGACGTTCCATATCCCGCATCTCCCGTTCGGGCAGTTCCCCGTCCAGGTAGGCGGAAAGACGTGTATGGCAATTTCGGCAATGCATGTGTGTCGACCTCATTTCCATTAAACGATCCAAGTCCGGAAAACCCCCGGCTTAGACCGAAAAAAGTTCATCGTGATCCCAGTTTATCCCGCAAGGCCTCGCGTCCCCTGGACAGCAGCCGCTCGACGCCCTTCCGTGACGTTTCAAGAACAACGGCCATTTCATCATAACCGAGCCCTTCATAGTACCGAAGCACGACGGCCATGCGAGGCCTGGGAGGGAGAGCGTCCAATGCCCGGCGCACGCGGGCCGCGTTCTGGTTCATTATCAACGCCTCCTCCTGCCCGGGAGACGAATCGGCCAATTCCGGATAGTCGTCCGCCTGTTCCGTTTTTTTTCTTTTGGCATGATCCAGGCAGAGCCGGGAGATGATGACGTGGAAGAAGGTCTTGAAACGCGCGGTACGGCGATAGCGGCCAGACGCGCCGAGCAGCCTGATGAAGGCGGCCTGGACGATGTCTTCGGCATCGTTCCCGGAGCCGAGAAAACGGCAGGCAACGCCCCAGGCCCAGGACTGGTGGCGTCGGACGAGTTCCCCGAAGGCCTGCCGGTCCCCGTTGCCCGAGGCCTCCAACAGGACTTCGTCCGGGAGTTGCGATCGGGACCTATCAGGCAATCCACCGCCTCCGGATGTTTCGAAGGCTCGCCCAGAACAGCGCCGCACAGAACAGGCCGAGTACAGGCAAGTCCAGATACCATGGCAGAATGTGGCCGCCATGGACAGCACCATGCAGGACGTCGGCCCCGTAAGTCAGGGGCAGTACGTAGGACACGGGCTGGAGCAGGGCGGGCAGCCTCTCGATGGGGAAGAAGAGCCCGCACAGGAAGATCATGGGAAAACGGAAGAAGTTGGAAAAGGTCTGCGCCTCGAACACCTCGCTGACGGCCACCGCGATGAACAGTCCCTGGAACGTGGAGGCCACCGCGATGAGGATCACTGCGGGGATGAACTGCGCCCAGGCGATCTGGGCGAGGTCGGTCAGGAACAGGGCCATGATCACGGGTACAAAGGCGTTGCACACGCCGAAAAAGATCGCCCCGCTCGTCTTGGCAAGCATCAGGAGCTCAAATGACATGGGTGCCAGCAACAGCCGTTCGAAGGAGCGGTTTTTCTTCTCGAAGGTCACCGTGACCGCGAGCATGGAGGTGGTGCCGAACAGGATGGAGATGGCCACCACGCCGGGGAGTAGCTGCGGAATGCTTTCCAGCCCGCTCCCGGAGCGGATGAAGAACATGGCTGTCCACGCCAGGGGGAAGATGATGCCCCAGCTCACGTTCGGCGGTTTCAGATAGTAGGTGCGCATGTCTTTTGCCAAGATATTCCAGAAGGCGATCAGCTTGTTCATTTCTTTCCCCCCTTCATCTCCTTCTCGTGATGCATGGCACCGGATTCTATGCCCGTTATCTGCACGAAAACATCCTCAAGCGAGAGGCGTATCCGACGCGCTTCCGTGACCGTGAATCCCTGTTCCTCGATTCGGCGCACCAACGGCCCCACATGCACGGGGGAGTCCGATTCCACACGGATCGACTGTTGCTCGGGGGGCGAGATAACCAGCGAGGGGAAGGCCTGGCTCAACCCTTCACGAACCTTTTCCGTCAAGGCCTCCTGGCAGGTGATTTCGAGGACATGCCGTCCTTGCAGGGGCTGGATCAGGTGTTCCACCGAGTCAACGCCGACGATGCGCCCGGCAACGATGAAGGCGATGCGGTCGCAGAGCCGTTCGGCCTCCTCGATGTAGTGGGTGGTCAGGAAGATGGTCGTCCCGGCCTGATGCAGGTCGGCCACGAGCTGGCGTATCTGGCGTCCGCTGGCCACGTCGATGCCCGTGGTGGGTTCGTCGAGAAACAGGATGTCCGGCCGGTGGATGATGCCCGCCGCGATGGTGAGCTTCCGCTTCATCCCCTTGGAGTACCCGCCGAACTTTCGGTCGGCAGCCTTGACGAGATCGAAATCGCGCAACAGCGCCTTTGCCTGCTCCCGGCGCTCGTCCTTCCGGATGCCATACAGCGATGCGCAGAAACACAGGTTCTCGAACCCGGTCAGCTCGGGGTAGAGGTTGCTCTCGTCGGGGACAACGCCGATCAGGTGCTGGGCGACCCTCGGGTTTTGGGTGCAATCGACGCCGCAGAGTCGAATGTTCCCGGAATCCGGGCGGGCCAACCCGGTGAGCATGTTGATGGTCGTGGTCTTTCCAGCCCCGTTCGGCCCGAGAAATCCGAACAGCTCTCCCCGCTCCACGGCGAATGACACGCCGTCCACGGCCTGCACTCCTTCAAACCGCTTGCTCAGGCCTTCGACCGCTATTGCTTCGTTCATCATCAGGATGGACCTCCCGAACCGATTCTTGTTTTGATCTGTTTCGGCGTATTCATCAAACCCCATAAAAACCCTGATGTAACAGCTTGGCGCACAATCCGAACAGGAGCAGGCTGAACAGGAGCCTGACCGTCCGGCCCGTCAGCCTGGTACTCATCAGCCTCGCTCCGGCCTGACCGCCGAGAAAGGCGACCACCGCCGCAGGTAACAGGAAATACCAATCGACCTCCCCCATGGATGCGTATCCCAGGAAGCCGGTGAGTGAGGAAAAGCAGACGATGAAGGTGGATGAAGCGGCAGCCGTCTTGGTCGGAATTTTCAAGAAGAAGATAAGCAAGGGGACGATGAAGACCCCGCCTCCGATTCCCAGCAACCCGGCCATCAGGCCGATGACCGCGCCGATAATCGCCCCGCCGATAATTTTGGTTGTTCTTGCCCGCTCCACCGTCCGGTCGTCGCCCTTGGGCGAAAACAGCATGCGCACCGCCGCCAGAAAGAGAATGACGGCCATGATCATCAGGAACGGTTTCGTTTCGATCCGGGTGTTCAGGTAAGCGCCGATCGGCGCGGCCGCTGCGGAAAACAGGATCAGCGGGATCGAAAGGGAGAAATCGACCATCCCCTTTCGCGAATAGGCGTACGCCGCCGATCCCGCAGCCGTGAGGTTCAGGAACAGGGATGCGGCGGCCGCCTCGCCCTTCGCCATGCCCAGAAGCACGAACAGCGGCGAGAAGACAAGCCCGCCGCCGAGACCGACCATGGTCAGCAGGAGTGAGATGAAAAATACGCCTGCAAGCAAGACAACGGGTAGGCTCATATGCGGTCCTTGACGATGTGTTCAGGCGATTGTTCGCAGCTGGCCGGGGGACTCCGAGCGCCCACCCTGGCTGGTGTATCGCTTCAATCTGTTGATCGGGAAAAGTCGAGTCGCGCCGGCTTCGGAATATCTGCGGGTCCCGAACGAATTGCTTCCCAGGCAATCTTTCGGCACGAGTTGCGGGTTTCTCCACAGGCTGTCTATTCATACCATTTCACAACAAATTTGGCATGCTGAACACCCCGTTCGCGAGGGACCGCAATTCCGTCATGGTCTGCCGGTTAATCCCGTAATGCACGAAATAGCCCTGCTTGTCCGCAACAACGAGGTCCGCATCCCTCAGGATGCGCAGGTTCTGGGATACGGCTGAAGGAGTGACGCCCAGCCTCTTCGCCAAGGCGTTTACGCACAAAGGGCCGCCTTTCAGCAGCTCCAGTATCCGTATGCGAGTGCCGACCGAGAGGACTTTGAACATACTGGCTTGTTTTTCAAAATTGACCATTGGTTCCTCGATGTGATAAAGAATCTATGCATATACTTATTTAAAAATGGTGTAAAGTCCACCATTCCCAACAATGGTCTCGCCGAGGTTTTTGTTCAACTTGGAATGGAAATAATCTATACTTAGGCAATGTCAAATAGAAGGAGTCTCTATACAAGTCTTGATCATTCTTTCCAGCAACGACCCGGAAGTGAAATGGAACACTGTCCGTTTCGGCAACTTCCTGTTGAATGAGGGCGAGGACGTCACGTTGTTCCTGAACGCCAGCGCCGTTGATTTGTATGCGGGCGATTCGGATACATTCCCGATCGCCGAACAGGCGAAGATGTTCGCCCTGAGTGAGGGCGTGCTGGTAGCCTGAGGGAAGTGCCTGAGCATCCACGGTGTGGATGAAAGCGAATACGTCAAGTTGTCCAGCCTGAAATTCCTGTATGCGGAAATGATAAAGGCAGACAGGATTCTCAACTACTAGATGAAATATAGAAGGAGCCTTGAAAAAGGCGTCGCCATGTTTCAGAAAATTCAGTTCCCTCACATTTTAAATGTGGTGGGCACTTAATTGCATCGTGTTCTACCGCAACAGGTTATACTACTTTTTGTTTGTCATCGCATAGATGTAATTCTTAAGCTCAATCTGAAAACTTAGATGACAACGGCAATCCGACTTTTGACCATCCTGGCACAGATGGTTCTCCGGGCATTTGTTGCATGCATTAATTTCTTCAAGAAGCCGCCGAATGTGATCGGGATCGTGGCTTTCGCCAATTTGCTTGAGAATGTCTGTCAGCGTTTCTCTTTGTACACATAGCATCGCCTCCCGGGGAGAAACGGATTGCCGGTTTATATTGGTCAATATCCAAAAAAGTTTAGAATGTATTTGATCGCAGTAAACACCATGACGCCAGACAGCATCCACTTGATGGCCTTGGCTGGCACAAACTTTTGGCATCGAGCCCCAAGATACATCCCCGCCATTCCTCCCGCTCCGAACAGTATTCCCAACAGCCAGTCGGGAGCCACGGAAAGGTTTGGGTAGAAAGGTGCGATGGCTTGGTAAAAAGCGACGCCTGCAACCGATGTGACAAAGGTTCCCATCAGTGCGGCACCTGCGACGATATAGACTGGAAGCTCGAAAAAAGTAATAAAGAACGGGGCGATTATTGATCCCCCTCCTATCCCGTAAATCCCCCCCACTATGCCGACAATGAAACTGAGAAGAAAAATTCCCCAGAATGAAACGTCATAGGCTTCCCCGTAGAACGTGAACCCGAGTCGCTTTAGATTGAAACAAGTGACTGTCGTGGCGGGCGCGGGCGCCGCCCCCTTCGGACTAGTGTTTCGTTTGACCATTTCCCGAAAGCGTGCTTCGCTTTCCCTCTTGGCCCCGCCATTTGAGTTCCCCAGCACGTCCCTCACCATTTTAAACCCGATATATAGGAGCACACAGGCGGTAAACAGCTTGAAATGCTTCGGGTCCGGCAAATAATGCACCCTGACCATGGCGCCGATAAAGACACCTGGCAGCGTGCCGAGGACGACGATCCATGTCAGCGGCCACACCATTCGCCCCTCGCGCCAGTAACGATATACTCCGCTTGGGATGGCAACGACATTGAACACCTGGTTGGTGGCGCTGACGGATGGATTCGTATACCCGATGAAGGACATCTGAAACGGCAAGAGCAGAAAGGCACCGGAAACGCCGCCCATTGAGGTGAAAAAAGAAATGACGAACGCCACAAAAGGTGGAATCCAGAGCGCGACTTCGATATCAGCAGTTTGGAAGTACATGGAATCGACCGCCTTTTTGTGATAACATTTGTCAACAGTCACGGAAGTGTCTATATTCGTGACAGTAAAGTTTCGGCAAGTCAATACCAATGTGAGCGAGGTCGAATGATTATCGTCGGGCTTTCTTCAAGCTGCCATGGTATTTTCAGGGGCAAGCAGCAACTCTCAGCAATCAAAGGCTCTTAGTAATGACAGGTTTCAACCGAAGTGATGATGGACGGATTCTTTCCATTGCGGAAGGAGAGGAGTGCCTGAGCCACTCCCAACTGAATCGATTGGAGGATTCTTTCCGGGAGTGGGCTGGAAAATCAAAACGCGACGATGTTCGTTTGTCCAGACTAAGCGTTTTGCTCATTTTCCTTCTGGTCAGGTATACGGGCGCAAAGTTGAGCGAAGTATTATCGATCAACATACATACCGATCTCGATTGGGCTCGCCATCTGGTGATTTTTCGTTCGAATGGGAATGAGAGAGCGGAACCGAGGGAAGTTCATATTTCACGATCTCTTGCCGACGAGATCAGGGGGAAGATCGAAACCTTGAAATCTCACAAGGAGTCAGAAAGACTGCTTGATTTGGACCCTGGTTTTGTTCGGCGCAAATTTTATGAACGGGCTTTGGAATGTGGGTTTCCAAAGCGGCTGGGCGGTCCGGAAGCCATCCGCAAGGCGAGAGGCGTGGAGTTGATGCAAAGCAACATCCCCTTGCCCGCTGTGCAGATGATGCTGGGGCACTCCACCCCCAATCTCACCTCGTCCTATGTCGCGTTCTCCAAGGATGAAATTCAAGCTGTTGCTCAGCGTTTTCTGGAAAAGGAATCCGGCCGCAAAACAAGCGCACGAAATAGTTTTTTTGGAAAAGTGTCAGAAATCTTGAGGGGCGACATACAAACACGCGTCGTTATGGAAACCCTAGAAGGGAACTCCATCATCACCGTAATCACGAATGACAGTTTGGAGCGGCTTGGCTTGAGCTTAGGCAGATTGATCACAGCCGAGGTAAAGGCTCCGCTGGTAATCTTGCATGGCGGTGAAGCATCTCCGAAATGCAGCACGGAAAACAGACTCAGGGGAGTGGTGACCAGAATAACCAATGGAGAGGTCAACACGGAATATATCGTCAAGATTTCTGAAACAACTGAAATATGCGCCCTTGTCACTTCCTCCCCAAGCTCACCCTTTGAATTAAATGTTGGAGACTGTGCATGGGCATTGTTTAATTGTTCCGCCGTGGTGCTTCACGTTGACTGATGACCTCCTGCCGATGGTTTCCTCGATTTGTATTATACAAGACTACAAGGGCTTTTCTGGGAGCCACCCCCCTTGAAGTCTGCTTAAAATAAACTGGACTCTTAAGAGACGTTGCGCCGCACGTTGAATTGGCATTTGCGGGTAAAGACAAAAGGGACTCACTCTTCCCCTAGAATCCTGTCCCATGCCGCAATGTGGTTTCGGAAGCCGTACTCGACCATCTCGAATTTTCTGCCCAAATTTTTGGCTGCGACCCCAAGCGTCCCGGTGCCGGCAAAGGGATCAAGAATGGTGTCGTCTTCTTTGCTCAATGCGGTAACCAGAGTCTCAATTACCGACAATTTTTTTTGCGTTGGGTGAAGGGTCTTTTCGCCCTTCTTGGTTGACCATTCCTCATCGGGGTCAGGCATCATCCGTTCATTCCCTGATGTTTTTCCAGCGACCACATAATTTTTATAGCGGCCTTCCTTGTCGAAATATGAATTTTCTGAGCACACATGCAGCCCGAGTTCGAAGCTCTCCTGAAACATCCCCTTGTTGGTGCCTCGTGAATCCGGTTTGCACCAGGCATATTTGCGCAACTTGGTAAAATAGCGGGAAAGCTCTCGATACCAATCGCCGAATTGGAAATCCGAGCAGAACACAAAGACATTGCCGCCAGGTTTCAGAACGCGATGGAATTGGTAGGCTAGAACGTCGATCCGAAGCTTTTTGCAATCCCAATCCTTGCCGGCGATACCGATCTCGAAAGGCGGGTCGGTGATTATGGCCTCGTACCGGTGGGAAGGACAATTCTCCAAAAAAAGGAACGCATCATCGTTGTGGATGTCGCCGTCTTCGGATCGACGAGGTTACCCCCAGATGGTCTTGTTTCCGTAAATCAATCACGAATCACCTGCCACCGGCTTTCCATACGTCGGCTTTTGGTTTTCCAAGATGAATTCCCGCATTCGTTGAAGCGATTTTGAACTCAGCCCAGGGTTGAGAGCTTTGCGCCGCTTGGCTCGTTCTTTGGGATTTGCAATCGTGTGGCAACTGTTGGCGGCATTAGCCATTTCCGGGTCATTCTCCAGTATGCTCATCAGCGCTCTATACGTGTCGTTGTGCATGGTGACGAGAACGATTCGAACGAACTCCGGAACAGGAAGGTCATAGGCAAGGGAGAAGTCGAGTACCCGATCCAGTGGAATCGAAGCGTCCCCCTTTTCGATCTGGGATATGAACGAGCTGGAGCACCCCAATTTCTGGGCGACCCATCTGAGGGGCTTGTGCCGATTCTCCCGGACAATCTTCAGATAAAGCCCGACTTCTTCTTTCAACAATTGTTCCGGGGTCTTCACAGGGGTGAGGTCAACGTCGTCATCTTCGGCCATGGTTAATCAACCACCTTGTTAACAGTGTTAAGCAACTAGTTGTTTAACACTGTTAATAAATAAGTTGATAATCAGCAGCAAGGGATTTGTTGCTTTTTTGGGGTGGATGCGTGAGCAGGGACCTGAGGATATCCCTTGAGCCGGAGTCGAACCCGCCATCCCTCTCGCCGTCGCCTGCGGTAATCACGACGCAAGCAAAGCCGTCGGGGCAAGGCCGCCCGGCTCGCCGGGTGCCCGAAGGGCCTGGCCTTGCTCCGGCGGCTGCTTGCGTCACGCTCGTGGAAAATCGGCGGGAGGGAAAGAAATCGTGCCGCCGGAGCTTGCGCGAAGGTTTCGTGGCGTCATATGGTAGGGCATATCCACCGGATAAATTGGTCACCAAAAGGAGGTATGACGCACCTAAGGCGCGTTCATAAGTTTTGACGAAGTCTAAACTGATGAACGCTTAAGTAGGCACTAACACGCCGTAACATCTAACACTTCGCTGCCGTTCATTTCCAAACGGCACACTTTCACATCCTAACGCCAGGCTGAAACACAGCACCCCGCCGGACAAACGACAGGTATCTAGAAATCTGCCGTTGTCGTAATTCCCCCACGGCCATCGCTTATGCGCAGGACAAATGAGCTTGCGTGGTGGCACCCCTTATTGAATGGATTCTCAGGATTTTTCCTTCTGTGGGAAATGGACATTGATTTGTTCCGTGTCGGTTGTTGTGTGGCGCATTCGCGCCATAGGCAGGTCATTTCCCGGCAAGCGGGGAAGGTCCGATCTGCTTTGTCCCGGGGCGCTGCCCCGAACTTCAGGAAGGAGATCCATATGAAATCCATCAGTCTGGTACTGGGCGCGAACAGGGCAACCCTGTCCGGCCCGCGCTCGAAACAGCACAGAATCCGGCAGAATGCCAAAGCCTTCGCAGGCCGGTTGCGTGAAGCCGGGTTTGGAGTCCGCAAATGGACCAACATTTCCAACAAGCATTTTGCGGCCGTGGCCGCCAAGATGAAAGAACAGGGCGTGGGTGACGGGCGCATAGCTGAAATTTTTTCGGCAGCCCGTCACCTGTGCGAAACTTACGGCAACACCCGCATCAGCCCGACCAACGACGTGTTCGGCGTGAAACGCGGGACCATTGCCAACGCCAACAGCAAGGCGGTTGCCCCTGAATTTGTCTTGGGGGCAATCGCCAAACTGGAAGCTGAATCCTCATATGAGCACGGTCCCCGGTGTGCCGCTCAGATCCGACTTCAGTACGAACTGGGGCTCCGACGAGAAGAATCGGCGAAAGTCGATCTGATCAACGATTGGGACAAGGAAGCCCGCACTCTTCACATCCAGTATGGCTCGAAGGGTGGGCGCCCTAGGACGCTGCACAATCTCTCCGATCGGCAGCAGGATGCTCTTGAGAGAGCTCTGCCATACGTCAGTCAATCCGACAGGCCGGGGATTCATAATCTCATGCCGAGCGGGATGGGCGACAAATGGCAGGAAAAGCTGTCCTACGCGGCTAGGCTTTGCGGCTTCACCAAGAAGGAAAGCGGGTGGACGCTGCACAGCAACCGTCATGAGCGGTTTCATCGCATGTACGTCGAGCACACGGGTTTCCAGCCGCCCAACCAGCACGAATCCGTGGAAGCCTTCCAAAAGACCGCGCGGGACACGGCTGGGGACGAATGGCCCCGGCTCGACGCCGAAGCCCGTGACGACATCGAAGTCACTGCAGGCCATTCCCCTGGCCGCCGTGACGTATCCGATGCCTACCTTGGCAGTTCCCGTTAGAAGAAGCCCCGCCCTTTTCGGTGGGGCTTCCCTTTTTGGGCGTGAGGTTACCTGAAGATGAATCGCCTGAGCGATTCATCTTCAGGTAACCGTCCTCCCCGCCCGTCGGCTTGTGGCCGATGGGCGGGGAGGACTTTCGCCCCTCATGAGCGACTCATCGAAAAAAGTGAAAATACCCTATCTCGATTCCTTGAGGTCAAAGGTGCCGGTGTGATCAGACTTAAGGGTTGGCTGGGAGTCCCGCAGCGGGACAGGTGTTTAACCCTTTGGTTTAGGTCGCATGTCGAACGCATTGAAGGTCAAGGATGTCGCCCGAATTCTGAATTGTTCGGAAAGCCTGGTCAGGACTCCGGCCATGCTTGCCGCGCTGGGGGCTTTTCGGATCGGTAAACGGGGCATCCGATTTCACCATGAGCTGCTCAAGGCGTACATCGCCAGGGGACAGCTCGGCCATGCAGAAAAGGCGCCAATCTCGGACGAAGGCGGAAGCCGGTCCGATTTGACGGATCGTCATGGCATTTGGTAACTTCAATGATGGTAAGCGACCTTTCCTGCAGGAGAAAATATGCCCTACAAGGAAGGAAAACGGTGGAGGGGTGTGGTGCGTTTCACCCCGACACATGGTCCGATCATCAGGCGCACGAAGTTCTTTGAAACCAAGAGACAGGCAGGGGATTGGGAAGGCGAAACCGTCAAGGCATTGAAGGTGGCCGACCAGAGAAACCCTGCCAAGGCCGATGTGATTGGCCGGGCTCTGACCGTGACGGAATGGGCGAATCGTTACCTCGATCACGTCGAGGCCACGATGTGCCGGAAGACCTACAACGAAAAACGGTTGGCTTTCCAGCGGCTGGGGGCTTTCCTCAGGGACGACCGGTCGCTGGTTGGGCGAATCAGTCTTCACGTGGCTCTGGAGCATCTGGCCATGGTCTCCAGGACGGTAACCGGGAATTCGGCGAACAAGGATCGCAAGAATCTCGCCGCTGCCTGGGTGTGGGGAATCAAGTACCTCAATCTGGACAGGGACAATCCCTTCCAGCATGTGGACAGGTTCCCCGAGGATCGCCACCCGCGCTACGTCCCGCCGCTGGACGATTTCCGCAAGGTGGTGCACCTGGCGGGACCTCGTCGTAGGCAACTGCTGTTGCTGGCCTTCCATACCGCGCCGCGCAGGAGCGAGCTTTGGAAACTCAAGTGGAGCGAGGTCGACTTCGGATCAGGGCTTGTCGGCTACTGGACAAGGAAGCGGCGAAGCGGAAACGCGGAATTCGATGAGCTCCCCATGTCCGCAGGGCTTCGAGCCAAGCTGGCCGAATGGAAGCTGGTGTCCGGCGCCGAGGATCTGGTCTTCGGCAATCGGTTCAACGGTCTTCTGGACCCGAACAATCGGTGGCTGAAGCGGTTGTGCGCCGAAGCCGGGGTGAAGCCGTTCGGCTTTCATGGCATCCGTCACCTGGCGGCCCGAGTGGCTATCGACAACGGTGCGACCATCATGGAAGTGAAGCATCTGCTTCGGCACAAGTCCATCGCCACGACCCAGCGCTACATCCTCCGGACGAAGAAGACCACCGGTGCCGTGGATGCCCTGGATGCAGCATTGGTCGATGCGGTCGGAGGCCGAGTCCGGAAAAATGACACTTGCGGGTGACACGTGGAAAGGAAAAGGCCTTACGCGGTGTGCGTAAGGCCTTGTATTTCCTTGGCGTCCCCAAGGGGATTTGAACCCCTGTTAACGGCGTGAAAGGGCGCGAACAACCCACCGGAATTTATTTCAATTGGTTAACAGCACCACATTCATCACGAAAATGATAGTCCCCATTGGAAATGACACGTGGAAGACACGCGGCCAATTAAAAAACCAGGCCTATCCCCCCATTCATCGTGACGCCATAAAATCCACACTTTTTCACACTGAAACCTCGTGACCCCGCCACCGAAGCCGAACTCCCTTCCCGGACCATCGAGGAACAGGTCGGGCATCCTGCCGAGGATGCGACCGACTTGAGCCGTCTGACGTCCGGAGACCGGGCCCGCCATGGATGAACCCGGTGTCGTCATCCGGAAGAGCGCCCGCAACATATTCCCGCTTTTCCTGCATGTTGTGCACAGTGGTGGGGCCAACCCAGACGCTATTTGCCAACCGTTCTCAAAGTGCGTTAAGACTCGGGCTGCCCAGCAACATCTCCATATCTCGACGAAGGACACGCATGCCGGATTCCAGTGCAAAAACGGACAACCAGTTCGAAGAAAAAATACTGGCCAAGTATTTTGAAGAACTTCCCGGCATTGTCTGGCGAATTGACGTGGTCAGCAACGAGATCACCTTCCTGAACAAATACGCGGCCTCTCCCGAGGGCGAACGGATTAGGGCCATGCTGCAGAATCCGCAGGTCCCCCAGGAGGTCGTCCTCTCCGAAGACCGGCAGCAATTCTGTTCCTGCCATCAGTTGATCCTCAGCCGCAGGAAAACGGCTTGTTCGTTCCGGGTGCGCACGGAATCCGGGCGGATGAAGTGGTTCAAGCTGATGAGCATGCCCGATCCGGCCTACCCGCGTTGCTCCCTGGGGCTTCTCATGGACATCTCCGTCCATGCGGAGGCCATTCTCAAGGCCTCCGGGAGCCCCAAGCTGGCGGACAAAATCGACTTGGTGGACGCCCCCGTCCTGCTGATCCGTTTCGTGGACCGGACCGTCCATCTGGCCAACCAAGCCGCCCGGCAACTCCTGGGGCACGACGAACAGGCCCTGTCGCGCCTGACCCTGCAGGATCTGCTGCGGGACAATCCAGACACCGCCCTGTACCAGATCTACGAGGAGCTCATCTTTTCGGACCACTGGAACGGCGACCTGCTCATAACCGACGCACAGGGCCGGAGTCATCTCTGTACCGCCCACATCCAGGCGGTTGCGCGCCAGGAGGACAATCTCCTCTGGGTGACCTTGTACCACCACAACAACTGCACGGCCTGCGAGGGGTTGCCCGTGCGGGGCAACGACATCGTGTCTCCGGGGTTCTCCAAGGCCTCGCTACGGCGCTGCGCCTCCGTCAAGACGCTGCTCAAGGCCCTGCTCAAGGCCCTTCCCGAGAAATCCCCCACCGACGGCCTGCTGCTGTCGCGCATCTTCATCAGCAGGAACGTCGTGTCGGTCACCGGCGTGGGCGCTCCGTTCGACAAGGACCCCGAGGAACTCGCGCATCCCTACGAGGGATCCATCGCGGAAAGCATCCTGCGCTTCAATCAGCCCAGTCACGTGGTGGCGGAAACATCCAAGAGCATCAAGGCCATCGACTGGGCCCTGTTCATCCCCCACGGCATCCGCTCCTATTACGCCCAGCCGTTTTTCACCGACGGCGAGTTGACCTACGTGCTGATCTTCTGCTCGACCGAGCCCGACGGCTACGATCCGGACTCCGACGCTCCGCTGAAGGCACTGCACCAGGAGTTCCTCGTCAATCTGGAACGCTGCCTGGCCCGGAAGCGCTGATTTTGGTCCAACCACCTCGGCCCGTCCGACCGTCTCCGTCCCGTAACAGGGGCAGGTGTCGGGTTTTTTTGCGTTCTTCGCGGTCTGTCGGCCTTTCCCATAATTCCATAGAAAATTAAGGCGGTTCCCGAAACCGGGCACGCCTTTCGATTTCGTGTTCCCCAATCTGGTTGGACCAGTTTTGGGCATTTATTCGTGTTTACCCTTGCCATCTACATTTTTGAAGCCGTAATGCTGTTTTAGAACAGGCAAGCGAAAGTTGTAACCCAAAACTGGTTGGACCAGATATGCAAACAACAACACAGCGTCCTATTATTTGCCGTAAGATGGTGGACATGCTCAACGGCGGAACCTTTGCCGTCGGCGACAAGCTGCCCGGGGAGCGCCGACTGGCCGCCATGTTCGAAACGAGCCGGAACACCGTGCGCGAGGCCCTCTGCAATCTCGAATCCATGGGCTATCTCGAAATCCGGGAGAAGAGCGGCTGCTACCTGAAGAGCCTGGAGGGCCGCCTGAACTGGGAGAGCCTGCGCGTCCGCACGAACGCGGCCGCCTTCCGCCAACTGATCGAGGCGTTGAGCCTGATCGCGCCCGGCCTGGCCCGCTCCCGGGCGGGCAAGCTCTCGGCCTCGGACATTGCCAGGCTGGAGCGGGCCACGGCCGACATCGGCCAGACCATCGTCAACTCGGACCTGCCGACCATCGGGCACCGCTTCATCTATTTCTATCTCGCCCTGGCCGAAATCGCGTCCAACGACTATCTCACGCTGTTCCTCAAGGAGCTGGGCATGGCCTCCGCCACCCTCTCGAACAGCGGGGGAGGGCTCGCCGAGGTGCAGGTGGACTCCCTGTTCGCCTACCATGTCGAGCTGTTCAACGCGCTCAAGGGCGGTCAGGCGGACAGCGCCGAGCAGTTGGCCAAGGAGTGCGTCCAGGCCCTGCGTCGGCTGGTCTCGCCCGAATACTGATTCCCCCGCTCGAACCGCAGGTCGGGTTGCACGATGAAACGAAGAGAATTTTTCAGCCGATTGATGCCCTTCGGCGGCCAGGCCGGGGAGCAGCCCCGGGGCACTGCACAATCAACGGAAACGACCACGCCCATGACGGAAAAGGAGCTTTTCCTTCGCGCCATGGCCATGGGCATCGATCCGGCTACCGTCACCCCTGAACAACTGGAAACCCTGATTTCGAAATCTGCCCCCACAACAACATTGTAACAAGCAGAGTTACGGCTCGGGGACCGATCACCCCCGACCGGCCAACTTGGGTAGGAGTGTAAAATGAATAACAGTAGTGTCAGCTACCTTGAGAGTCGGAAGCTGGTCAAACGCTGGAGCGGGCCTATCCCCGCGCTGGTGAACACGATCGTCATACTGGCTTTTTTCTACGCCACCTGGTGGATATTCCAGGACCCGCGCGGGCTCATGCGCATGTATACTCCCTATGTGGGGTACATGGTCTGCCGCTGGCTCCTCATCCTCTTCATCTGGGTCGCCTACATTTTCGATTTCTGGCCGTTCAAGCGGTCCTGGCTCAAAAACACGCATCCCTTGATCAAGGGTGCGGTACTCACGCTCGTCAGCGTGGCGGCCATGGTCATCCTCATCAAGGGCTTCTTCGTCGAGATCCTCGGCAACTTCGGCATCGCCTACTTCGACCCGGCCAGGCTCGAAGCCATGGGCATCACCGACTTCTATTCCATTGAATACGCGGCCGAGGCGATCATGATGTTCGCGGCCATCGCCTCCTGGCTCTCGCCGAGCTGGGTGGTGGCCTGCGAAAACGCGCCCTGGCAGAAGCTGGACCAGCCCGCCCGCGGCATCACCATCGCCGTGGTCACCTTCTTCCTGAGCATGATCGTCTACTTCCTGACCATGCATTCGCACATGGCCATCCTCTTCTACCCCTGGCAGAAGTTCACGGCCATCTGTCCGCCGTACTGGGAGCAATTCGCCAACACGGTCTCCGGCAACTTCCACATCGCCTGGATCATGTGCTGCACCGTGGTGGTCTGGCTCTTCGAGACCATATGGGAACGCTACCCCTTCAACCTGATCAAGAACAACGCCCTGCGCAGGACCACCTCCTTCTTCGGCATCATCGCCATCGCCGTGTGCCTGTGCTTCTTCCTGTACTACGCGCAGGATCTGGTCTGGGGCGAGACCATCCGCGGCACCCGCCGCCTGATGGCCCCGGACTGGCGCTGGCTGCACGTCGGCGAGATGGCCATCTTCTGGCTCGTGCCCTCCCTGTACCTGGCCTTCTACTGCAACAACTGGCCGACCAAGTTCAGCCGGCCGGTCAACGTCTGCATCCGCACCCTGTTGAGTGCCGCCATGGCAGCCGTGGTCTACATCATCTACTACAAGACCTCCCATCTGTTCCTGGGAACCCAGAAGGGCTTTTCCCATCCCCAGCAGTTCCCCATGATCCCGATGATCTGGCTGATCAACATCTTCCTGATCAACTTCTGGTTCATGGACGGCTGGCCGGGCTGGAAGGCCGTGCCCAAGACCGAGGTCGAGCTTGAGGAGATCAAGGAAGAGGTCGTGGCCCATGACGTCAAGTGGACGCCGGGCCTGGCCAAGGGGCTCGCCGTGGGGTTGTGCGTCGGTGTGCTGTTCTACTTCGCCCTCATCAGCATCCTGCCCTGGATCGGCGACAACTTCACCATCATCAAGTAAGCGGGGAACAAGGAGAATATTATGAGCAACGAGAAGAAAAGCATCAGCAGGCGCGACTTCGTGAAGGGCGCCGCCACCGGCCTGGTCGTCGGCGCGTTCGCCAGCATGGGCGTGTACTCCTACACCTCCTCGGCGTACAACCGGCTGCCCAAGATCGAAAGAAAGATGCAGGACTTCGGCGCCTGCCGCAGCGTCCGGGTGACCAACATTTCCGAGACGAGTTGGTTCAACAACGCCCACCTGATCGGCGACATCCACGAGGCCGGGGGCCTGCTGGTCAACCAGTACACCCTGAACTGGGCCCCGTTCGCCAACGGCAAGGGCTCGGCCAAGGGCTCCTACGACGAGGGCATCGGCTCCATCAAGGAGCTTCTGCCCAACGACCTGCAAAAGGCCTGGGAGATCCAGAAGAAGCTGGCCCTGCACCCGGAGAACCCGGGCGGCTATTCCTGCCTGCTGGAGGTCGAGGCCCTGGACGGCACGATCCACAAGTACCTGCTGGACACCGGTTGGTCCTACGAGTGGATGGAGAACAGCTTCAAGCGCGAGGGCATCGACAAGATGCTCGAAGAGCAGCAGATCGAGGCCCTGTTCATCTCCCATGAGCACTGGGACCACTTCTGGGGCCTGCCGGTCACGGTCAAATACGACAACCGCATCCCCCTGTACGTGCACGACGGCTTCTACAAGGAGGGCCTCCAGTACATCAAGGACTGCGGCTACAAGGGCGAGATGACCGTCGTGGACAAGCCCATCACCGAGATCATCCCGGGCATGGCGCTGCTCAAGTTCGACGTGCCCATCATCAACCGCGTGTTCGGCGAGACCTCGCTGGCCTTCAACATCAAAGACAAGGGGCTGCTGCTCATCTCCGGCTGCTGCCACCAGGGCATCCTCAAGTTCGCGGACTTCGCCCACGCCAATCTCAAGTACGACAACGACCGGTTTTACGGCATATACGGCGGGCTCCACATCTCCCCCTTCGAGGACTGGGACCCCAAATACGACGACCTGGTCATCTCGCTCGGCCAATGGGGCTTCGAGCGCATCGGCTGCAACCACTGCACCGGCCACCTGACGGCCAAGAAGTTCATCGAGTCCGGTTATCCGGTGGTGCGCGGGACCGCCCGCTTCCGCTCGGCCTCCAAGGACTATCTCGGCAATGGAGACAAGATCAGCTTCGGCTGCTGACCGGTCCGGACGAAAACGACAACAGGATGTGCGAACGGGTGATCCGCCGGACGTGAAACCGGTTGGCCGACACCCAGAAAATATCCGTGCAACCCCATCCCCATCAGGCCCGGTCCGCCGTTACGGCGGGCCGGGCCGCCCCCAAACGAGGTACCGCCATGCAACTCACCGCCGTACTGCCGAATCAACACCGCCCGAACAGACGGGTCGACCTGCCCGGAATGCTGACCAACTGCCTGCTGGCGGCCTGCCAGTACCGGGAGTTCAAACGGCTGGTCGGCTGGAAGGGCATGGCCGTGTGCCCCAGGGCGCCCCAGGGCTGGACGTTGAGGCTCCGCTCCCGGCCGGGCGTCTTCGGGCTGGCCACGGAAAAGACCTGGACGGATGACCGGGGACAGCACGCCCATCTCGGGCTGTACTATTTCCCGGCGGCCGACGAACCGCTGCTGGAGTCCATGTCCCTGGCCGCGAACCTGGCCGCGGTCCGGCCGGACTATCTCGAAACCGTCCGCCGCTTCACGGCCATGGGCGAATGGCCGGCCCCCTTCCGCATGGGCGGGCTGTCGGCCTGCCTCGCCCCGGAGGAGACCGGACTGCTCCTGCAATGCGGCGCGTTGAGCCGGAAACTGAGCGTCGCCAGGGACGGCGTGCGGACCCCGGACAACCAATGGGTCATCCGCCCCGGCGAGGCCGAGGAGGACTTCCCGGCCCATGCCCTCGGACTGGATTTTCTGTTGCTGCTGGGCGCGGCCGTGACCCGGAGCCTGGAAGAGCCGCCGTGCCGGGTCGGGCGCGCGGTCGTCGCGGACCACGGCATCGTCTTCGATGGCGCGGGCGGGCGGTCGCGTCTGGACGACGGCATCGAGCGGATCACCGACCTGCTCTGCTGGGGCGACCCGGAAACACCGGCCGCCGTGGCCGCGTTCTCCCCGGCCCGGTGCCGGACGGCCGCCGGGCCCGCCTCCAGGGACACGCTGCCGCCCCCGCTAGACGACGCCCTGTTCTGGAAGACCCACGACCTGCGCGCGCTCTCCCTGGACCAGGCCTATGCCCCGGCCTTTGACGGCCGCCCCGGCCTGATCGTGCTCAGCGGGTTCCTCGGTTCCGGGAAAACCACCTTCCTCAACCAGTTGCTGGAATACCACTCGTCCCGCGACGAATTGGTCGCCATCATCCAGAACGAGATCGGCCAGACGGGCGTGGACGGCAGGCTGCTGGAGGGCGACGACTCCATCGTGGAGCTGGACGAGGGGTGCGTCTGCTGCACCCTGGCGGGCAACCTCTCCAAAGGCATCGAACGGCTCAAGGCCCGGTTCTCCCCCAAGGTCATCGTGCTCGAAGCCACCGGGCTGGCCAATCCTTTCAATATTCTTAACGAGCTTGAAGAGTTGCGCCCCCTGGTGCGCCTGGACTCGGTGACCACCCTGGTGGACGCGGCCAACGCACCGAAGCTGCTCGCCGGGCACGAGATAGCCCGCGACCAGGTCGCGGCGGCGGACACCATCCTGCTGAACAAGTGCGACCTGGCGGGTGAGGACGAGCTGGCGGCCCTGCGCGCGACGCTCCGCGAACTGAACCGCCGCGCCGTGCTGGTGGAGACGGCATTCGGCGGCGTCAATCCCGGCCGCCTCTATGACACGGACCCGTTCGAGCAGCGCCCGTGTTCGCTGCCCGCCATGCCCCACGCGCACCGCCACGATCACTCCCACGAGGGCTTCACCTCGCAGCGGTTTCTCTTTCCGTCCGCCCTTGACCGCGGCCGACTCCTGAAGGCCCTGGACGACCTGCCCGAGTCCGTGTTCCGGCTCAAGGGGATAGTCCGCCTGGTGGACGCTCCGCAGCCCGTGGTGGTCCAGTATGTGTGCGGCCGCCACGAGCTCTCCTCCTTGGGCGACGACTTCGACCAGGAGGGCTTCCTGGTGGCCATCGGCAAGGATCTTGCCGACCTCCCCCAATTGCAAGGACTGCAAGGAGCGAACGCATGAGTCTTCTGCAACAGGGCGGCTTCATGATGTGGCCGCTGCTCATTCTGTCCGTGGCGGCCCTGGCCGTGATCCTGGACCGCCTCGTGGTCTTCACCACCCGCCGCTTTCCCTCCGCGCAGGCGCTGGACACCCTGCTCGAAACCTTCCGCACGCAGGGCAGGGCGGCCGCCCTCGGCAGCGTGGAGGAAACGGCCCCGGCCTTTACCGCCTTTTTCGCGGCTTGCTTCTCCCCGGACAGGGCGCATCGCGAGGCGGCCATCCAGGCCGCCGGGGACGAGATCCTGTTCGGGTTCAACGCCCGGCTCGACTTCCTGTCCACGGCCGCGGCCACGGCCCCGCTCATGGGGCTGCTGGGGACGGTGCTGGGCATGATCAACGCCTTTTCCCGGCTGGCGTCGGCGGCGGACGTGGACATCACCGTTCTGGCCGGGGGCATCTGGCAGGCCCTGCTGACCACGGCTGCCGGGCTGTGCATCGCCATCCCGGCCGTACTGGCCCACCGCTGGTTCTGCCGTGAATACGACAAGATCGCCCATGCCATGCAGCACGCGGCGCGCCTGATCCCCGTCCCGGATACGGAGCCATGATCAACTTTAAGAGCAACGCCCCCAGGCCCGCCTCGCCGGACATCACCCCGCTGCTGGACGTCGTCTTCATCCTGCTGATCTTCTTCGTGGTCTCCGCGGTCTTCACGGCCAAGGGGGTGGACATCGAGCTGCCCTATGCCGAGACCGCCCGGGCCGTGACCGGCAGGTCCATGGAAATCGAACTCAGGGAAAACGGCGATATCCTCTGCGATACCGCGCCGATCACCCTGAACGATCTGACCCACCTTCTGCAAAACACCTTTGACCGGCCCGTTGCCCTGCAACCGGACCACATCCTGCTCAAATCCGCGCCCCGAGCGCGGGTCGAGCGTTTCGTGCGGATCGTCGACATGGTGCGCAAGACCGGGTTCAACAACCTGATCATAGCGACCGACACCCGCCACAACGAAACAGGCGGCACGGAGCAGTGACCCCCCGGCAGACGATCTGGACCTGCCTGGTCATCTCCCTGTGCCTGCACTGGCTGTTGCTGGAACAGCACTGGCATCAGGCTCCGGTCCCTTCGGGCGAGACCGTCGTCGTCCCGGTGAACTTCGATCTCTCGGTGGCCACCCCGGGGACCATCGGCCTTTCCCTGGATCAGTGGGGGGCCGACGAGCAGGAAAAAACCGACCATGCGGACGCGGCCAGACGCCTCCGCCAGCAGGCCCTGAAGAAATTCCTAGCCCAGGTCCACAGCGCCGTGGAGCACCGCAGACGCCCGCCGGGCAGCGACCTCGACGACCTGATCGGCAATGTCCGCTACCGGTTCCGCATCCGCCCGGACGACACCTTCTCCGACATTGTCATGCTCCACTCATCGGGCGACCCCAGGCTCGACGCCGCGGCCCGGGAGGCCATCAGGTCCGCCAGCGGCAACGTCAAGCGTCCCGCCATCCTCAAGGGCCGGTCCTGGACCATCACCATCACGGTCAAATACCAGTATTCGCTCTGAGCGGAAGCAGGGCCGGTATTCCATGCTCCGGAAGCCCTGCCTGAAGGCCGAGGTCGACGACGACACCTTCCACCGCTCCCGAGCGTCGGGCACAACCTTGTCCACGCGGACCGGCGGAGCACGGAGATCTATCTGGAAAAACTCCGTGACGTGGAACGCGACGCCATGGACGTTTACGAACGGGAAAGCCGCAAGGATGATGACAAGGTTGCCTGACAACTTCACACATGCGACTTACACACAAAACGGCTTGCAGGCGTCAGCCTGCAAGCCGTTGAAAAACCAAAGAAAAGACCGGGAAGCAACACACGAAGAGTGTGACTATTCTTAAAAGTACCCACCACGTTTCAAAAAAGCCGCCCCCTGCCTTGTTTTTCAAACATGGCAGGGGGTTACTTTTGGGTGAAAGCTGGTGTTATTCGAGGTCTTGCGGTGATTTCGAAATGGGAATCACATATTTCTTCACACACCTCGAGTCAAAAATAAGTTAATTTTTCAATTAGTTATAGTGCTATTCGCAAATGTTGTCAACTTAAGTGGGGTAAGGAGAAAATTTCAATGGTGCCGAAGAGAAGATTCGCAACTCTTCAGATTTCGGCGTCGTGGCAATATGTTGATTTTGTTTGAATATTACTTTTTCGCATATTCTTCCTGTTTGAAGAGTGACCTAGCATTTTGCCCCGGATTCAGCAAGGAGTATCAAACTACTTGAGTTGCTTGCTGTTTCGCGTCGCTTGTAGTCAGCTATCTGCCCAACATGTTTTCCACCCCTTCTCGAGCAAACCAATCTGTGCTTTCTGATATTCTATGCCCCCATGGTATGCTTCCGATCCCAGTGTTGATATATCTAAAACAAGCGGACTTTGACTTTTCTAAACGGAGGAAGACAATTGAAAAAAATGATCACATTCTGGTCGTTCATTCCGGTTACAACAAATGCAGCGTACTGCGTTTGAGATTGATTTACCTCATGTCTGTACCGCTTCAAGGAGTTAGTGAGATTATTGGTGAACTCATTTCCGAGGCTGGTGTTTGAATTGTTGACGACAGTGATCTTATATCCGGCAAAATCGACTGTGGATATTTTCAGGATAGAAATGATGATAATAGCGATAAATATGTTCTTTTTCGTGTCATCTTCTTTGAGTGATTTGTACCGCGAAACTGTTGTAAGGCTTTCCATTGTTGTGTTTTTCAAGCATGCACTAATGGCAAATTCGCTCTGCACGTGAAAATTCTAATCCCTTGCATTCGCCAAGAGAACACGCCGTTTCAAGGTCTCGACAACTGGTGGTAGACATCCCCAAAGCAATTTTTGCGAGCCCTCGATTGAGGTATGCATTTGCAAGTTTTGGGTCCAGTTGAATAGCCCTGTCAAATTCTGATATGGATTTTTTGAACTTATCTTGTCGGAAATAAAGAAGTCCTAGATTGTAATGAGCCTGTGCATTTGGAGCTAGGTTGATAGCCTTTATAAAATCTTGTAGAGCCAAATCAAAGCGTCCAATGGTTCCATAGACGACCCCGCGAAGGTCATACGCTTCTCCATTCTCTGGGTCTAAATTAATGGCCTTGCTATGGTCTTGAATTGCACGTTCATATTGGCCAAGAATATAGTAAGTAATCCCGCGGAAGCTATACGTAAATGCATAATTCGGGTCTATGTTGATGGCTTTGTCATAGTCTTGAATTGCTTGTTCATATCGGCCAAGTTCATGATAAACTAAACCGCGATGCTGGTATGCTGCTGCAAACTCTGGGCCTAAGTTAATGGCTTTGTCATAGTCTTGAATTGCTCGTTCATATTGGCCGAGCTCATAGTAGGCCCTCCCTCGGTTATAGTACGCGGATGCGAATTTCGGGTCTATGTTGATGGCCTTGTCACATTCTTGAATTGCATGTTCATATTGGCCATGTCTATAATTGGCTATCCCGCGGTCGAGGTGTGTGTCAGCTTCTCTGTTGTACGATTCTGCTTGAGTTCCAAAAGCAAGGATAGAAAATAAAAAAAAAATTGTAATTGTAAGCTGGAATTTTGATACTCCTGACTTCATACCGCCTCCCGTATAGTTGTACATGCTGCAGATTTTGTGGTGTTATGAGAACTGTTCTTCTAAATATTGAGTCGAGAATAGACAGAAAAAGTGACAAGCTGAAATGATTGTACAAATTTTTCTTTATAATTATTGCAGATTATAAATTAATTGGCAATATTATGATATGTTTTTTTGAAAAATGGGTGATGCCCTTGCGCGTCGATTTTCCGGCGTGATATCCTTAATACATAACCGTAGGTTACTTTAGTATTGCATAGGAGGTAAAACGCACACAAGGCGCGTTCATAAGTTTTGACGAAGTCTAAACTGATGAACGCTTAAGTAAGCACTAACATGCCGGAACACCAAACACTTCGCTGCCGTTCATTTCCAAACGGCACGCTTTCACATCCAAACGCAGGCTGGAACACAGCACCCCCGCCGGACAAACGACAGGTATCTAAACATCTGC